>NZ_SOFB01000058.1:0-177588 GCF_004402815.1 Cryobacterium sp. Hz7
AATCTGCAAGTTTGAAACTGACAGAACAAATCATTACTGACTTGCTTTGTTGTTTAAATGTTTTCCAAAGGAATCTCTTCCGCGGTACCCCCTAGAAAGGAGCCCTACGACCGAGGTTTTTGGCATTTGACATTGTGCACGCTGTTGAGTTCTCAAGGATCGGACGCACTCGACTTCAAACCCACCAAGGGCTGTCGCTTCGAGGCAACCTGTAAAACTTACCCACCCGACTAATCTCTGTCAAATCACGGAAAGCAGCCGATTCCGAGTGCGCCAAAGCGACTCGAAATCATCTACATACGCGACCTGACGACCAGCCGAAGAGAGATATTATTTTGGTTTAAACCCGAACTCTCCCTAGTCGGGAGGATATTCGAGAAAAAACTAAATCTTCGTCCCACTTGAGGCCGGGAAGCTCTGCGGCTTTCCGCACCTGTGGGGTGACTAGAGAGACATTACGGTGAATTTTGGGGGTGCGCAACTCCCTCCCGCATCCCGGGCGTGTCGGCTCCGGCGCCCTGGCGGAAGCCCCCAGGTGCGGGCCTCACGGCGGTCCGGCGCGTCTCAGCGTCCGGTCGAGACCGTGACGGTGAACTTGGCGTTCCGACCGACCTGGTGTGTCGGCCCGACCAATCGCGTCAGCGCGGGGCGATAACCGAGGTGGGTGTTCCACACACTCCACAGTTCACCACCGGGCTGCAACACTCGTCCGGCATCCTCGAACAGTTTCAGGGCTATGCCGGCATGGACCGACGAGCCGATGTGAAAGGGCGGGTTCAGCACAATCAGTTCGGCCGAGGCATCCGGTTGGCTCTGGAGCGCGTCATCCCGCACGACCGTGACCCGGTCGGCGAGCGCATTGGCCACCATGGTGGCCCGCGCGGAGGCGACGGCCGCGGCCGACTGGTCGGTGGCGGTCACCCGCAGGGCGGGACGGCGTCGGGCGAGGGTGGCGGCGAGCACCCCGGTGCCGCAGCCGAGGTCGATGGCGCTCCGAGCATCCGTTTTCATACGATCAAGGAACTCAAGCAGGTAGCGCGTTCCGATATCGACGGTCGCGCCGGCAAACGCAGCCCCGTGGGCGCAGATCGTGAGTCCCAGGTCGGCGTGCTCCACAGAATTCGGCCAGGTGGACACCGTCGGCTGAGTTGCGGAGGCAGTCGGAGCCGCTGCCCTGAGTACCCGCGACTTTTGCCGGGCCGACGAGACCTGCAGCTCGCCGAAGTGCTGGCGGAGCACCGCGTTCATGGTCGGCGTCATGTGCTTGATGCGTCCGCCGGCGATCACCACCACATCCGGTGCCGCGAAACGACGGATGGCGTCGGCGAACTCATCGAGCGCCGCCAGACTGCGCGGCAGCTGGATCAGCACCACCCGCGCGTTCGTCAGCAGTTCTTCGCCCAGGATGAGGGAGCGGTAGGAATCGGCGAGTCCGGCGTCGGCCGCATTCAGGGTGAGGGCCAACTCCCCAGAGAGGACATCCTGGTGCACCCGGATTCCCCGGGCCCCGGCCAGTGCGGCCGCGCCCAGGGTGAGAGCGCCATAGCGGTCCTCGATCACCACGACCTCGCCGGATCCTGCCTCGGCCAGCACGCCGGCCGCCTCGTCGAGGATCAGGCGGTCGCTCGCATCCACGGCGAAGAGATTGTCCGCTTCCACGTCGGGGAAACGCCTCAGGCGGTCAAAGGAAAAATCAGGCATTGCCTCAGGCTAGCCCGCAGGTGCGGCTACTTCTCGTCGCCGATCGGGCGGGAACCCAAGGGGCGCCAGATCACGATCTGGTTGGACCGGCGCGTGCGCGTACCGGCCCGCATCGAGATGACCTCACCGGCCGAGCCGGCCGCGAAGATGCGGCGGCCCGGACGGTTGAGCAGTTCATCGGCCAGCGCAGACTCCAATTCGCGCAGCCGCGATTCGAGCGTGCGCACGTGGTCCTCGAGGTCAATGATGCGACGGATCCCTTCCAGGCTCACACCCTCGGCACCGAGCTCCGCGATCTCGCGGAGCTTGGCCACATCCCGCATCGAGTACCGGCGAGACCGACCGGGGGTGCGGTCGGGACTCACCAGCCCCAGGCGATCGTATTGGCGCAGCGTTTGCGGGTGCATGCCCGCAAGCTCGGCGGCCATCGAGATTACGAAAACCCGGGTGTTCTCGTCCACCGTCAGTCTCTCGCCTTCGCGAGGAGTTCGTCGCGCGGATTCTCCTTCGGCAGTGCTTCCGCGAAGGCCGCGAGTTTCTCTTCGGCGTCCTTCGACAGATGAGACGGAACGGCAACCTGAACCTCCGCCAGCAGGTCCCCGGTGCCCTTGGGCGTCACGACGCCACGCCCCTTGACGCGCAGCACGCGCCCGCTCGGGGTGCCCGGGGCGATGCGCAGTTTGACCGGCGCTCCGCCCAACGTCGGCACCTCGATAGTGGCGCCGAGCGCGGCCTCGACGAACGTGACCGGAACGGAGACCCGCAGGTTCAGCCCATCGCGTTCGAAGACCGGGTGCTTGCGCACGTTCACCGTGAGTACGATGTCGCCGGACTCGCCGCCGTCAGGGCTGTGCTGCCCCTGGCCGCGGAGCTTGATCTTCTGCCCGTCGGCCACCCCGGCCGGGATCTTCACCTTGATGGCGCGGCCATCCTGCGTTTGCAGGGTGATCTGGTCACCGTGCGTGGCCGTGATGAAGTCGACCGTTGTCGACGCGATCACGTCGCGGCCGCGAGTCGGCCCGCCGTAGCCGCGGAACCCGCCGCTCGAGGTGCCGAAACCGCCGCCACCCTGACCGCGGCCGAACATGCCGCCGAGGAGGTCGTCGAAACCGCCCTGCTCATAGGAGTAGCCGGGCTGTTGTTGCCGCGCGCCCCCACCGAACATGCCTCCGAAGACATCATCGAAGCCTCCGGCCTGCCCGCCACCGGGGCGCGGGGCGGTGAAGCGGGCCCCACCGCCCATCGCGCGCACAGCATCGTATTCCTTGCGTTGGGCAGGGTCACCGATCACCGAGTGTGCCTCGCTGATCTCCTTGAACGTCGCCTCGGCCGCAGGGTTGCCCGGATTGGAGTCCGGGTGATACGTGCGGGCGAGCTTGCGATAGGCCTTCTTCAGCTCGGCCGGGGTGACGTCCTTTGACACACCCAGGACCTTGTAAAAGTCCTTATCGAACCAGTCCTGGCTAGCCATCGCTCGGTACCTGCACGACGACCTTGGCCACGCGCAGGAGCGACGAGCCGAGGAAGTAGCCGGTCTCGATCACGTCACCGACGGTCTCCGACTCGATGCCCGCGGTGGGCAGCTGGAAGATCGCCTCGTGGATGGTCGGATCGAACGGTTCGCCGACCGTGCCGAAGGACTTCACGCCCAGGCGCTCGACGCTCCCCCGCAGTTTCGCGGCGATCGTGCTGAACGCCGAGTCTTCGACCAGGTCGCCGTGCTTCTCAGCGCGGTCGAGATCGTCGAGCACGGGAATCAGGCCCTTTACGACATCCACGGTGACGCGCTCACGCTCGACCTCGCGGTTGGCCTCGGTGCGGCGACGGTAGTTGGCGTACTCCGCGGTGACCCGCTTGAGGTCGGCGAGGTGCTCGCTCGTGGGCTCGTCGACTTCCCGCGTGGCGGCATCCAGGATGTCTTGGACCGTCAGCTCGTCCTCTTCGATACCCTCGGCGGACGCCTCGTCGAAGTCCTCGACACTCACACCTTCGGCTTCCGCCTCGGCGTCGGCCCCGGGGGCACCCTCAGTGGATGCCCCCTCGTCAAACGGCTCGTCGCCAGGACGCTTGTTGTCGTCTGCCATTACTTCTTGGTCTCGTCTTCGTCGTCGACGACCTCGGCGTCAACCACGTCTTCGTCGGAGCCGGCCGCGTCGGCGGTCGGCTCGGAGTCGGTTGGGGCACCGGCCGCGGCATCCGCCTGGCTGGTCTTGTAGATGGCCTCGCCGAGCTTGCCCTGGCTCTCGTTGAGCTTGTCGAAGGCCGTCTTCACGGCCGCATCGTCGTCGCCGACGAGAGCGGCCTTGAGGGCGTCAACGTCGGCCTGAACCTCGGACTTCACGTCCTCGGGCAGCTTCTCGTCGTTCTCCTTGATCAGCTTCTCGATCGAGTAAGCGAGCTGCTCCGCCGTGTTGCGGGTCTCGGCTGCCTCGCGACGGCGCTTGTCCTCGGCGGCGTGCTCTTCGCCCTCGCGCACCATGCGCTCGATGTCTTCCTTCGCGAGCGAAGATCCGCCCGTGATGGTCATCGACTGTTCCTTGCCGGTGCCCTTGTCTTTGGCAGACACGTGCACGATGCCGTTGGCGTCGAGATCGAAGGTAACCTCAACCTGCGGGATGCCGCGCGGGGCCGGCGCGATGCCGGTCAGCTCGAACGTGCCGAGGTTCTTGTTGTCGCGGGTGAACTCGCGCTCGCCTTGGAAGACCTGGATCGCGACGGACGGCTGGTTGTCGTCGGCTGTGGTGAAGGTCTCGCTGCGCTTGGTCGGGATGGCCGTGTTGCGCTCGATCAGGCGCGTCATGATGCCGCCCTTGGTCTCGATGCCGAGGCTCAGCGGGGTGACGTCGATGAGCAGGACATCTTTGCGCTCACCCTTCAGCACGCCGGCCTGCAGTGCGGCGCCAACGGCGACGACCTCGTCCGGGTTGACGCCCTTGTTCGGGTCCTTGCCACCGGTCTCGGCCTTGACGAGCTCGTACACGGCGGGCATGCGGGTGGAGCCACCGACGAGAACGACGTGGGCGATATCTTCCACCTTGACCCCGGCTTCACGGATGACGTCCTGAAACGGCTTCTTCGTGCGGTCGAGCAGGTCTTCGGTCATCTTCTCGAACTGGGCGCGGGTGAGCGTCTCGTCGAGGTTGGCCGGGCCATTCTCGGTCAGGGAGAGGTACGGCAGCTGGATGCTCGTCGACATGCTGCTCGAGAGTTCCTTCTTGGCCTGCTCGGCGGCTTCCTTGAGGCGCTGCTTGGCGATCTTGTCCTTGGAGACGTCGACGCCGGTGGTTTCCTTGAACTTCTTGATCAGGTGATCGACGATGCGCTGATCCCAGTCGTCGCCGCCGAGGCGGTTGTCACCGGCAGTCGACCGCACCTGAATGGTGGAGAAGTCGTCGTCCTTGCCTACCTCGAGGAGGGAGACGTCGAAGGTTCCGCCGCCGAGGTCGAAGACCAGGATGAGCTCGTCTTCTTTGCCACGGTCGAGGCCGTAGGCGAGTGCGGCCGCGGTCGGCTCGTTGATGATACGCAGCACGTTAAGGCCGGAGATCTCGCCGGCCTCCTTGGTGGCCTGGCGCTCGGCATCATTGAAGTACGCGGGAACGGTGATGACGGCATCCGTCACCTTGTCGCCCAGGTACGCCTCGGCATCGCGCTTGAGCTTGGCCAGGATGCGGGCCGAAACTTCCTGCGGGGTGAACTTCTTGTCGTCGATGGCGACATTCCAGTCGGTGCCCATGTGGCGCTTGACCGACGCGATGGTGCGGTCGACGTTGGTGACGGCCTGCCGCTTGGCGGTCTCGCCGACCAGCACCTCGCCGTCTTTGGTGAAGGCGACGACGGACGGCGTGGTCCGGAAGCCTTCGGCGTTTGCGATGACGGTGGGTTCTCCACCTTCGAGGACGGCCACCACAGAGTTGGTGGTTCCGAGGTCGATGCCTACTGCACGGGCCATGTGTGCGTTCTCCTTTAAAGTATGTTCTCAGCTCGATTTCACAGAGTTGAGTGGTGCTGACTCAAGTGTGCCAGTGTCCCAAATCGAAAGTCAAGCCACGCACCTGAGAGTTGAGCGTGAACGACTCAACTTTGAGATTTCGTGCAATCGATGGTCTCCGGCCACCCACATCCACTAGCCTCAGCGCATGACCGGGATCGCGGAGCAGGGCAGCACGGATGCCCGGGAGCTGCCAGACAAAACGAGCAGACGCCGCGTAGTGGCCTGGAGCTTCTGGGACTGGGGCTCTGCCGCGTTTAATGCGGTGGTCACCACCTTCGTCTTCACCGTCTACATCACGGGCAGCTCGTTCGGCGACAAAGACGTCATTTCCGCACAGCTCGGTTGGGCCCTCGCCATCGCCGGCTTGCTGGTAGCGGTCCTGGCCCCGATCACCGGACAGCGCTCGGACACCTCCGGGCGGCGCAAGCTGTGGCTCGGCGTCAACACGTTCATCGTGGTGGGCCTCACCGCGGCGATGTTCTTCGTGGAGGCGTCACCGAGCTTCCTGCTGCTCGGCCTCGTTCTGGTGGCCGCCGGCAACGTCTTCTTCGAGTTCGCCAGCGTCAACTACAACGCCATGCTGTCCCAGGTCTCGACCGCGCGCACCATCGGCAGGGTCAGCGGTTTCGGTTGGGGCATGGGCTACATCGGCGGCATCGTGCTGCTGCTCATCGTGTACTTCGGTTTCATCAGCCCCGACGTGGGTCTGTTCGGGGTGACCAGCGAGAACGGCCTCTCGGTGCGGGTCACGATGCTCATCGCGGCCGCCTGGTTCGGCCTGTTCGCCCTGCCGGTGCTGTTCTCGGTTCCCGAATACCGTTCTCCCGTTGCGGTGCGCCGGCCCCGGGTGAGCTTCCTCCGTTCCTACGTCGTGCTCGGGCAGGACATCATTCGGCTCTGGAAGACCAGCCGCCAGACGGTGTACTTCCTGATCGCGAGCGCGATCTTCCGCGACGGCCTGGCCGGGGTTTTCACCTTCGGCGGGGTGCTCGCGGCATCCGTCTTCGGATTCTCACCCGGCGAGGTGATCATCTTCGCTATCGCCGCCAATGTCGTGGCGGGCTTGGCCACCATCATCGCCGGCGCGCTTGACGACCGGGTCGGCGCAAAGCCGATCATCGTGACCGCTCTGATCGGCCTGATCGTGTTCGGCAGCATCGTATTCCTGCTGCACGACGGCGGTCAGATCGTGTTCTGGACCGCCGGCCTCGCCTTGACGCTCTTCGTCGGGCCGGCCCAGTCGGCCAGCCGCACCTTCCTGGCACGCCTGATCCCGGCCGGCCGGGAGGGTGAGGTCTTCGGGCTCTACGCCACGACGGGCCGCGCGGTGAGCTTTCTGGCGCCGACCATGTTCGCCCTGACGGTGACGATCTTCGGCGAAACCTATTGGGGCATCCTCGGACTTATGTTGGTTTTGCTCGTGGGGCTGCTTCTCCTGCTTCCGGTGAAGGCCCGCCAGGACCAGATTGGCTAACGGATGCGGGTGGCCTCGTTGTGCTCGACCAGCACCCAGGTGGAACCCTCGTCGTTGGAGACCCAGCCCTCCCAGGCATAGGCGTCAGGTGTGATCGAGACGAAGTTCCAGCGGATCGGGCGGCCGTCGGTGCCCGTGCCGTCCTGGCGCAGGCCGTTGCGGTGGGGGGTCGCCACGAGGTGGCAGTACTCGCCGGATGCCGGGGCGAAATAGCTGACCCGCCACACGCCGGCGTAGGAATCATAGACTCGCACGGCCGTGGCGACGGTCTCGAAGCCGGTCGGGTGCGAGTCGCTCACGACGACCTCGACGTCTTGCACCGCACGCCCGTCGAGCACGAAGTCGACGATCCAGGTGAATTCGCGCCCGGTCCATTCGCCGGTCGTCTCGTCGAGGAGGGACCCGGTGGCGGCCCAGGCGCCGACCAGCTGGCCGAAGCGGCGCATCCGCCCCGGGTAGTCGGGTGTCGGTCCCGGCGCGACGAGCGCCTCTGCAAAGCTGGGCACGGATGTGGTCATGGGCCGATTTTACCGGGCGCGTGTTGCATGCGTGTGAACCGGGCTACTCGGCTCCGGTGGTCGATCCCATCGAGGCCTCCCGCACATCCGTGCAGTGGAAGTTCTGGAACGACCGCGACGCGGTCGGCCCGCGCTGGCCCTGGTAGCGGGAGCTGTATTCGCTTGAGCCGTAGGGACGTTCGGCGGGCGAACTCAGCCGGAAGAAGCAGAGCTGACCGATCTTCATGCCGGGCCACAGCTTGATCGGCAGGGTGGCGACGTTGCTCAACTCGAGCGTCACGTGGCCGGTGAAACCGGGATCGATGAAGCCGGCGGTCGAGTGGGTGAGCAGGCCGAGCCGGCCGAGCGAGCTCTTGCCCTCCAGCCGCGCGGCGACGTCGTCGGGCAGGGTGACCTTCTCGTAGGTGGACCCGAGTACGAACTCACCGGGGTGCAGGATGAACGGTTCGCCCGCGGCGGTCTCGATCAACCGGGTCAGATCGGGCTGGTCTTCGGCCGGATCGATATAGGGGTACTTGTGGTTGTCGAAGAGGCGGAAGAAGCCGTCGAGTCGCACGTCGATACTCGACGGCTGGATCATGTCGGCCTGGTACGGCTCCAGACGGATTCGTTCCGCGTTGATTTCAGCCTTGATTTCGCGATCCGAGAGCAGCACGGTTCCAGCCTAACGGCGCGGACTTGATATGCTGGCACGGTTCCGTTCCGGGCTTGCCTGCGCGACGGACACGCGGATGTAGTTCAATGGTAGAACTTCAGCTTCCCAAGCTGATAGCGCGGGTTCGATTCCCGTCATCCGCTCACTTGTCATATTTCCCGGTCCTGTGATGCGGCTCGGTGATGCGGCTCTGTGCTGCCCCACGTCGGCGGCCTCCGGTATCGTCGAGACTATGACCGACCCGACACTGCGTATGCCGAACACCGTGCTGCGGGTGGTGCTCGACCTCGGCGTGCTGCCCCTGGACATCCCCCCGCTGCCCCCGCGTTTCCGGCACCCGGAATTCGACGCGGACTGGGACGACGAGGAGCAGGTCGCCGGCATCTTCCTCGGCTTCGACGACGGAGAGTTCCACCTGGACATCCTGGACGAAGGAGTCGAGTACCACTTCCACAACGCGGACGGGTCTTCGAGCGATGACAGTCCGTGGCCGGCCGCCGACACCCAGGCCCTCGTCGACTGGGCGACCGGCTTCGTGCTGCACGTTGCACCGCGCCTCCCGGATCTGCTGGAAGACTCGGATGAGGCCGCCGAATGGCACCATGTGGGGCTGCCGGTGTACTCCCGCGATTACGGGCCGGTCCCGCTCGAAATCATCGACGTGGAGTTGGAGGGCGAGCAGCTGATGCTCCCCTGGCTCGGGTCCGGCCACATCGCCGACGATCACCTCGACGGATCTGACCACCCGATCGCGCTCCTCTGGAATCCGGAGCACGAAGATCCGGATATCCCGATCGCACGGGTGTGGCTGAACCCGAAGACCGGGGAACCGACAGCGCGCGCGGAAGCAGGGGTGGACTGGTCGGCCGTGGGGCTCACCAAAGCGGAAGTCCTGTCATGGGCGGAGAGCCTGTACCTGAACAATCACGTGATCGGCGATCCGGCCCAGATGATCATGCGAGCCGCACTGGAACGCATGGCAGGGCTCGACCGCTAACCGAGTGAGTCCCAACCCGTTGGGTTGCATGGCTCCCGATGGCTCCGATCCGACAGCCCCCGTGGACTTTGTTCCTCAGCGGCGGAGCGCCGGGTCCGTCGCCGCACCAATTCGACGGAGATTCTCGTATATGGGACCATTTTTTCGGGTTTCCGGGCCGTTTCGGGCAAAAACTCCGTCGAATTCGTTCGGGCCGGCGTTGCCGGCAGCGAGCGCGCCCTCGCCGCGGCGAAAACGGGCGACGAACCCGCTGCGATCGCGGATGCCGCGGACGCCGCGGACGCCGCGGACGCCCTCACCCTCGCAAAAACCCGGCTCGATTCGGTGCTCGCGGCTCGCGACACCACGGCCGAGACATCCGCCCTGCGGTCCGCCGAACAGCAGGCGACGAGCGCGCGTGACGCGCTCGCCACGGCGAACGAGGCCACCATGACCTATCTGCCGGCATGCGAAATCCTGTACCTGTCGGGTCTCCCCCGCCGGGTCGACGAGGTCACCGTATCCCGCGGCACCTCGATCACAGGCTCCGTGATGCGCGTCTCCGGTGCCACGATCCAGATCAGCGCCTCCGCCTCGGCGAGCGATGCCAAACTCATGAAGGTCGGCAACGCCGCCGTGCTCTCGATGCAGGACGATTCCGAGCACGGCGCCACCGTGACATCCGTCGCCGTGGCCGAGGCTAAAGAGGGAACGGATGCGGCGAGCGGACGCTTCACCATCCTGCTCACGCCCGACGACCTCACACCCGGGCAGCTCCAGAGCATCCAGGGCAGCAACCTTCGGGTCACCATCCCGGTCAGCTCCACCGACGGGGAGGTGCTCGCTGTGCCGTTGGCCGCGCTTACCGCCGGCCCGGGCGGGGAATCCCGGGTCGAGGTGTCGACCGGATACGGAAAAAAGACCGTGCTGGTCGAGGTGAGCGCCGGGCTCGCGGCTGACGGTTTCGTCGAGGTGCAGGCGGTCGACGGTTCCCTCGAGGAAGAGGACCTCGTCGTGGTCGGGCGATGAGTCGACCGGCCGTCGTGGAGCTCATCGACGTCACCCGCTCCTTCCCCGGCCCACCCGAGGTCCAGGCGCTCAAATCAATCAACCTGCGGGTAGAGAAGCAGGACTACCTCTCGATCGTCGGGCCGAGCGGGTCGGGCAAGTCGACCATGCTCAACGTCCTCGGCCTGCTCGACCGACCGAGCGTCGGCGAGTACTACCTCGACGGAGCGCTCACGGGTCTGGCCGGCGAGGCGGAACGCGCGGCGCTGCGGGGCGGCAAGATCGGCTTCGTGTTCCAGGCCTTCCACCTCATGCCGCACCGCTCGGTGTGCGACAATGAGCTGCTAGCCACGATCTACAGCAAATTTCCGCGCGCCGACCGCGAATGACGGGCCCGCGCCGCCCTGCACCGGGTGCACCTGGACCACCGGATCGACTTCCTGCCCGGCACTCTCTCCGGCGGCGAGCGCCAGCGGGTCGCGGTCGCGCGGGCCGTGGTGGCCTCGCCCCAGCTGCTGTTGGCCGACGAGCCGACCGGCAACCTCGACGCCTCCACCTCCAGGGAGGTCATGGACCTGTTAGAGGAGCTGAATGCCGGCGGCCTCACGTTCATCGTCATCACCCACGACCGGGCCGTGGCGGATCGCGCCGGGCGCACCATCAGCATCACCGACGGCCGCGTGGGCGAAACAACATAAAATTGCGGATGCCGAACCGCCGTCGAGCGACCAGCGCTCCGGCCCCGGTAAGCGACGGTGACCGCGGGGCCGCGCCGGCCATCACCCGCGCCGACCGGTTCTCGGTGCAGGACCTCATCGTCGAGGCGGGCTATGGCATCGGGGCGCGCCCCACCCGCCTGATCATGACCGCGCTCGGGACCACGATCAGAATCGCCTCCCTGGTGGTGACAATCGGATTCGCCCAGACGGCGGCCGGTTAGATCGCCCGCCAATTCGACGCGGTCGCGGCCACCCAGGTCGTGATCGAGCCGGGGAGCACCGACGGGATGAACGGCTCGGAGCGCGCGACCGGGCGACTGCCTTGGGATGCCCCGGACCGGGTCAGCCGCCTGGCCGGGGTGGAGCTGGCCGGCCTCGTCAGCGAGGTGCCCCTCGATGCCGTGACCATTACCGCGGTGCCGGTAAACGACCCGTCGGAACCGGCAACCCTGGGCCAATCGCTGATGGCCACCTTCCCCGGACTGTTCGACGCGGTTCGCGGCAACATCGTGACCGGCCGGTACTTCGACACCGGCCACGATGCCAGGGCCGATCGGGTGGCGGTGCTCGGTTCGCGCGCGGCTGAGCGCCTGGGCATCAACCGCGTCGACAGCCAGCCCTCCATCTTCATCGGCGACTCCTCATATACCGTGATCGGCATCATCGATGGGATGGAGCGACGCTCCGACCTGCTCGACGCGGTGGTCGTGCCGATGGGCACCGCGCGCGCCGACTTCGGCCTGACCGGCCCGGATGAACTGCAGATCCGGATCGCTCTCGGCGCCGGCAAAGTGGTCGCGGAACAGGCTCCGCTCGCCCTGGACCCCAACGCTGCGCAGAACTTCGAGGTACAGGCCCCGTCGGCTAGGTCCGCCCTGCGCGAGAACGTGCAGGCCGACGTGAACGTCATCTCCCTGATTCTCGGCGTGCTCGCACTCGTCGCGGGCGGACTGGGGATCGCGAACGTCACTCTGCTGTCGGTGATGGAAAGGGTGGGCGAGATCGGGCTGCGCCGGGCCTTGGGCGCCACCAAGCGCAACATCTCGAGCCAGTTCATGGTCGAATCCGTGGTCATCGGCCTACTCGGCGGCCTGATCGGAGCCGCACTCGGGGTCTTCGCGGTGGTGATCGTGTCGCCTATTCAGCAGTGGGCGCCGGTCGTCGACCCCTGGCTCGCAGCCGGGTCGGCGCTGCTCGGGGCCGTCGTCGGCCTTGCCGCCGGGGTCTACCCCGCCCTGAAGGCGTCGAATATCGAGCCGATCGTCGCCCTGCGCGGGGGCAACTGACGCACCCTGTCGGCCCCGCCTCGCATCAGCCGCGCGCCTCGTCGGCGACGAGCGCGAGCTCCACGAACGCGCGCACGGCAGCCGACGCGCGCCGCTTGCGCGAGGCCGCCAGGTACACCGTGAAATCGGGCAGATTCGCCACGGGAAGCCGGTGCACGTCGAGCGCGTCGTGGGCGGTGAATTCGGGCAACAGGGCCACTCCGAGGCCGTTGGTCACGTATTCGGCGGCCGTTCCGATATCGGAGACCTCGATCATCACCCGCCGCTCGAGGCCGGCAGCGGTGAAGGCATCGTCCACGATCTGACGGCTGGCGTAGCCGGGCGGCAGATCGATGAACTCCTCCGGCACGAGGTCGCCCAGGCCCACGGCCGACGCGGAGGCGAGCCGGTGGCCTTTCGGCACCACCAGCACCATCGGCGACGAAGCGATCGGCACGGCTGAGAGCGCCGTCGGCGCCGGGCCGCTGAGGGCGAGGAAGGCCAGGTCGAGTTCGCCCGAGACGAGCTCGTCGACCAGCCCGGCCGACCCCCGCCGGGCCGCGCGCAGCCGCACGCCGACGCCCGGATGGCCGGCGCGGAAGAGACCGAGCAGCCGAGGCACATTGACGAGCGTGACCGAGGTCATCAGCCCGATCACGATGGACCCGGTGATGGCGCGGGTGGTGTCCTGGGCGGCGTCGCGCACCTCGTTCACGGCGTCGAGGGCGTCGCGCACCTTCGGAAGCAGCAGTTCGCCAGTCGTAGTGAGCCTGATCTGGCGGCGGCTGCGATCGAACAGTTCGACGCCCAATTCGCTTTCGAGCGATCGAATGCCGGCCGAGACGGCTGACTGGGCGATGGTGAGCCGGTCCCCAGCGCGCGTGAAGCTCAACTCACCGGCGACGGCGCTGAAGAATTCGAGCTGTCTCAATTCCATGGGCCTAAGCATCTCATTTTCAGATCGTTTGCATCGCTACTCGGCGTTGCTTGTTATTGAATGTGCAGCGACGATGGAGGGGAGGCCGATTCAGAACGGCGATCCGGGAGGCATCACAATGACCACTACTTCACCGCTCCAGAGCGACGACGACACAACCGAGACCACGCTCGTGCGCTCTGACGCCGGCACCCCCGCTCCGTCCACACGCTCCGCCGAACGCGTGGTGGAATGCCTGAAGGCATACGGCGTGCAGTGGGTCTTCGGCGTTCCCGGCGCCAAGATCGACCCGGTCTATGACGCTCTCATCGACGACGGACCCGAGGTGATCGTGGTGCGTCACGAGCAGAATGCGGCCTTCATGGCCGCGGCCGTCGGGCGTCTGAGCGGCCAGCCGGGCGTCGTCCTGGTGACGAGCGGCCCAGGCACCTCCAACCTCGCGACGGGCCTGCTGACGGCGACGACCGAAGGCGACCCGGTGGTCGCCCTCTGCGGCGCGGTTCCGCGCGCAGACCGGTTGAAGCGTACCCACCAGACAATGGATGCCGTGGGCATGCTGTCCGCCGTGACCAAGTCCGCCGGCGAGGTGAGTGTCGCCGACAACGTGCCGGAAGCAATCGCGAACGCGTTCCGCGAGGCAACCCAGGAGCCCAAGGGCGCCGCCGCGGTTGTTCTCCCCTACGACGTGCTCACGGACTCGACGACCGTGTCGATGACGCATCCGCACTGGGTGCCGCAGCTGGGCGCCGCACCCTCCGAGAGCGTGCAGCGCGCTGCCGCCCTGCTGAAGGATGCGCAGTTCCCGGTCATCCTCGCCGGCGCGCGGTCCGGCTCGGACCAGGCCGTCGCGGCGCTGCACCGCCTGCTGGGCGTCGCCGGACTGCCCGTCGTCGAGACGTTCCAGGCCGCGGGAGTCATCTCGCACGAGCTCGAAGAGCATTACCTCGGACGCGTGGGCCTGTTCCGCAACCAGCCCGGGGACATCCTTCTGCACAAGGCCGACGTGATCCTGACCGTCGGCTACGACTTCGTCGAGTACGAACCGTCGAAGTGGAACAAAGACCACCTGCGCGTGATCATCCACCTGGACGAACTCTCCGCCGACCTCGACGACTACTACCGCCCCACGCTCGAACTGCGCGGCGACGTCGCCGAGACCCTCGACGCCCTCGCCCGCCAGATCAACGGGCTGTCGATGCCGGTCGCCGCCGCGGCCGAGGTAGCCGAGCAGCGCGCCCGCCTCGCGCACGCCGACCAGCCCACCGGTCGCCGGGACGAGTCCGAGGGCGTGCACCCGGCCGACCTCACCCTGATGATGCGCGAACTGCTCCCGGATGACACGACGGTGCTCTGCGACGTGGGCTCCCACTACATCTACATGGCCCGGCACTTCCGCACCTACCACCCGCGCACCCTGCTGTTCTCGAACGGCCAGCAGACCCTGGGCGTGGCCCTGCCCTGGGCGATCGCCGCGACCCTGGTGCGCCCGGGCACACCAGTCGTGTCCGTGTCGGGCGACGGCGGTTTTCTCTACTCCGCCATGGAGCTGGAGACGGCCGTGCGGCTCGGCTCGACGTTCACCCACATCATTTTCAACGACGGCACCTACGACATGGTGGCGTTCCAGCAGATGGGCAAATACGGGCGCACCTCCGGCGTGCAGCTGGGCGATTACGACGCCGTCGCCTATGCCGAATCGTTCGGCGCCCACGGCCACCGGGTAACGCACCTCGACGACTTCGCCGGCATCCTGGCGCAGGCCCTTGCCGAACCCGGCCCGAGCATCATCGACGTGCACGTCGACTACCGCAACAATAGAGATGACCTGATGGCCGATCTGGAAAGCGATGTGCTGCAATGAGCAAATTCACTGTCACCCGACACGAAATTTTCCAGACGAGCCTGATGAGCGCGCTGCTCGACGGCGTCTACGAAGACGAGATGACCGTGCGCGACCTGCTCGGCCGCGGCAGTTTCGGACTCGGCACGTTCAACGGACTGGACGGTGAAATGCTGATCATCGACGGCATCTGCTACCAGCTGCGGGCCGACGGCGGGGTGTCGAAGGCCGACCTGGGCGCGCACACGCCCTACGCCGTCGTCACGAATTTCGTGCCTCATATCGAGAGCCAATTGCCGAAGAACATCGTGCGCGCGGAGGCGTCAACGTTCATCGACAAGCTGACGGCGTCGCAGAACTACATGTACGCCCTGCGCATCGACGGCGACTTCGAGTGGATCCGGATGCGCACGGTCGTCAAGCAGGAGAAGCCCTACCGCCCCATGGTGGAGGCAACCGACGAGGACGCGATCATTGAGTTGCACGACGTCTCGGGCGTCGTGGCTGGCTTCCGCACCCCGCTCTACGAGCAGGGGATCGGCGTGCCCGGCTGCCACACGCATTTCCTGACCGACGACCGCACGGCCGGCGGCCACGTGCTCGACTTCAAGCTGCGCTCCGGCACCGCTGCCCTGTGCCTCGGCACCGACCTGCGCTTGCAGCTGCCGCTGACGGATGCCTTCAAGAACGCCAACCTGTCCCCCGACGACCTCGAGTGGCAGATCCAGAAGACCGAAATGCACCGGTAGCCGAGCGATCCGAATCGGTTGGTTGTGTCGCTCTCGAAAGATCACAGCTCAGCGCACCGAGTGAATGCTGCTCATCACAGGTGACTCCCTGCCCGGCGTCCAGCCAATTCGACGGAGATTCTGGTGCAAATCGGCTTCTTCTCAGGATTTACGGCCATTTTTGGGCAAAATCTCGGCTCTCCGTCGAATTCGTCCGGGGTACGGGGTGGAGCGGCTGATGGAGGTGCGAAGCGCGCACGCGCTGCCGCTCATCCGGCGCGCGTTGTGGCCAATTCAGGAGATCCGTCCGGCCGGGCCGAACATCCGCCCCGGTTCCGCACTGGTCCGTGGCGGCCGATGGACTTGGCTGACGGATGTCCTGAGTTGGCCACATGTGTCGGCTCGGCCGGGCCTAACCCACGCATGAGGGCAGCGCGACCGCCATCACGGTGAGCGCGAAGGTGCGGGGTATCCGTCTGCTGGATGGCGTGGGCGACCACGACATCGACTGCAAGCTGGACGGATTCGGCTCAATGCGGCTGAAGTCCAGCGTGGTGAAGAAGGTCCAGCCCCGAACCGCCCGCTAAGGGGACCGTCAGCGTCCGGAATCCAGCCCTGCCCGACGGTTCGACATCAGCGCCGCCAGATCGGTGTTCACCAGAACCCGCACCCGTTCCGCCCGCCGCTGCGCGTAGTCGGGCTCCCGGCGGTCGACAACCTGTTCGACCAGCCGGGCGGCGAGCGCGGCGCCGATTTCCTCGCTGGCGTCCGTGCGGGCCCGCTTAAGCAGGTCGGCGACCTGCTCGTCGTCGGCGGCCACGGCCCGTAGGGCACCGGCGAGCTTCAGGTGCACACTCCGTCGCAAGGCCAGCTGGCGCACGTGGAGCCTGTCATCGTCGGTGATCTCGAATGCGCTCCGCTGCCGGCCCAGGACTTTCCGCTGCCGGCCGACACGCTCGGCATCTTCCTCGTTCTGCGTCGCCAGCCGGACCAATTCGGAGCGGACGGCCGCGGTGTAATCGGCATCGGCGAAGTCGCGGTGCTCACGCAGCGCCCCCACGATGATGTGGTTCTTCACGGCCATGCGCGCCGCGGAGAGCCCGATGAGAACGCCCTCGTCGACAATCCGCTCAAAGGAGGCCATGGCGATACCCTACGCCCCACGCGCCCACGGGGGTCTCATGGGCTGCATGACGGCAGGAACCGAAGCCTCGACACGCTGGCCCACCATCCCCAAGAATGTTCGCGCCCTCACGGTGCCGCCCAACCTCGTCAACTATGACGAGACCTGCGCTGCCTTCACCTGGGACGAGGCCCGCCACGCTCTTTCGGGGCTGCCCGGCGATCGGGGGCTCAACATCGCCTACGAGGCGGTTGACCGGCATGCCGCCGGTGCCAGGGCCGCTCACGAGGCCCTGTGCTTCGTGCGCGGCGACGGCACGACCCACTCCCTGAGCTATGCAGAGCTCGCCGAGCAGACCGGCCGCTTCGCCAGCGTGCTGCGGGGCCTAGGCATCGGGCGGGGCGACCGGGTCTTCTCCCTCCTCGGCCGCGTTCCCGCGCTCTACGTCGCGGTGCTCGGCACGTTCAAGAATGCCAGCGTCTTCTGCCCGCTGTTCTCCGCCTTCGGGCCGGAACCGGTACGCCGACGGCTCCAGCTCGGCGGCGGCCGGGCCCTGGTCACAACGCGGGCGCTGTACCGCAAGAAGGTGGCGCCGATCCGGGTCCAGCTGCCGGACCCGCGGCACGTGTTGCTGGTCGACGCCGACGGCCATCCGGACCCGGGCACGCTCGATCTGGCGGCCCAGCTGCGGGAGACCCCGCCCTACATCGAGATCGCCGCCACCCAGAGCTAGGACATGGCTCTGCTGCGCTTCACGAGCGGCACCACCGGCACCCCGAAGGGTGCCATCCACGTGCACGACGCCGTGACCGCGCACTACGCGACCGGCCGGTTCGCCCTCGACCTGCACCCCGGTGATGTCTACTGGTGTACCGCCGACCCCGACTGGGTCACGGGCACCTCCTACGGCATCATCGCTCCGCTGGTGCACGGCGTGACCGCCATCGTCGACGAGGAGGAGCTGGACGCGGACCGGTGGTACCGGGTGCTCGCCGAGCAGCGCGTGACCGTCTGGTACACGGCGCCGACCGCCCTGCGAATGCTTATGAAAGCCGGCTCAGACCGGGCCGCCGGCCACGACCTGTCCACGCTGAGGTTCGTGGCCAGCGTGGGTGAGCCGCTCAACCCGGAGGTCGTGGTGTGGGGCCAGGAGACGTTCGGGCAACCCGTGCACGACAACTGGTGGCAGACCGAGACCGGCGGGATCATGATCGCGAACTACGCGGCCACGCCCATCCGCCCCGGCTCGATGGGGCGGCCTTTGCCCGGCGTCGGGGCGGCGAGGTCGTGCTGGTGACCGAAATGGATGCCCTGAGCGAGCTGGCACTGCGGCCCGGCTGGCCGTCGATGTTCCGCGGGTATCTGGGCGAGGAGGAACGTTACCGACGAACTTTCGCCGGCGGCTAGTACCTCACCGGCGACCTCGCCCGACAAGATTCCGACGAGTACTTTTGGTTTGTCGGCCGCGGAGACGACCTCATCAAGTCGTCCGGGCACCTGATCGGGCCCTTCGAGATGGAGAGCTCGCTGATGGAGCACGAGGCGGTGGCGGAGGCCGGCGTGATCGGCATCCCGGATCCGGTTGACGGCGAGGTGGTCAAGGCCTTCGTGGAACTAAAGACAGGGTGAGAGCCCAGCGAGGCCCTGCACCTGGACATTATCGGCTTCGCCCGCGGCCTGCTGCACCAGATGCTGCGGGTGCGGCGGTTCGAGGAGAAGTGCGTCGAGCTGTACAGCGCCGCATAGATCCGCGGGTTCATGCACGTCTGCATCGGCGAAGAGGCGGTGGCAGCCGGCGTTCTGGTGACGCTCGAACCGGAGGACGCCGTCGTGGCGACCAACCGCGAACACGACCACGCGCTGCTGCGAGGGGTCGCCGCCGGCGCAATCCTGGCCGAGATGTACGGATTCGAACAGGGATGCTGCCGGGGCCGCAGCGGGTCCATGCACCTTTTCGACGCGGCCACCCGGTTCTTCGGGGGCAACGCCATCGTCGCCGGCGGTCTTCCTCTCGCCATCGGTCTGGCTCTGGCCGACAAGATGGCGGGCCGTTCCCGCGTCACCGCCTGCTTCTTCGGCGAGGGCGCCGTCGAGGAAGCCACTCGGCGCGCCGTCGCCGCCGTGAGAGCCGGCGCCGGACCGCACTTCCTCGAGCTCCGCACGTACCGCTTCCGGGCGCACACGATGATCGACCCCGAGCGCTACCGCGAGAAGGCCGAGGTGGCCCAGTGGCTGGAGCGCGACCCGATCGACCTGCGGGCATCCGTGGACACCGAGGTGCAGGCCGCCGTCGACTTCGCCGAGGCAGGCACCGCGGAACCGGTCGAAAACCTCACCCGCCACGTGTATACCGAGAGAGACGTCACCGAGCAGGAACGATCATGAAACGGATGCCGAGATGAAAACCACCTATCGCGAGGCCATGCGGGCGGCCATCCGGGAGGCGATGGTGCGCGATGACCGGGTGTTCATGATGGGGGAAGACGTCGGGGCCTACGGCGGCTGCTTCGCGGTGAGCCTGGGTCTGCTCGAGGAATTCAGGCCCGAACGCATCCGGGACACCCCGCTTTCGGAAACCGGGTTCGTGGGGGCCGGGATCGGCGCGGCCCTGGGCGGGATGCGCCCGATCGTCGAGATCATGACCGTCAATCTCAGTCTGCTCGCCCTCGGCCAGATCATGAACAACGCGGCGACCCTGTCCTACATGTCGGGCGGGCAGTTCAGTGTGCCCGTGGTGATCCGCATGACCACCGGCGCCGGGCGCCAGCTGGCCGCCCAACACTCGCACGGCCTCGAGGGCTGGTACGCACACATCCCGGGCCTGCGTATCCTCACCCCGTCGTCCCTGGCCGACGCCCGCGGGATGCTGTGGAGCGCCCTGCAAGACCCCGACCCGGTGCTGATCTTCGAGCATGGTTCGCTCTACAACACTGCCGGCGAGCTCGACGATGACGCCGGCGCGGTCGACATCGACACCGCGGTCGTGATCGACGAGGGCTGGCGCAGCGGCAGCATCTCGTCCGAGATCAGCGCACGCATCACCGAAACAGCCTTCTTCGACCTGGATTCTCCGGTCGGCCGGGTCTGCAGCGCCGAGGTGCCGCTACCCTACGCCCGGCACCTGGAGCAGGCCGCCCCGCCGTCGACCGCACGCGTCATCGCCGCCGCCCGGGAGGCGGTGGGCACCCGTGGGTGAGTTCCGGATGCCGGCGCTCGGCGCGGACATGGAGCAGGGCGGCCGGGCCAACCGCCGCTCCAACGGATGCCGCCGAGCGGGCCGCGGGCCTGCTCCGCGCCATCGGGTCGCTGATGGCGCGCTCGAAGAAGACCATCCCGCACTACTACCTGAGCACCACCCTGGATTTGCGGGCGGCACTGGCCTGGATGGAGCAGTACAACTCCGCCCGCCCGATCGCTGAGCGGCTCGTGCCGGCCGCCCTGCTCCTGAAGGCCTCCGCGCTGGCCGTCAGGGACGTCCCCGAGGTCAACGGCTTCTTCACCGAGGGTTCCTTCCAACCGAGCGCCGCAGTGCACCTGAGCGTAGCCGTGGCATTGCGCCGGGGTGGCCTGGTTGCCCCCGCGCCGCACGACGCGGACACCCTGCCGCTGGAGGTGCTGATGAAACAGCTGCGGGACCTGGTGAGCCGGGCGCGCGGCGGGCCATTCCTCGCCCGGATCGACGAACTGTTGCAGAACCCGGAGGAGCTATGACCGAACAGACCGAACAGGAGGCCCGAGCGGCCGTGTATGCGGCCATCCGCCAGGTGGCGCCGGATGTCGACACCGACGATCTCGACGAGGGCGCGCGATTGCGCCAGGATCTGGAACTCGACTCGCTGGACTTCTTGCGGCTGATCGAGACGATCCACGAGGCGACAGGCGTTGACATCCCCGAGCGCGACTACGCGGTTGTCACAACGGTGCGAGTCCTGATCACCTATGTCGCCCTGCACGGTTGATTCAGTTCTCGAGCATTATTCGGTTTCTTCCCGGCCGAGTCAAGGCCCTCGACGCAGTCCCGCCCAGGATATGTACTGATGTTCCAGCCCGAACTGGAGGAACCCATGACCATTACCGCACATGCATCATCCGTTGCCACGTATAACCGTGCAGCGACGGACGCGTTCGGCGACTACCTGAGAAAAATCGGCAGCGTTTCGCTCCTCACCGCCGAGGACGAGGTCGACCTGGCCAGACGCATCGAAGTCGGCCTGTTCGCCGAGCAACGCAGCGAGCAGGGCGAAATTGAACCCTCTCTCCTCCGCGAGCTGGCCTGGCTTGCCCATGACGGCCGCCGCGCGAAGAACCACTTCATCGAAGCGAATCTGCGCCTGGTGGTCAGCATCGCCAAGCACTACTCCGGACGCGGAATGCCCATCATGGACCTCGTGCAGGACGGCAACATCGGCCTCGTCCGCGCCGTCGAAAAATACGACTTCATGACCGGCTACAAATTCTCCACCTACGCCACCTGGTGGATCCGCCAAGCCATCCACCGCGGCATGGCCGACAAATCCCGCATGATCCGCATCCCCGTGCACACCGCGGAGAAGCTCAACAAGATCAAGCGCATCCGCCGAGACCTCACCAGCACCCTCGACCGCGAACCCACCGTGGCGGAGCTCTCCGAGGCCTCGCAGATCCTGCCGGCCGATGTGATGCGCCTGCTGCGCTATGACAACGAGCCGATGTCCCTGCAGTCGCCGGTGGGCGATGGTCTCGGCGACATCTCCGAGCTGATCATCGACGACGACCTCCCCCAGCCCGAGGAGCATGCCGTGCTCACCATGCGGGCTTCGGACATCGTTTTCTACATGAGTGCCCTGCCGCCGCGGGAGCGGTCGATCCTGATGTCCCGGTTCGGTCTCGACGGGGGCGCGCCCCAAACGCTGGACCAGATCGCCGTCGTTCAGGGCGTGACCCGGGAACGGGTGCGCCAGATCGAGAAGCGCGCACTGGCCCTGCTGAAGGTGCCGTGCCTGGAACAGTACCTGCGCGATTGACCGCCTCTGGGCGGGGACCTGACCGGCTGACGCAGCGGCCGACGCGACTCGAGAAGTCACGTCAGCCGTTGTGGTCACTCCCCCTGCTCATCCATGGCGCCCAGTAGTTCCGGTCGAAGGCGATTTCACTGACCCGGCCCAGCGGCGCGTCGATCGGCATTAGGCGCTCGGTCGCGGGAAGCGCGAAAATGGGCTCATGTCCTCCGTAAGCGCTGCACCCAGGTCTCTGCCCGCATCCGTTCGAATCGGAGAGGGCCGCGGTAGCCTCACCGTGGTGAGAGTGGTCGGTCGCGCCGGCTCCGCCGAGATCTACCTGCACGGCGCGCACGTCACCGACTTCACCCCGGCCGGCGGCCGGCCGGTGCTTTTCCTGAGCGACCTGAGCCGGTTCGAGGCCACCGCCGCGATCCGCGGCGGCGTGCCGATCTGCTTCCCCTGGTTCGGTGCGAACGCGCTCGATCCGGCCGCGCCGTCGCACGGTTTCGCCCGCCTGATCGAGTGGGAGCTCGTGGACGCCCACGAATCCGACGACGACGTCGTGCTCACCTTCAGCCTCACCGACACTCCCGCCACACGCACCTCGGCTTGGCCCCACCGTTTCGAGGCCCGCTACACGGTCACCGTCGGCGCCCGCCTGACCCTCGCCCTCCGGGTGACCAACCGGGAGACGGATGCGCTCAGCTACGAAGAAGCGCTGCACACCTATCTGCGAGTGAGCAATGTGCGCGGCACGACGGTCTCGGGGCTGCAGGGCACCGCGTTCCTGAACCAGCTGACCGCTCTGACCGAGCCCGCGGAGAACAACCCCCTGGGCTTCGGCACCGAGACGGACCGCCTCTATCTGGGCAGCCGCGGCAGCGCCACCGTCGCCGACCCGGACGGCCGCACCGTCACGATCGAATCCGACGGATCCGACAGCACCGTGGTCTGGAACCCCTGGGCCGACAAGGCCGCCCGGATGAGCGACTTCGGCGACGACGAGTGGCCCGGCATGGTCTGCGTGGAAACCGCGAACGTGCGCCGGGACCAGGTACGTCTGGACGCCGGCCAGAGCCACACGACGACCGTCGAGTTCGCGGTTTCGGCCTGAGAACCGACCTTCGGGACTGCCCCGCAAAAACTTTCTTTCGGCGCTAGCGTGACGAATTCCCGTCGACCGACGTCATACTAGTGTCGCCCGGCTCGTGCCACGCGCCGCGACAGATTGGAGCCTGCCATCGTGGAACAGACGACCTCCGCACGACCAGCCGTCCCCCCGACCGGACCAGGGACGACTGTCATCGCCGATGGCGTCGTCGCGAAGGTAGCCGGCATCGCCGCACGTGAGGTGCCGGGCGTTCACGCGCTCGGCGGAAGCGCGGCCCGGGCTCTCGGCGCCATCCGGGAAGCCCTCAGCGTCGCCGACCTCTCCCCCGGGGTGAGCGTCACCACCGAGGGCGCCGCGGCATCCATCGCGATCTCCATCGTCGTCGAGTACCCGCACGAACTGCAGAAGGTCGCGGGCGCAGTGCGCAACGCGGTCGAGACGGCGATCGAGACAATCGTCGGCATGCAGGTCACCTCGGTCGATGTGACCGTCAAGGACGTGCACCAGGCGTCAGATGACACGGTCGCGGACGTCGACGAGACAGACACCCCGGACTAGTCCGGCTCTTTTCCCCACTTCACCAGAACTGACCTTCATTAGTTCGCAAACAACAGAGAGACGCAAGGACAAATTATGGGCTTCATCGGATTCCTTATTCTCGGACTCATCGCCGGCGCAATCGCCAAGGCAATCCTGCCGGGCAACCAGGGCGGCGGCTGGGTCATCACCCTCATCCTCGGCGTGCTCGGCGCGTTCCTCGGTGGTTTCCTCGGCTCGGTCATCTTCGGCACGGGTCTGGAGAACTTCTTCGACATCTCGACCTGGCTTCTCGCCATCGCCGGCTCCGTCATCGTTCTCGTGATCTACGGCGCACTCACGGGGCGTCGCCGCCGGGCCTAAGTCACGGCAGCGCGACAAGCGCGAACGAACGGGCGCACTATTAGGGGGTGCTCCGGTTCGTTCGCGCTTATTTTTTGTTGATTCGTGCCTGCTGGCGTCCGATTGCCGGCATTCTGCGTGCCGGTGGCGTCAGCCGCCGGCGACGTCGTGCAGGTGGTGCACCGGATCGTGCACAAAATATTGCCCCATCGTGGTGACGGTGAACCGGGCACCGTCGCTGCGGCGACCGGTTCGGCCGTGGTCTGCGGGCGAAACGGCGGCGAAAGAGCCGGCGACGGATGCCGCGGCTTCGGCGAGTTCGCGGGCCACGACCGCCGGCTCCTGCTCGTTATAGCGCTCCATCACCGCGGTGGCGTCCTGGTCCCAGTTCGGGAAAGCCGGGTCGTCCTCGGCGAGCATGAGGGTGAGACGCTCGTCGAAGATGCGGAACACGTCGCGAACATGGGCCGCGTATTCCAGGGCAGACCAGGTCTGCTCGTCGGGGCGCGACGCGACATCCGTTCGCTGCAGCACCGGCTGCCAGCGGGCCGCGTTCTCGCGCACCAGCCGCGGAATGTGCGCGAAATCGACGTCGGCGGCGGAGAAACCGCACTCCGGGCAGGGGCGCTCCAGCACCCAGGTCCAATCTTTTGTATCCGCGCTGATTCCCATCCGGTGATCCTATCCGGCGGTCACGGCTACGCACCGGTGTCCGGCCAAACCGAACCGTCGTTGATTCCGAACAATGGGCGAGCACGGATGCACCGTGACATCTACTGGAGGTCTTCTCATGCGTACATCCCCCAACCGCATCATTGCCACTGTTTTCGGTGCCGTCTACGTTCTGGTCGGCGTGCTCGGTTTCTTCGTGACCGGCGGCGTCGACTTCTTCGCCACCGATGGCGGCCTGCTTCTCGGCATCTTCGCGGTCAACCCTCTCCACAACACGGCCCACCTCCTGATCGGCGCAGCACTGTTGATCGCCGGCCTGGCCACGGCCCCCGCCGCAAAGGCCGTCAACACCACGGTCGGTGCGGTGTACCTGCTCCTCGGAATTGTCGGTTTCTTCATCGCCGACACCGCGCTCAACATCCTCGCCCTCAACACGGCCGACCACTTCCTGCATCTGACCAGCGCCATCGTGCTGCTTGGAGCCGGTCTCGCAGCCGACAAGACGGTACCTCGCACGGTCACCGTCTAGCCCACGCGCGCCACCCACACCGCGGACAGGAATCCCATGACGCAGATCACGCGCCTCTGGATCGCTTTCGCCGCCCTCGGGGCAGGGATTATTCACCTGGCCGTGGGCGCCGGCGCTCCAGCCCTGCTCGCCGTCACCTTCGTCGGGCTCGGCGTCGCCGAGCTCTGCTGGGGTGTGGCGACGCTCGTGCGAGGAAGGCATCTTTGGCCGAACCAGGCCCTCGTCGCCGCCCTTCTCCCGGGCGTCGTTTGGGCTGCAATGGTGGCGCTCCGCAGCACCTCGGCGGTGCCGGCCGACGCCACAGTGCTGCCGGTCTTCCCAATGACCATCGCCACCCTGTTCGGCGTGTTCGTGGCCGTCTCCCTTGCCCTCACCCGGCGGCGTGCCAGATGCCGGGCGGCGGCATCCGACACCCCTGCCGGGGTGACCGGGGCGACCGAACCCGCACCGCAGGGCTGGCGTTTCCTGGCCGCGCTGACGCTCGGCGGCCTGCTGGTTTCCGGCCTGACCACTCCGGCCCTGGCCGCGACGGATGCCGGCACTCAGGCGGTCCCGCACGGGTCCCACGGTCACTCGGGCCCCGCCGTTCTGCCCGGCGCACCGCACTCCCACCACTGACCGGCTGCGGGCCAAAGATAATTCCCGGGTCTCGCTGGGCCCGGCAGCCCTTCTAGTCCGGCTGCTGCGATCCGCAGACGGCGACAGCCCGGATTTCGCTGGCGATTTGGTTTTCGGTCCAGGGCAGGTTCAGCTGGGGTGCCGGCACCTCTCCGGACGCGGGCGCAGCGCCGGCGACCGCGGCAAGTCGGCGGGCGACCGCCTCGGCGAATCCGCGGCCGGAGGTCGAATTATTGAAGGCGACCACTACCGTGAGTCCGCTGACCGGGTCGGCCATCGCCGCCGAAATGAAACCGGGGATCTCCCCGGACTGACCGAGCAGCGGGCCGAACCGCTCGACCCCGAGGCCGTGTTGATGCCAGGAGAGGGCTCCGGCACCCGGCAGAACCGGCGCCCACTGCGCATCCGTCGATGTTTTCGACAGGAGGGTCCCCGCGGCCAGCGCCTGCGCCCAGATCTTCAGGTCGTCGAGGTTCGAGACCGCCCCCGCCGCCACTCCGCCCACCGAGGGCGACAGCTGCGTCACATCGAGCACGCTCCCACAGCGGGCCCTGCCGACCGGATCAAGGGCCGCGGCATAGCCGCGGGGACTCGGCCCCGGGATCGCAAGCTCGCCCGGCGATGGCAGGCTGGTGTTCGTCATGCCCAGCGGTTCGAACACGTAGTGCCGGTAGAGCCACGGCCAGTCGCGTCGGGTTGCCTGCTGCAGGGCGAGACCGAGCAGCACGACCCCGGTATCCGACGCGGACCAGGTTCCGCCGGGCAGCGCCACCCGAGGTGCGCCCGTGCCGCTCGCGATAACTTCGCGCGTCGACCATTTGCGACTGGGGTTGGCCATAATCTGCGGAGCCATCAGTGAGGCGTGATCGGCCAGGCCGGACGTGTTGCGGCAAAGCTGCCCGAGGGTGATTTTGTCCAGCCCCACCACCCGGGGCACGTAGTCGGACACCGGATCCTCCAAGCGCACCTGCCCCTCCTCGACGAGCCGGAGCAGCACCGTGCAGGTCAGCGCCGTCGTGTTGGTGCCGATCCGGAATCGCATCTCCGGGGTGAGGGCACCCGGTGTCGTCCTCGAGACGGACCCGGGCGACGCGACCCAGGTGCCGGCCCACGGCGCCCAGACACCGGCAATGGCCCCCGAGGAACCGGACAGGGTCTTCGCCTCGGCGAGCACGTCATCCAGCCGGGACGTGACCTCGGACGAGAACGGGGCCGCCGCCTGCGCGCGGGCCTCCGGGGACGCATCCGTCGCCGCGGTGCACGCCGTCAGCACGAGGGCGGCACTCACGACGAGAGCCGGCACGCGGTGGTGGCGTGTGTGGGGGCTCGCGTGACGAGGTGCGGAGCCGGCTGGTACAAGGCCGGCTGCGGCCTGGCTGATCGGTGCCTGTCCGAGCTTCATCGCCTGACCCCCGTCGCGTCGCGGCCCACACAGGAGCGCCCCTGCACGACGGAGTGTACCCACGCCGCCGTCCGGCCGCACCGTATTGCTGCCGGCGCCCCCCCCGGCTCTCGCTCTTGCCCCTACTGCCGCCCTCGTCCCTAACGAATTCGACGGAGATTTTGGGCTAGAGACTCTAGTTTTGGGCTGTTCTGCACCGTTTTCGGCAAAATCTCCGTCGAATTGGTGCGTAGGCAGCGGCGGGAGAGGCAGCCGCGAGAAGGGCAGCCGCGGCGGTAAACACGGGGCTAGTCGGCGGGGGTGACCGGGCAGGGGGTCTCGGTAGCGCGCGGGCCGCGCATGAACCGCTGCACGTTCTCGTCCACGATCATGTCGCTCGGGCGCAGCGGACGGGTCAGATAAAGGCCGTCCAGGCTGGTCAGCCGGCTGAGGGCCACATAGGTCTGGCCGGGGCTGAACACGCGCGCGCCGAGGTCGACGACCGCGCGTTCATAGGTGGCGCCCTGCGATTTGTGGATGGTGACCGCCCACGCCAGCCGCAACGGGAACTGCGTGAACTCGGCGACGACGTCTTTGCGCAGCTTCTTCGTGGTCGGGTTGTAGGTGTACTTGAACTTCTCCCACACCGCCGGTTCGACCTCGTGCGTTTCGCCGTCGATGTCCACGTACACCGTCGAATCGACCCGAGTGACGGTGCCGATGCTGCCGTTCACCCAGCGCGGGCCGCCGTCCTGGTTGGAGTCGTTGCGCAGAAACATGACCTGCGCCCCGACCTTCAGCTCGAGCACCTCGTCGGCGGGGAATGTGCGCCCGCCGAAGTCGCCGGTGACGTCGGCCTTGGCGGTCAGCGCCTTGCCGGGGAGGCGTTTGAGAGCGGATGCGTTGATCCGGTTCACGGAATCGTTGCGGGTGGCCAGCGTGATCACGCCCTCCCTCGGCGGGGTGCGGGCGCCCGCGGCGTTGAGCGCGCCGCCGATCTCGGCCGTGACCTGCCCGTGCCGCACCGCGTTGAGCATGTGTTTGAAGTCGGCGTCGCGCTGCCGGTGCACCTCGGTGAGCTCGAAGATGCGCAGGTCGGCGACCTGCCAGACCTTCGCGTCGAAGAACCACATCGACCGGTAGGTGTCCGCGAAGTAGGCACGCTCGTCGGAATCCCCCGGCACCGGGGCCAGCTGGTACGGGTCGCCGAAGAGCACGATCTGCGCGCCGCCGAACGTGTCGTTCGGCCGTTGCCGCGCCTGACGCAGGCTGCGGTCGATCGCATCCATCAGGTCGGCGTTGACCATCGACACCTCGTCGATGACGACCGTGTCGATCGTGTTGAGCAGTTTGCGTACCTGGTCGGACTGGTCGATCGCGTTGTCGGCGATCACGCCGATCGGCAGGCGGAACAGGGAGTGGATGGTCTGGCCGCCCACGTTCAAGGCCGCCACCCCGGTGGGAGCGGCAATCACGATCTGCTTGCTCGTGTTCCAGGCGAGGTGATTGAGCAGCGTCGACTTGCCGGTGCCGGCGCGCCCGGTCACGAACACGTTCTGCCGGGTTCCCTCGATGGCCTCGAACACTTCGGCCTGCTCGCGCGACAGCGGAATCTCAGACACGGGGGCGCTTTCGATGGGGTGCGGACGGGACATACCACTGTATCCGGCCCGGCTGCACGAGTCGGCCCCGGTCTACGGGTTGGTGGAGAACCGGCCCCGTAGGATGTGGGGGTGAGCAACCGGGACGGCAGGCGCCGGCGTAACGAGCGGCGCGCCATCGTGGCCGTGGTCATCGTTGCCGCCCTCCTTGGCGCAGGCCTGGTCGCGACGATCGGGTCGCTCAACCGCGACCTCTACAGCGCCGGCAGCTTCGTGGGGCAGTATCTCGGCGCCCTGGCCCGCAAAGACACCGCCAGTGCGCTGCTGCTTCCCGGGGTCAAACCCACGGCTGCGGAGCTCAAAGCGGCCGCGCTGCCGAAGGACCTGCCGGACACCCTGCTGCGGAACTCCGTGCTGGGGGAGCTCACCGACATCCGTCTGACCGCTGACGACGAGTCGGCCGACGGACGGCACACGGTCGACTACGAGTTCCGGCTGAACGGCACACCCGCGGCGATGACCTTCCAGGTGGAGAGCGCCGGCACGTTCTTCGGCGTTTTCGACAGCTGGCGCTTCACCACCAGCCCGCTGGCCGTGCTGCGAGTGAACGTGCTGCAGCAGGCCACGTTCTCGGTGAACAGGCTGACCCTCGACACGCGTGCGCACGCCGCCGATGGCGCGCCGGAAATGTTCTCGAACCAGGCGGCCTACCTGGCCTTCGCACCAGCCCTCTACTCGTTCGAGCACACCTCCACCCTGCTCGACGCGGCCTCGCAGACGGTGCCGGTCGTCGCGTCCGGGGTGACGGATGTCACGGTCGACGCCCAGCCCAACGCCCAATTCATCGGTCAGGTCCAGGCCGAGCTGGACCGTTTCCTCGACGATTGCACCACGCAACAGGTGTTGCAGCCCACGAACTGCCCATTCGGCATCGAGATCAACGACCGGGTGCGAGACGACCCGATCTGGTCGATCGCCCAGTATCCCCCAGTCACCCTTGTGGCCGGCGACTCCACCTTCGAGATGCCCGACACCGAGGGGCAGGCGCACATTGTGGTGGAGGTGCAGTCGCTTTTCGACGGCGATGTCGAGGTGCGGGATGAGGACGTGGCCTTTGCGGTCGCGATCAGCGTGACCGTGAACCCGGACGGGTCGCTCGCTCTCCAGCTGCGCTGACCGGCGGCGGCTGCCCTGCTGAACGCTTTCTTGCTACTCCGAGCGGTCGTGCGCGGCGAGGCGGGCCAGGCCAGCGTTGTACTGGAGCAGTTCGGCGTCGCCCGTGCGGGCGGCGTTTCGGTCCTTGCGGCGGGTTTCCTTCTCGTCGCTGCGGCTCCATTGGATGGCCACCGCAATGGCCAGGGCGATCGTTGGGATCTCGCCGACGCTCCAGGCGATGCCACCGCCCATCTGCTGGTCCTCGATGCCGCTGAGCCCCCAATCGCGCCCCATGGCCCCGTACCAGTCGGCGAGGAGCAGCCCGGTACCCGTCATCATGGTGACACCGAAGAAGGCGTGGAAGGCCATCGTGCCCAGAAGAAGAAGCAGGCGGCCGGCGTAGGGCAGGCGGTAGGGCACCGGGTCGACGCCGATCAGCGACTGCACGAACAGGTAGCCGGTGATCAGGAAGTGCACGATCATCCACTCGTGGCCGATGTGGTCGGTCGTCGCCCAGCTGAATAGCGAGGAGTAATAGAACACCCAGAGTGAACCGGCGAAGAGCACGGCTGCGACCAGCGGATTGGCCAGGAACCCCGCGTACGCCGAGTGCACGGCCAACAGGATCCACTCGCGGGCGCCGCGGCTGCCATCCTGCCGCTTGCGGATGGCCCGGGCGGCGAGAGTGACCGGCGCCCCGGGCACCAGAAAGACGGGCACGAGCATGGTCAGGGCCATGTGCATGAGCATGTGGGAGGAGAAGAGGTACTTCGCGTAGAGGTTCGCGCCGCCGTTGGTGATGTAGAACAGGATCAGCATGCCGGTCACCCAGAGCACGGTGCGGAAGACGGGCCACTTATCGCCGCGGCGGGCCAGGCGGCGCACCCCGGCCACGTAGAAGAAGATGCCGAACGCGCAGAACAACACCCAGGCCAGGTCGAAGTTCCACTCGGTGAAGTAGCGGCTGAAAGTGAGCGGCGGTGGCAGGAGCTCGCCGGTCAGGATCTGGGCGGGCGTCGAGGTGGGAATCTCGGTCGCCGTGATCTGCTCGACCGGCGTCGCGGTCTTGGCGAGGGCGGCGGCAGCCCCGGAGGCGAGCCCCATGAACGCCAGTTCCGTGACGATGAGCCACCAAAACCAGACGTTCCGGCGGGGTGCGGGGGTCTGGGCGTCTGCGGGGGTGCTCCGCAACATCCGCCCGATCACGTACCGGCGTTGCAGCACGCCGAACACGCCGAGCACGGTGAGGGCGAAGACCTTGACCAGAACGAGGATGCCATAGGGCGAGAGCAGCCGGTCCCAGGCACCCAACCGCAGTTCGGCGCCGACGTAGCCGGACGCAGCGACGACGATGAAGGAAACGAGGGCGAGCGAGGAGTAGCGCGCGATGACCGGATCGAGGCGGCCGCCGGCCAACTGCTTGCGCAGCACGATGATGGTCAGCAGCCCGCCCAGCCAGACCGCGGCGAAGACCAGGTGCAGACCCAGGGCGGTGATGGCCACGTCGTGCCCCTCGGCGCCGGCCGCGTGCCCCTGTAGTGCAATCGGCACCAGGGCCCCCACGGCGAGGACCGTGACGAAGACGAGCCCGGTCAGTGAACGCACCGCGAAACACAAGACGGTGACGAAGGCCGCGATCAGGGTGGTGATCAGCCAGGCCTGGCCGATCTCGATGTCGCTGAAGAACTGCCCGGCGGTGGCGCTGAACCGGTCATCGAAGCTGAGCGGAATGGTCGTCACCTGCAGGAAGGTGAAGAAACCGGTGAGGGCGGATGCCACGGTGAAGACGGCGGCGGACCCGGCGGCGAAATCGAGGGCCGCGTTGTATTCGGGTTCCCGAGGGCTCAGGGCGAAAAGGGTGAGCACGAGGGCGCCGATGGTGCCGGCGGCGCTGAGGTTGACGAGGAGCTTGGCCAGCGGGAGACCCCACCGCACGACTGGTCCCGGATCGGCCAGCAGTTGCGCCGAAGCGCCGCCACCGTAGGCTAGCGCGACGAGCGTCGCCAGCGTCGCGACCAGCAGAAGCACTGCCGGACCGGAGATACGCACGAGACGAGGCACTGACTCAGCCTAACCGTGCCCGGTGGACGCACGCTCCACGAGGCACGCTGACGTGTGACGTCACAGACGAAAGCAGGGCGCCGACCGAAGGCGACGCCCTGCTTTCTTGGTTCGCGACCTACTTGGCGGCAGCCTTGAGCTTGCTACCAGCGGTCAGCTTGACGCGGTGGCCCGCGGCGATGGCGATCTCTTCGCCGGTCTGCGGGTTGCGGCCGGTGCGCGCTGCGGTAGCGGTGCGCTCGACTCCGAGCCAGCCCGGGATCGTGACCTTGCCGTCGTTCGCGACGGTGTCGGCGAGAGTTGCAAAGAAAGCGTTCAGAACGCTGTCAACTGCAGCCTGGCTCTGGCCAGAGTCTGCGGCAACCTTGGCAACGAGCTCGGTCTTGTTCAGCGACTTGTCAGCCATTGAGTGTCCTCCTCGGACCTTTGTCTGTAAAAACAGGGATTCACGTATTGCGGGCGACGCTCCGAGGAGCGACTCCGTTTGGCCGGTTGGACCGGGTTGAATCTAGCAGACAACCGCGGAATTCCGCGGATTTGCGGCGTTTCCAGCCGGTTTGGCTGCCGTAACGGCTTCATTTTCGCTGTGGGCGAAAAAAGAGGATGCCGACCGGAGTCGACATCCTCTCGCTTCAGAACCGAGGTTCCGAATGACCGGCTAAGCGGCTTGGTGCGTTGTTACCAGCTGGACTTGGTGATGCCGGGCAGTTCGCCGCGGTGAGCCATGTCGCGGAAACGCACGCGGGAGATTCCGAACTTGCTGAGGTGTCCACGGGGACGACCGTCGACCGCGTCGCGGTTGCGCAGGCGAACCGGCGACGCGTTGCGGGGAAGCTTCTGCAGGCCGAGGCGAGCAGCTTCACGGGACTCATCGGTGCCGGCCGGGTTGACGAGGGCCTTCTTGAGCTCAAGGCGCTTCGCGGCGTAGCGCTCGACGATAACCTTGCGCTGGTTGTTCTTGGCAATCATGCTCTTCTTCGCCATTTTTAGCGCTCCTCACGGAAGTCAACGTGCTTGCGCACTACGGGGTCGTACTTCTTGAGTACGAGACGGTCGGGGTCGTTGCGACGGTTCTTCTTGGTCACGTAGGTGTAACCGGTGCCAGCCGTCGAACGGAGCTTGATGATCGGGCGGACGTCATGCTGCTTGGCCATTAGATTTTCTCCCCACGAGCGAGAAGGTCCTTTACGACCGATTCAATGCCACGAGCGTCGATCACCTTGATGCCCTTGACGGACAGGGTCAGCGTGACGTTGCGGCGAAGCGACGGTACGTAGTACTTCTTGGTCTGAACGTTCGGGTCGAAGCGACGCTTGGTGCGTCGGTGCGAGTGCGAAATGTTGTGTCCGAAGCCGGGAACGGCGCCGGTCACCTGACAAGTAGCTGCCATGGTTCTCCTCCAATACCGAAGGGCGACTGCCCTTCCCAAGATCTCTTGTCGGCTGGCGTGACTACGCTTCCGCGAAGCGGAAGCGAGCGAACCAGCAGTGCACGCACAGATATGCGCAGCAGCATGCAACATTACGCGGTGCTCTCCCCCAGCGCAAACTGAACCAATTCGACGGAGATTTTGCCGATTGAGGCCCTAAAGCCGGCAAAACTGGGTTGTGGGGGCAGAATCTCCGTCGAATTCGTTCGGGGCGAGGACGAGTCCGGCGCGCGGAGCCCGGCGCGCGGCGGTTGGCCTAGTCCACGGATGTGGCGGAGCAGGCCGCGCAGAGACCGAACACGTCGACCACGTGGGCGGCCTGGCTGAAGCCGTGTTCGGCGGCCACGTTCTTGGCCCAGTTTTCCACGGCGTCCGCTTCGATCTCGACGGTGAGTCCGCAGTTGCGGCAGATCAGGTGGTGGTGGTGGTCGGTCGTGCTGCAGGCGCGGTAGAGCGCCTCACCGTCGGGCGACTGCAGCGAGTCGGCCTCGCCCTCGCCGGCCAGGTCGGCCAGGGCCCGGTACACCGTGGCCAGGCCGATGGGCGAACCGGTGGCGTGCAGGCTGGCGTGCAGACCCTGGGCGCTGACGAATCCCTCGGCGTCGCTGAGTGCGGTGCGCACGGCCTCGCGCTGCCAGGTGTTTCGCTTCATGCTTTCAACCGTAACCGCGCCCGGACCAGCCGGCGACCGCCCAGGGCCACCAGGAAGAAGACGGCCGCGGTGAGGGCGATCGCCGGCCCGGCGGCCACGTCGATCGCCCGGGACAGGAGCACTCCGACCAGGCCGGCGGCCGCGCCCAGCACCGGAGCGAGAACCAGGATCTGGGTGGCGGTGCGCGTGACCAGGCGCGCGGCGGCGGCCGGGGCCGCGATCAGCGCGATCGCGAGGATCGCCCCGACGGCCGGCATTGCGGTGACCACGGTGGCGGTGGTCAGGGCGAGGGTGAGCAGCTCGATCGGCCATTCCCGGAATCCGGCGGCGCGGAATCCGCTCGGGTCGAAGGTAGAGAACAGGATCTCCTTGCCCAGCAGCACCATCACGGCCACGGCCACCCCGAGCACGCCGACGGCCAGCCAGACGTCACCGGTCGTGACGGTGAGGATTGACCCGACCAAATAGGAGTCGACCTGCACCGGCAGCGACGGGTTGAGGGCCTGCAGAAGCACGCCGAGCGCGAAGCCCGCGGTGAGCAGGATGCCGGACGCCACCTGGGTGCCCTGCCGCTTCACCCGGCCGATCAGGGTCATGATGCCGACGATGAGGATGCTCGCCAGGGCCGCCCCGAGTGGGATGCTCACGCCGACGATCGTGGCGGTCACGGCGCCCGGGAAGGTGGCGTGGGTGAGGGCCTGGGCGAAGAAAGTGCGGCGGCGCAATACGACGAGGGATCCGACCAGCCCGCTGAGGGCGCCGATCACGGCGGCCGCGAGGAGTGCCTTCTCGAAGTAGCCCATCACGTCACCAGCTGTTCGTGCGGCGGCGGGGTGTGCGGCTGCGGGGTGTGCGGCTGCGGGGACAGCGGCGGCGGGGTGCGCGGCGGCGGGGTGTGCTGCGACCGCAGACGGGGCGAACCCAGCCGCCGAAGACCGTCGATGGACAGGCGCAACAGCAGCACCACGGCGTAGCCGGCGACCAGCACCAGCACCACGGTCGCGCCGCTGGGCAGGTCGAGACCGGCCTGCACGGATGCCTGGAAACCGAGCACGAGCCCAAGCCAGGCACCGAGGGCCGCGAAACAGGCCGCGATCGGGAACAGCAGCCAGAGCCGGTCAGTGATGAGCCGGGCCACGGCGCCGGGCACGATCAACACGGCCAGGACGAGGAGGTTGCCGACGGCGCTGGAGGCCGCGACGACCACGAGGGCGATGGCCACGTTGAGCACGAGGTCGAGCGCGAGCGTGCGGTAGCCGGCCGCGGCGAAGCCGACCCGGTCGAAGGCGCGGAACACCTCCTCCTTGAGCGTGAACCCGATCAGGACCAGCGCCACGAGGCAGATGGCGACGGTCTGCACGACCTCATTCGGGCTGACCGTGAGGAGGCGGCCGAAGAGAAGCTGCTCCAGCTGGCCGACGTAGTTCGTCTCGCGGGAGACCAGGATGATGCCCACGCTGAACATGGCGGTGAAGACGATGGCGACCGCGGCATCCGAGGACACGGACTGGCGCACGATCAGGGTGAGGATGACCGCCGCGAACAGGGCGGCGACCATCGCGCCGGCGAACAGCCCCTCGCGCCCACCCCAGACGAAGCCGATCGCGATGCCGGGGAAGACCGCGTGGGTGAGACCGTCGCTGATGAACTCGAGGCCCCGCAGATTGACCAGCACCCCGACGACGCCGGCTACCAGGCTGAGCGCACCCAGCACGAAGAGGGCCCGGGTCATGAACGGCAGGGCAAAGGCGTCGATCAGCGGGCTGAGGAAGTCCATCTCAGTGACCGGTGTGCCCGGGCACAACCACGGTGTGCTCGTCGATCTCCACGCCGACCTCTCGGAACGTGCGCTGCACGTTCTCCAGGATCAGCACCGACTCGCGCGGCCCGAACGCCACCTGGGCGCCATTGAGCAGCAACACCTGTTCGCAGACCTCGCGGGCGAGCTGGAGGTCGTGGGTGGAGACGACCACGGCCACCCCCTCCTCCTTCAAACGCTTGACGGTGCCCACGAGCGCGTCCCGATTCTGCTGGTCGAGGCCGTTGAACGGCTCGTCGAGCAGCAGCAGGCGGGGCCCCGCGGCCACGGCCCGTGCGAGCAGTCCGCGCTGCTGCTGGCCGCCGGAGAGTTCCCCGAAGCGGGTTTTCGCGCGATGCGCGAGGCCCACCGCGTCGAGTGCACGGGCCACGGCCTGACGGTCGCGCTTACCGGGCAGGCGCAGCCAGCCTAGCGAGCGGTAGCGCCCCATCATGACGACCTGCTCGAGCGTGACCGGGAACTGCTGGTCGATCTCGTCGGCCTGCGGCACGTAACCGATGGATCCGGCCGGGGCCGCTGCCGCTCCCAGCACCTCGACGGTGCCGCTCACGCGCTGGATCAGGCCGAGGATGCCCTTGAGCAGCGTGGACTTGCCGGACCCGTTGGGCCCGATCAGCGCCACGGCCTCGCCGGCGTGCACCTCGAAGTCGATGTCGGCCAGGGCAGGGCTCTGGCCGTAGGAAAAGGAGGCGCCCGCCACCTTGAGCGCGACAGGCGCGCTCGGCCGTACTTGAGAAGGGTTCTCGATCACTGACTAACTATCGCAGGTCTGCGGGCACCGCGGTGGGCTCGGCTCCCCAGGATTCGAGGATCAGGCCGACGTTGTGCAGCTGCGAACTGATGTAGGTGGCGCCGTCACTGTGCCGCGCACCGAGGGAGTCGCTGTAGAGCGCGTCCTCCCCCGAGTACACGCTGACGCCGGCCTCGCCGGCGATGGTGTCGGCGGCCTTCGGGCTGATCGAGGCCTCGGAGAAGACCGCCTTGACCCCGGTGGCCGTGATGGCGTCGACGAGTTCGTCGATCGCGGCGGCGCTGGGCTCGGCGTTGTCATCGAAGCTCGGGATGATGGAGCCGACGTAGGTGATGCCGTAGGCCTCGGTGAAGTAGCCGAATGCGTCGTGGTTGCTCACGAGCAGGCGCTGCTCGGCGGGCACGGCGTCGATGTTGGTACGGATCCAGTCGTCGAGCTCGGCCAGCCGGCCGGTGTAGGCGGTCGCGTTGGCCTCGACGTCCGGGGCCAGGTCCGGCTGGGCATCACTGAGGCCCGTGGCGATGGTGACGGCCATGGTCTCGGCATTGGACACGTCGGTCCAGATGTGCGGGTTGCCGCCCTGGTGGGAGTGCTCGGCGTCATCCGTCGCGGCCTTGTCGTCGGCGTGGTCCTCTTCGCCGGCTGCGATGTCCTGGATCTCGATGCCCTCGTCGGAGTCGATCGTCACGCCGTCGAAACCGCTGGCGCTGATTGCGTCGTCGAGCCACTCCTCGAGGCCGACCCCATTGATCACGAGCACATCGGCCTCACCGAGGGCTGTCAAGTCGGCCACGGACGGATCATAGCTGTGCGCGCTCTGGTTGGGCTGGATGAGCTGGGTCACTACTACGCCCGCGGTGTCGCCGACGACGTTGCGGGTGAGGTCCGCCACCTGGGTGGTCGTCGCGACCACCTTGAGGTCGCCGGCGGCGGCGCCATCCGCCGAACCGCCGGTCGGAGTGCAGCCGACCATGGTCAGCGAGGCAACGGCGGCCAGGGCGGTGAGGACGAATCGATTGTTGATCACAGGGCCGACGTTACGCCTAATGATAATGATTGTCAACATCAATAAGAGCCGCCGCCGGGATCTCCTCCGGGACCTTACTCGAGCAGCAGCGCGGGCTCCTCAATGATGCTCGCGACATCCGCCAGGAAGCGGCTCGCGACATCCCCATCGACCACGCGATGGTCGAAGCTCGCGCCGATGGTCGTCACCTGACGCACCCGCACCTCGCCGTCGACGACCCACGGTTTGGGCTTGATCGTTCCGAGGGCCACGATGCCGGCCTCGCCGGAGTTGAGGATGGGCGTGCCGGTATCCATGCCGAAGACACCGATATTGGTGATCGTGATCGTGCCGTTCGACATCTCCGCCGGCGAGGTCTTGCCGTCCCGCGCGGTGAGCGTGAGCTTCTCAAGGGCGCGGGCCAGTTCAAGCAGGCTCATGTCCTGCGCTTCCTTCACATTGGGCACGATGAGCCCACGGGGGGTGGCCGCGGCGATGCCCAGGTTCACGTAGTGCTTGATCACGATTTCCTCGTCGGTGAAAACCGAGTTGACCGTGGGGTTGCGCCGCACGGCCCAGATCATGGCTTTGGCCATGATCAGCATCGGGGACACGCGCACGCCCGCGAAGTCGGTGGACGCCTTGAGCCGCTTGACGAACTCCATGGTGCGGGTGGCGTCCACGTCGACGAAGAGGCTCACGTGCGGTGCGGTGAAGGCGCTGGAGGCCATGGCCTGGGCGATGGCCTTGCGCACGCCTTTGACCGGGACGCGCTCCTCACGGTCGCTGGGCCATTCCGGCGTCTGGATGTTGCGGAACACGCTGGCCTGGGTGGCCTCCCGCAGCACGTCCTCGCGGGTGACGTCGCCGACCGGGCCGGTCGCCTCGACCAGGGACAAGTCCACACCGAGGTCCTTGGCCAGCTTGCGGATCGGCGGCTTGGCGACGACGGGGCCCGCGGATGCCGCGCGCGGCAGGTGCGGGAGCTGCGAAGTGGCCGGGCGCGTGGGGTGCACGGGCGGCGGCGCGATCGACTCGTGGGCGACGGGGGTGACCCCGTGGCGCTTGCGCCGGGTGGGCATGGTCGCCGCGGCGCCGCGCCCGACCAGGACCGCGCCCGGCGTCTCGGCCGGCTCGTCCGTGATGGTGGAGCCGGCATCCGCTGCCGCGCTGGCCAGCTCGCCCGCGCGGTTCGCGATCGCACTGCTCGACGCAGACGCGACGGCGACGGTCTCGGCCACGATGGTGATGATGACCGTTCCGACGTCGACGGTCGTGCCGGGTTTCACCAGGATCTCCCCGACCACGCCGACGTACGGCGACGGCAGCTCGACGAGCGACTTCGCGGTCTCGATCTCGACCAGCACCTGGTTGATCGACACGGTGTCGCCGGGCGCCACCTTCCACTCCACGATTTCGGCCTCGGTGAGACCCTCGCCGACGTCGGGCAGTGTGAATTTCGACACGCTCATCGAGTACGCTCCTTGCGATTGGTGAGGCGAGAAGCCCTGGTGCGACTCATATCAGTAGGAGAGGGCGCGGTCGACGGCCTCGAGCACGCGGTCCGGGCTGGGCAGGAAGTGCGTCTCGACGGCGGCCGGCGGGAACGGGGTGTCGAAACCGGAGACGCGCAGCACGGGAGCCTCGAGCAGGTAGAAGGCCTTCTCCATGACGGTCGCGGCGATCTCCGATCCGACGCTGACGAAGCCGTGGGCCTCCTGGGCGACGACCAGATGCCCGGTCTTCTCGACCGACGCGAGGATGGGACCGTAGTCGATCGGCGAGATTGAACGCAGGTCGATGACCTCGACGCTGGTTCCCTCCGCCGCCGCGAGATCCGCCGCCTGCAGCAGGACGCTGACCATGGCGCCGTGGCCGACGACCGTCGCATCCGTGCCGCTGCGTACCACGCGGCTGGCGTGCAGGGGCGTGCCGCTCTCGGCAAGGTTCACCTCACCCTTGGGCCAGTAGCGGCTCTTGGGCTCGAAGAAGATGACCGGGTCGTCGGAGGCGATGGCCTCCTGCAACATCCAGTAGGCGTCGTGCGGGTTCGACGGGCTGACCACGCGCAGGCCCGGCGTGTGCGCGAAGTACGTCTCCGGGCTCTCCTGGTGGTGCTCGATCGACCCGATGTGGCCGCCGTAGGGGATGCGGATCACGACGGGCATGGAGACCTCACCCTCGTGCCGGTTGCGCATCCGCGCCAGCTGGCTGGTGATCTGGTCAAAGCCGGGGAAGACGAACCCGTCGAACTGGATCTCGCAGACCGGGCGGTAGCCGCGCAGGGCCAGGCCGATGGCCGTACCGATGATGCCGGACTCGGCCAGCGGGGTGTCGAGCACGCGCTTGTCGCCGAATTCGGCGATCAGACCCTCGGTGACGCGGAAGACCCCGCCCAGCGGGCCGATGTCCTCGCCCATCATCAGCACCCGGGGGTTGTCGCGCATGGCCTGGCGCAGGCCCGCGTTGAGGGCCTTCGTCATGGGCAGGTTCGCCGTTCCGGTGCCGGGAATGGCCCGCTTGGCGGCGGCCGGGTGTTCCGGGGTCGGCATCGCGGTGGTCGGTGTGGCGAGGCCGGTGGTGCTCGTCACGATCGTGTCGCTCACGCGTCGCCTCCTTCGAAGGATGCCTCGTAGTGGTCGAGCCAGGCCTTCTGTTCCTGGATCAGCGGGTGGGGTTCGGCGTAGACGTTGTCGAAGATGACAGCCTTCTCCGGGGAGTGGATGTCGAGGGCCCGGCGGCGCACATCCGCGGCGTAGTCGTCGGCCTCCACGTCGACGGCGTCGAGGAACTCCTGCTCGACGCCCAGGCCCTGCAGGTAGCTGCGGAAGCGCACGATCGGGTCGCGGGCCACCCAGTAGGCCAGCTGCTCCGGGTCGCGGTACTTGGTGGGGTCGTCGGCCGTGGTGTGGGCACCGACTCGGTAGGTCAGGGCCTCGATCAGGGCGGGGCCGTGGCCGGCGCGGGCGTCGTCGAGGTGCTTGGCCGTCACCGCGAAACTGGCGAGCACGTCGTTGCCGTCGATCTGGGTGCCGGGCATGCCGAAGCCGGCGGCACGCAGGTAGAGCGGAGTGCGGGACTGCCGGGTCACGGGCACTGAGATGGCCCAGTGGTTGTTCTGCAGGAAGAAGACCTGCGGGGTCTGGTAGCTGGCGGCGAAGACGAGCGCCTCGTTGGCGTCGCCCTGCGACGAAGCTCCATCGCCGTAGTACACGATGACGGCCTGGTCGGTCTCGGGATTGCCGGTCGCGGTCGCGCCGTCGAGCTGCATGCCCATCGCGTAGCCCGTGGCGTGCAGGGTCTGCGAGGCCAGCACAAGGGTGTACAGGTGGAAGTTGCCGTGGTCCTCGGGAGTCCAGCCGCCGAGGGTGACACCGCGCAGCATCCGCAGGATATCGACGGGGTCGAGTCCGCGGATCATGCCGACAACGTGCTCGCGATAGGACGGGAACACGTGGTCCTGCGGCCGGGTTGCGTAGGCGGAGCCGACCTGGGCGGCCTCCTGGCCGTGGCTGGGCACCCAGAGGGCCAGCTGGCCCTGCCGCTGCAGGTTCGCGGCCTCGGTGTCGAACCGGCGCACCACCACCATGTCGCGGTAGAACCGCCGATGGTCGGCCTCGGTCAGTCGATCGAGGTAGGGCAGGAACTCGGCCGCGGAATCGCTCGGGGCGAAGACACCCTCCGGGGAGAGCATTCGCACCGTGGGAGAGGCACTCGGGGTCGCTGACACCGTACTAACCTAGCCCTCGGGCAGGGTGCCCCGTTGGTAGATCGTCAACAATGTCGGCGCAAATACCCAGGAGCTTCTCCACGGATTCTTCCTCACCGATCGAAATTCGGATGCCCTCGGGGAACGGGCGCACGATCAGGCCGACGGCCGACAGGACATCGGCGATGTCGGCGGTGTCCTCGGCGGTGGGCAGCCAGATGAAGTTTCCCTGAGGCACCGGAATGTTCCAGCCCTGCTCGCTCAGCAGGCGCCAGACCCGGTCGCGCCGCTCGGTCAGGGCACGCACCCGCCGCAGCAGCTGGTCGGCGGCGTCGAGAGAGGCGATCGCGGCCGCGCCGGCAACACCTGTGACCGAGAGCGGGATCGCGGTGGACCTCGCCGCATCGAGCACGGCGACGGGACCGAGGGCGTAGCCGACGCGCAGGCCGGCCAGGCCGTAGGCCTTGGAGAAAGTGCGCAGCACGACCAGGTTCGGGAACCGGGACAGCAGTGGCAGGCCGGTGACCGCCTCGGGGTCGGTGACGAACTCGCAGTAGGCCTCATCGAGGATGACGAGGAGGTCCGGCGGGACGACGGCCATGAACGATTCGAACTCGTCGCCCGTGACGGCAGTCCCGGTCGGATTGTTCGGGCTGCAGATGATGACGACGCGGGTATGGTCCGTGATGCGGGTGGCCATCTCGGGCAGGTCGTGGCCATGGTCGGCCCGGTTCGGAACCTGCACGCTCGTGGCACCGGCGACGGTGACCAGACCGGGGTAGGCCTCGAAGGAGCGCCACGAGTAGAGCACCTCGTCACCCGGTCCCGCGGCGGCGAGGATGAGCTGGGCCAGGAGGGCCACGGAGCCGGCACCGATGTGCACCTCGTCGACGCTCAGGCCGAACTGCGTGGCCAGCCGTTCGCGCAGGGCCAGCGCCGAGGCATCCGGGTACCGGTTGTACGCGGTCTCGGCGTTCACGGCGGCGATGACGCCGGGCAGCGGATCGAAGGGGTTCTCGTTGCTCGAGAGTTTGAACGCGCTGGCTGCGGCAGCTTGACCCTGCCGATAGGCCGGGAGGGCGACAATCTCGGGGCGCAGGCGGACCGAGGGCGGGTCTGATGGGCTCACTCGGCGATTCTACGCCGCGGCATATTCACGTGGCCGCATGGTTAGGCCCGGGGCTGGCCCATCCGTGCGACCAGTCACCGGCGATGCCATAGTGGAGTCATGGCCAGATTCCTGATCAAGCTGATCCTCAACTCCGTCGCCCTGTGGCTCACGACCCTGCTCGTCAGCGGGGTGCGGGTCGATCCGTTCGCCGAGGGCACGACCGCCCTGATCGCCACCTATCTGTTGGTCGCGCTGGTCTTCGGCCTCGTCAACAGTGTGATCGGCGGCTTCGTGCGGGTTGTCGCGTTCCCGGTCTACATCCTCACGCTCGGCCTGATTTCCTTGATCGTGAATGGTTTCCTGCTGATGATCGTGGCCTGGTTCTCGGGCCTGGTCGGCTTCGGGCTCGTGGTGGACGATTTCTGGTGGGGTGTGCTCGGCGCACTCGTGCTGGGCATCATCAGCTGGATTCTCGGCGTGCTGATCCGACCGGTCACCCCCCGCTCGTAGCGATCTCCAGCCGTCGGGTCAGCCGTCGGCCAGGCGGAAGCCCCGCCACCGGGAGGACTCGCCAGCTTCCCTGCCGAGGATCTTCCCGAGGGTCTCCCGGAACTCCTGTAATCGTGGTTCCTCGGAGCCGTCCATGAGCCGCCCGGTCTCCCAGTAGGTGGTGAGGGCGTGAGCCGGCAGCGGCCGGTCGACCGGCACCTCCGTCTCAGCGAACACCTCGCGGCGCACCACCAGGCGCTCATCGTCGCCGGTGGCCGTTCCCCCCAGGGCAGGGACAAGGTCGTCGGTGTGCTCGACCATGACGGCCTCCACGTCTGCGGGCAGGGCCACTTGGGCGGTGAGTCCCCCAAAGGTCGCCACCGCGACGGTGTTGAAGTCCCCGGACGCCGCGAGCTGCGCCGCGACCAACCCGCCCTGCGAGTGACCCACCGGAACCACCGGGTCGCCCGGCGCCACCCCGGCCTCCCGCAGGGCATCGACGACCGCCCGATAGGAGCCGGAGCCCTGGTCGGCGAGGGCGACGAGGTTGGAGGTGAGGTCCCACGGTTGTTCACCGGCGACCGGACTCCACGCCGCGGTGCCGCCGATGTAGACCACCCAGGATGCGTCGTCCGGACCGCCATAACGCTCGATGCGCACCTGCGGGGCGTCCTCCGACACCGAGGGGATGCGGGCAGCCAGGTCCTCGAAGCCGGCCGGCGGAGCGACGGGTCGGCCGGGGAGAGCGGCGCCGGGCCGCGCGGCACCCGCAGGCGGCGGGCCGAGGGGGCGGGTCCCACCGTCGAGCCGCTCCACCGACACGGGAGTCTCGCGCAGCAGGCCGAGGGGGCGGGCGAGCCCGACCAGGCCCGCCGCGGTCGTCGTGACACCGAGCAGGCCGAGGCCCTCGTCGCCGAGGGCCAGTGACACCGGGAACGGCACCCCGGCACGACCGGTGGCCGCGTCGTCGGCCGAGGAGACGATCACCCGCACCGCCTCGACCAGGACCGGGTTGGTCAGGGCCCGCGGATGCGCGTGGACCCAGGCGCCGATCTCGGCGGGCGCGTCTCCCGGACGCCGGCCGGTGAGCAGACCGCCGAGCACCAACCCCACCACGCCGACCGTGAGGCCGGGCACGGCCGCCAGGGCCAGAAGAGGTGCCAGCAGCCCGAGGGTGGAGCCCAGCCAGGCCCCGGAGAGGCTTGCTCCCCAGTCCCGCAGGCGCTCGGCCCTGCCGTAGCCCTCCGCCGCCGCGATGAGAGCGTCGGCGAGGGTCTGGCTGCGCTCCGCGACTCGCTCCAGGGCGGAGCGGGCCGCGAACACGTTCATCCCGGCGTTGGGCAGGCTCATCACCGGACCGAGGGGCTGGTCGGAATCCAGTGCCTGGATGCGCGCCACCCGCACCAGCCAGTCCTCGGCGTCACCCTGAAGCAGCCGCAGCCGCGCCGCCTCGGCCAGCAGCGTGTCGGTGGCGACGAGCGTGCTCCCGCCGCCGGACACGATCAGGGTGTCGCCGGGGCCGCCAGGCTGCTCCCCCGTCATCGCACCGCCCGGGCTGGAGCCGGGCCGGGTGCCAGGGTCGGGATCGGCGCCCGGGCCTCGGCCAGAGCAGCCCCGCCCTGATCGATCGCGGCCACCACCTCGGTGAGAGCGGCGTCGAGGAGCTCGGCGGCTCGGCGGAGTTCGCCGGCGAGGTCGCTGCGCTGACGGTCGTAGTTCCGCTGGGCCTCTGAGCGCCACGAGCCGGTCAGGTCGCCGGCCGTGAGCCGGCCCGCCGCCATGTCGACGTCGTCGCGCAGCAGGCGCAGCAGCATCCGTCGCTGCCGAAGTTCGTCGAGGCGCGCCTCCAGCGCGTAATGAGTCACGATCGTGCAAGTCGAGCTGGTGCCGCCCGGAATCTCCATCTCCGCCCTTCTGCGCGCTGCGGATTCGCTGCCAGTGAGCGTGCCACCCCCGGCAGACGTGGTCGCTATGAATCCGAGAGTTCACGGAACATGCCGCACGACGGCGGCTGGGGAGGGGGCCGGGTGCAACACAATGGGGAGATGGACATTGTGTCGATCACACCCGATGAGTCGACACCGTTCCGCATTATTTTCGTCTGCACCGGGAACATCTGCCGTTCGCCGATGGCCGAAGTCATGCTTCGCGATCTGATCACGCGCTCCGGCCTGGGTCGTTTGATCACCACCAGCTCCGCCGGCACCGGCGACTGGCATGTCGGCGAGCAGGCGGATCAGCGCACGATCGCCGCCCTGGCCACCCGCGGCTACGACGGCAGGCATCATCGGGCCCGCCAGTTCGACCCCGAGTGGTTTGCCGACCTCGACCTCGTCGTGGTGCTCGACCGCGCGCAGGAACGCATCCTTCGCAACTGGGCCACGACCGAGCGTGACCGCAGCAAGGTGCGCCTGCTGCTCAGTTTCGATGCGGCCCAGGCTGCCCTGCTGGACGTTCCCGACCCCTACTATTCCGACGATGCTTTCTTTGACACGGTTCTTGGCATGATTGAAAGCGCAAATGAAGCGCTCTTCGCGCAACTTGCACCCGCAATCCGACAGGGAGTCCGATGAGTCCGTTACCGCCCCAGGTCCTCAGCCCACTCGATGGCCGCTACCGCGCCGCCGTCACCGAACTGGGCGAGTACCTATCCGAGGCAGGCCTCAATCGGGCCCGGGTGCAGGTCGAGGTGGAATGGCTGATCACCCTCACCGACCGCAGCCTGTTCGGCTCCGTACCGCTGAACGCGGAGCAGAAGCTCGGCCTGCGCGCTCTGGTCACCGACTTCGGCCAGACCGAGATCGACGAGCTGGCCGTGCTGGAAGCCACCACCCGGCACGACGTGAAAGCCGTCGAGTACCTCGTGCGCCGCCGCCTGAGCACGCTGGGCCTCGACCACATCAGCGAGCTCACCCACTTCGCCGCCACCAGCGAGGACATAAACAACCTGTCCTACGCGCTGACCGTGAGCGACGCTGTGCGCGAGGTCTGGCTGCCCAAATTCCGCGCCGTCATCGGCGCCCTGCGCCTACGCGCCCTCGAATACCGCGCCGACTCCATGCTGGCCCGCACACACGGCCAGCCGGCGACACCCACCACGGTGGGCAAGGAGCTCGCGGTCTTCGTCTACCGGCTCGAGCGCCTGGCCCAGCAGGTCGAGGACAGCGAGTACCTGGGCAAATTCAGCGGTGCCACCGGCACCTTCGCCGCCCACGTCACGGCCGATCCCGCCGTCGACTGGCCGGCCGTGTCGCGCGGCTTCGTCGAGGGCCTCGGGCTCACCTGGAACCCGCTGACCACCCAGATCGAGCCCCACGACTGGCAGGCCGAGCTCTACTCGCGCGTCTCCCACGCGAACCGGGTGCTGCACAACCTGGCGACGGATGTCTGGACCTACATCTCGCTCGGCTACTTCCGCCAGATCCCGCAGGTCGGGGCCACCGGCTCATCGACCATGCCGCACAAGATCAACCCCATCCGCTTCGAGAACGCGGAGGCCAACCTCGAGCTGTCCAGCGCGATCCTCGACTCGCTCGCGGCGACACTGGTGACCTCGCGGCTGCAGCGCGACCTGACCGACTCCACCACGCAGCGCAACATCGGCGTGGGCTTCGGACACTCCCTGCTCGCCCTCGACAACATCCTGCGCGGCCTCGGCGAAATCGACATCGACCGCGCCATGCTCGCCCGCGACCTCGACGCCAACTGGGAGATCCTCGGCGAGGCGATCCAGACCGTGATCCGCGCCGAGGTGTCGGCGGGGCGCTCTACGATCGAGGACCCCTACGCCCTGCTCAAGGAACTCACCCGGGGCAAGCGGATCAACCGGCACGATCTGGTGGCCTTCGTCACCGAACTGGAGATCGGCGACGCCGCCAAGGCGCGGCTGCTCGATCTGACCCCGGGCAGCTACGTGGGTCTCGCGGACCCGCTTCTCGACTACCTGACCTAGCGGCTGCGCGGGTGCTGCGCCGTTCCGCTGGTGGCGTGCCACGTGCGCAGCAGCGCACCCCACGCGCGGCGTCAGAATGCTCGTGGCGTCGGAGTACGCACGGCGCCTCCGTTCAGAGGCCGCGGTCCTGCTCGTCGAGGTCGGACCTCTCGGCCGGGTTCGGCTTCATGCCGAGCACGAGCATCGCGATCACGACGAGCACGAGGATGAACGTGCCGCCGAAGCCGATCAACGCCAGCACCACGTCCCGGGTGCTCATCAGCACGACCAGGCCGAGGAACACGGCCATCACGGCCGAGAAGCCGACGAGTTCGATCGGCTTGAGCTTCTCGGAACGGCTGGGCGTGCGCGGGGTGTTCTGGGTCACAGGGTGTCCGAATCGTTGGGTGAGGCCGTGAGGGCGCGGGCGGCATCCGTGCCGGACCACTTGAGGGAGAACCCGGCGATGGCGAGGTAGACGCCGAGCATCACGAGGTAGGCGCCGAACAGGCCGACCGACACCACTGCGTTGGGCGGCAGCAGCAGGAAGATCACGGCCAGCAGGGCGGTGACGGCGCCGACCAGCAGCCAGTCACGGTCGGCCGGGTCGCGCCGACGCGCACGGATGCCGCTGTACAGCTCGAGAAAACCGGTCACCGCCGCCCAGACCGAGACCAGGAGGAGGAAGAAACCGAGCCCGCCCGCGTGGAAGAGCAGCGCGAGGAGGCCGGCGGCGACACCAACGGCGCCCTGCACCACAAAGAGGGACCGCTCCCGCGGATCGGCCAGCGTGCGCCGGCTGAGCAGACCCACCGTGAGGCCGCTGAGAAGCGCGAAGACGCCGAACACGAGAAGGCCGAATTCCGCCGAATGATCGGCGTTGAAGGTAATCGCGGCCGCCGGCACAAGGGTGAGGGCGGCCCGCAGCACCGGCACCGGCCAGTACCGGCCGGTGGTGGAGTGTGGAGCCTGGGCGTTCGCCACGCGACGACCTCTTTCATTGCGGGTTGAGACGAATACAGTCTACGCGGGCGGTCCTGGCCGCCCGCTGGGCCCCGGTGCGCAGATCGGTCAGAACAGGGTGTCGCCGATGTAGCCGTCCGTTGCGCATCCCGGCGGAATCGCGAACACTGCGGAACCGATCGGGGTGGTCCACTGGTTGAGCAGGTCGAGGGTGTCGAGGCGCTGCTGGATGGGCACGAACTGCGCGTCGACATCCGCCTGGAAAGACGCGAACAGCAGTCCGGAGTTGGAGACGCCGGAACCCTGAGGCGCGTCGTCATAATTGTAGCCGCGGCGGTGGATGCGCTGGGACCGGTCCTCCGACCGGGCGCGACGCAGGTGGGAGTACTCGGGGATGACCGGGAACCCGAGCGCGTTCGTCGCCGTGAAGTCGGGCTCGTCGCGCTCCTTCGTGCCCGTGAGCGGCGCCCCGACGGCGAGAGTGCGTCCGACCGCGGACTCGCGGCCCGAGCGGTCGAGCCCGTCCCACGTGTCGAGGTTCATGCTGATCCGGCGCAGGACGAGGCTGGTTCCACCCACCAGCCAGCCGGGACCGGAGGCCGTGCCCCAGACCAGGGCATTGAAGTCGGCCGTTCCGGCGGACGGGTTCGCGGTGCCGTCCACCTGGCCGAACAGGTTGCGCATGGTGGTGCCGGGCTTCTCCGAACCGGCTGCTCGGCGGAAGCCGGACTGAACCCACCGCACCGACGCGAAGGAGCGCAGGTCCTTCAGAAGCATCCGGGTAGCATGGGCGACCGTCATCGGGTCGTCGGCGGCGATCTGCAGCAGCAGGTCACCGTCGTTCCACTCCGGCTGGAGCCGGTCGATCGTGAACGCGGGCAGGGACCTCAGCCAGCCGGGAGCCTCTCCCCCGGCGACGGCGACGAGGCCGGGCCCGAAGCCGAAGGTGACCGTCAGCCGGGCCGGCACGACGGCCAGCTCGGGTTCCGAGTCGGCCAGGGCGCCCTCGCCCTGGGTGAGCCGGGCGGCATCGTCGGTCAGGATGCGCATCATCCGCCGCAGCGCGGCCCGGTCGATCTGCGCGGGCAGGTTGAGCGCCACGAACGTGACCCGGGCCTGCGGGTCGGTGTCCACCCCGGCCTGGTGCACCCCGAAGAAGGGAACGGCGTCGGTGCCGCGAAAGAGCGGTACCGATGGAGCCGCAGAGCCGCCGATCCCGGCCTTGGCCACGAGGTCGATGCCCATGGCTCCGGCCGCACCGATCCCGGCGGCGGCGGCACCCAGAAGAAGGTGGCGCCGGCTGAGCCGGCGGCCCGACTGCACGGACGATTCGGGCGGTCCACTCCGTTCATTCTCTGTGAGGGAACTCACTGGCTGTCGGTATCCATGTCCATTTCGGTGTCGCCCTCGTATGTTTCGTTGGCCCCGGTGTAGTCCTTCACCGGGGCTGAGAAGTCCAAGCTCGACCCGTCGGCGAGGTCGAGGGTGAAGGCGGCCGCATCGCCGGCGGCGAGCGGGCCGGTGAGCCCCATCAGCATGATGTGGCGGCCGCCAGGGATGAGTTCGATGGAGCCGCCGGCCGGCACCACGAAGCCATCCGGATTCTCCTGCATGACCATGTCGCCGGCGTCGTTGGCCACGGTTTCGTGAAGTTCGATCATCGAGGCTGCGGATGTCTCGGCTGAGACGACCGTGATGTCGTCGGGTCCGGAGTTCTCGAGCAGGCCGAAGGCGCCGGTCATGCCGGACTCGCTCGCCTTGACCCAGGCATCCGTCATGGCCAGGGTGTCGGCCGAGGTGGCGCTGTCGGTCGTCGCCGCGGGTGCCTCGGTCGCGCCGGCGCAGCTCGAGAGGGCCAGCATCAGAGCGGCGGCGGCAACGACGAATCGGGTGGGAACGGTGTTGAGCTTCATGAGGGGTTCTCCTGGTCTGGTGCGTTGGGTGCTCGGGAAACGATGCGGCGTGTCAGGTGCTTCAGGTGCTTCACGGGTTGCCGCGGCGCCTGGCTCGCCAGGCAATGAACAGGGCGACGGCGGCCAGTCCACCGAAGGCACCGAAGAGCCCCACCGCGACCACCGAGAGTCCCGTTCCGTCGGCGGTCTCTTCCGAGGCGGCGGATGTCGCCTCGCCGGACGGGTCCGGCGCCGCGGTTGCACCCGCAGTCGACTGTGATCGAGGCTGGGCCGCGGCGCCCACGGTGAAGGCGAAGGCGCCAGAGACCGGGTGACCGTCGGCGGACACGACCCGCCAGCGCACGTCGTAGGCACCGTCGGGCAGGTCGGCCGCCACCGGCTGGGTGGCCTGCGGCCCGTCGAGCCGCATGTCGCCCTCTGCCCAGTTCTTCTCCTCGGTATCGACAACCATGACGATGGCGCCGACCTCGAGGATGTCGTCCGTGAACGTGATGGCGATCTCGGCGGGAGCGAGGTCGACGTTCGCACCGTCGGCCGGCACGGTCAACGCCACCTGGTCGTGGGCGTCGGCCGCCGGAGCCACCGGGCTGAATATGGACAGAGCGATCACGGCCAGGGTCAGGAAAACGGCGGCTGCCGGGCGTCGCGGTTGGGCAGAAATCATTGAAATCTCCGATTCGTGGAGGGAAGAGATGGGGCGGTGCGACGGCAGATTCACCGGGCACAGACGTGCCGGTGGCCGGGTGCGCAGACGCCGTCGACCTCACCGAGGTCGAACGGAATCACTCGGGCCAGGTGTCAGCGGGTCAGCGGGTCAGCGGGTCGCGCGCAGGGTGCAGCGCATCGGGATCAGAGCGCACGAGTGAGAAGGTCAGAGCCTCACGGTGCCAGGGCGCGCGGGGGCGGACCGCGGCGTAGCGCACTGGAGAGCAGCACGCCGAGATCGGCAGGAACGAAGACCCGGCGGAAAGCAGGGCGCAGCGTCGCCGCATCCGTTCCGATCTGCGCCGGAGCGAGGCGTTCGATCAGGACCGCGATGAGACGGATCGTCGTCTCCTCGAGCAGCGCCCAGAACGTCTTCTCGCCGCGGTACAGGGCGGCGATGGTGACGAGGGCGGCCAAGGCGTGTGCCACCCACATCCAGCCACCAGGCAGGGCGCCGACCGCGTGCATCAGGTGGGGGGTCGCGTCCGCCAGGGTGACGGCTCCGTGATGGGAGGTGCTCGTCATCGTCGCGCTCGAGGCCCCGCCGAGGCCGAACAGAACGTGGAGCAGAAGCTGGCTGACCCCGACGGAGAGGGAGAGACGCAATAGCGACAAGCTTGTGCCGGCCAACAGTACGGACGCGATCCCCGCGAAGGCGAGGGCCAGACCCACGCTGAGCCAGCCGGGAGCGTTGCCGCCGCCGGCGATGTGCGAGAGGGCGGCGACGAAGACGGCGACGGATGCGGTCAGCCAGCCGCGACCGAATCGCGCCCACCTGCTCGTCATGGCTCTCCCTCGCACCGGAACCGCCCCGATCGGGATCAGGGTCGGGTCCCTGACTGAACCCTACCGCCCTGACCTGTGCGCCGGGGCCGGGCGGGCACCGAACTCAGAGCGCGTTGACCGCGCCGAGCACCTTCGTCAGAGAGTCCTTGGCGTCGCCGAACAGCAGCGTCGTCTTCGGGTCGTAGAGCAGCTCGTTCTCGATGCCGGCGAAACCGGGACGCATCGACCGTTTGAGGAACACCACCTGCCGGGCATCACCGACGTCGAGGATCGGCATGCCGTAGATCGGCGAGCCGGGCGACGTCTTCGCGGCCGGGTTGACCACGTCGTTGGCGCCGACGACGAGGGCGACATCCGTGTTCTTGAACTCGGGGTTGACCTCGGCCATCTCCTTGAGCGCCTCATAGGGCACATTCGCCTCGGCGAGAAGCACGTTCATGTGCCCGGGCATGCGCCCGGCCACCGGGTGGATGGCGAAGACGACCTCGATGCCGCGCGCCTCGAGGGTGGTGGCGAGTTCGGCGATGGTGTGCTGGCCCTGCGCCACGGCGAGGCCATAGCCGGGCACGATGACCACGCGCTGGGCGTAGTTGAGCAGCACCGCGACGTCTTCCGCATTGGAGCTGCGCACGGGCCGGTCGCTCTGGGCGGTCGACCCGGCGGTGGAACCGCCCTTGAACGCCCCGAACAGGATTCCGTTCACGCCGCGACCCATGGCGGATGCCATCGCCCGGGTCAGGATCGTGCCGCTGGCGCCCACGAGGGTGCCGGCCACCACAAGGAGCAGGTTGCCGAGAACAATGCCGGAGGCCGCGACGGCCAGTCCGGTGAAGGCGTTGAGCAGGGAAATCACGATCGGCACGTCGGCCCCACCGACGGGGAGCACGAGCAGTGCCCCGACGAGCAGTCCCAGCACGAGCAGACCGATAGCCCAACCGGCCGCACCGGTGGCGACGACAAAGCCTCCGGCCACAAGGGCGGCCAGCACGATGCCGCCCATCACGATCGCGAGGCCCGGGAAGATGAGAGGCCTGGAGCTGATCAGACCCTGCAGCTTGCCGACGGTGACCGCGGAGCCGGAGAACGAGACGGCGCCGATGAGCATCGTGAAGACCACGGCCACCTTGCTCCACGGGCTGTCAGTGCTGCCGAGCTCCAGCATGGCGACCAGTGCCGCGGCACCGCCGCCGACGCCGTTGAACAGCGCGACGAGCTGGGGCATCTGCGTCATCTCCACGCGCCGCGAGATGGGGGCGGCGATCGCCGACCCCACCGCGATGGCGATGAGGATGGCCGGGATGTTCTCGATCCGGGCGGAGAGGAAGACGGTGATCACGGCCAGCAGCGCGCCGGCGGCCCCGATCAGGTTGCCGCGGCGGGCGGTCTTCGGCGAGGAGAGCCCGCGCAGGGCCAAGATGAAACAGACCGCGGCGATCAGGTAGAGCAGGCTGGTCCACTCGGGGCTGAGCAGGCTCATTTCGTCGCGTCCTTCGGATCGGTCTTCGGGCCGGCGCCGGCCGGTTTGCGGGGGGCGAACATTTTGAGCATCCGGTCGGTCACGACGAAGCCACCGACGAGATTCGCGGTGGCCATCACCACGGCGAGCAGGGCGACCGCGAGCAGCCGCGGCTCCAGGGTCTGCCCAGCGACGATGATGGCTCCGATCAGGATGATGCCGTGGATGGCGTTCGCCCCGCTCATCAGTGGGGTGTGCAGGGTGCTCGAGACCTTCGAGACGACTTCGAAGCCGACGAAGACCGCCAGCACGACGACGGTCAGCAGGGTGATTGGATCCATCAGTGTTCTCCTGTCGCGGCGGCGGCCACGGCGGCGGCCGTGGGTTCGTGCCGGATGGTGCCGTCATGCGTCAGGCAGGCCCCGGCGACGACCTCGTCCGTGAAGTCGGGCGTCACCGTGCCGTCGACGGTCATCAAAGCGAGCAGGTTGGCCACGTTCTTGGCGAAAAGCCGCGAGGCGTCCGCCGGCATCGTGGAGGGGGCGTCCTTCATGCCCACGAGCGTGACGGAGCCGTCACCGACCTGGGTGGGCACCAGGGTGTCCACACCGGCGAGAACACCCTCGACGTTCCCGCCGGTCTCGGCGGCCAGGTCGATCACGACCGAGCCTGGACGCATCGCGGCCACCATCTCGTGCGTGACGAGCAGCGGGGCCGCGCGACCGGGGATGGCCGCCGTGGTGATCATGACGTCGGCTGCGGCCACGTAGGGTGCAAGCAGTTCGCGCTGGCGCACGGCACGGTCTACGCTCAGCTCCCGGGCGTAGCCACCCGTACCCTCGGCGGCGTCCAGGTCGAGGTCGACGAAGGTGCCACCCATGGAGGTGACCTCATCGGCCGAGGCCGGGCGCACGTCGTAGGCCGAGACCCGGGCACCAAGGCGCTTGGCCGTGGCGATTGCCTGCAGTCCGGCCACGCCGGCCCCGAGCACGAGCACTCGAGCCGGCGGAATCGTACCGGCCGCGGTCATGTAGAGCGGGAAGAAGCGGGGGAATCGGATGGCCGCCTCGAGCACCACGCGATAGCCGGAGACCAGCGATTGGCTAGTGAGCGCGTCCATCGACTGGGCGCGCGAGATGCGCGGAACCAGCTCGAGGGCAAAGGCCGTCGCGCCGGCCGCGGCCAGGGCGGCGACCGTGGCCAGCTCGGAGGCCGGCGACGCCAGGCCGACCGTAATCGTGCCGGGGCGGAGAGCAGCCGCGAACTCCGGGGCGAGGGGGCGCACGTGGCAGTAGACATCGAGGTCGCCCGGGGTGAGGTGCGGCACAACGGCGGCACCGGCATCCGTGTAGGCGGCGTCGCCGTGACCGGAAGGGGCGCCCGCACCGGACTCAACCAGGACCTCGAGTCCAAGGGTTGTGAGCTGGGTCACTGTCTCGGGGGTCGCCGCGACGCGGCGCTCACCTTGCAGGCGTTCTCGTCCGATGCCGACTCTCACGCGCGTCTCCTTCGTGGCGAACGGCCACGAGCGAGAACGGACCGATCCGAACGCTTGCACGGCACTTTCGTCCCCGTTCGTAGCGTAGTGGGATTCGCGTGCCGCCCGGAGAATATGACCGCGTTGCGGCGGGTGTGTAGGTTCCTGACTCAGTTGTCATTGGCTACTGCCGAAATCACGGCGAATTCTGTGCACCTGTCACCGCGCCAATCCCCGTCTACCTGTCACTATCCTCGACCGTGTCTCAACCTTGTCCTGCAGGTGGTCAAGGGGTGAGATCACCCGGCAATACCCTTATGGCATGTCAGCAGTTGAGGAAATTCTTAGCATCGTGGCTTCAATCACAGCCGCCGTCGCGATAGGCGTCTCAGTCAGTGGCGCCTTCATGCCGAACGTCGGTCTAGGTCGAATTGAACGACTCACGTCTGCGATTGAGAAGCTCTCTGGTCCAGACCAAGCGCCCTCAGCGAAGTGAGATCGCAGCTGATCAGAAACTATGTCAAAGCATCTTCTTCATGGACATTAACTGCTGACCGGATTCAAGTTGGCGTGCTAACGGCCGGTGGAACTCTGATGTTCGTTTCGCTGGGCGCGAGCTTCATCGCGGCTGCGTCAACTTCACCGGGATCGGAGGACCGGTCGAGCGCCTGGTGGATCCCTGGCTATGTCATTGGCCTGGGCACGGTGGTTGTCAACTCAATCATCTTGTTGTGTCGGAGAGCTCGTGCCAAGAAGGATCCGGAAGGACACACAACTCGATCCATCGTGACCGTTCCACAGCCGCCAGTCGGCACACCGGCTAATGCAACATCCACTGCAGCAGAAACTTGTAAGAAGCTAGACCCGCTGTATCGTTAGCGCTTGGACGCTCCATGCCTGCTACGAAATGCGTCGTCTCTCGATGCCAGAATCGAGAGTGGGGCGTGTCACGACCAACACTTCGGCGGAAGGCGAGTCCACCCGTGAGTCCGAAGCACGAAGTTGAACTGGTATGAGCCTCGCGCCGCCTCTTGGACGCGTTTGGATGCCTTCCCGACGGAGTCTACGGAGGACAGCACTCGGGCTCATCCCGAGGATCGCTGCAATTTCCCGGGCGGACTCACCCTGGTCGACGTAGTGCCGCACGGGAAACTCCCCTGAAATGTCTTTCGGGCGACGACCACAAGGAAGTGGCTGGATTCCATGTTCCTTAAATTGCCGAGAAAGCGTGGTTCTTCCGAATCCGGCGTCCTGTGCAATCCGGGTAAGAGTGTTCCCGGCGGCGGTCTCTGCGACGAAAGCACTCACCGTGAAAACTTCCCTCGCTGCGAGGTTACGGTGCCAATTCGAAGGGCGTTATTTCGGATCTCTGAAGCCGACGGCCGGTGGTTCGAGTTATCAAGCCCAATACCGTTCATTTAAGCGGTTGAGTGGCGATTTCTGGCTCGTGGAGGGGTTGTGGCCAGTGCGCGTGGTGGAAGCGTTTGGCGGGCCATTTTGAGACCTTGCGTTTGATGACGCGAGGGTTTGAACGCCGTCGTCGCGCGGGGTTCAGCCGTCGGATCAGGGCGCGTACCGCATGGCGCCAGACCGCTTTGGCGTAGTCAGGGCGCGGAGGGGAAAAAAGCGCCCTGAGCCACGGAACGGCGGGCGATGCGGAGTGCGGCGATGAAGGAGACCCGGTCAGGGTCGCGGTGAGCATGCTGGGCGGCCTCGACCATGAGGGTGCGGATCGCGTAGTGGCAACAGAGGTGCCCCCAGATTTCCTGCTTGACCAGGTCGGGGAATTTGGACCGCATCACCATGCGCGGACCGCGTTGGTGAGACTTCAGCTCGTCGAACACGGACTCGATCTCCCACCGTTCGGAATACACGGTCGCGAGTTCTTCCGCGGAGGCCTCGGCCGGATCAAGGATCGTGGTCAGCAGCCGGTCGGCGTCAGGGTTGTCGCGTCCGTCGTCGATCGTGTAGCCCACGACCCGCACGGTCAGTGGTGGTGTCGATTGCCGCCCCGGGCCCGAGGTCGGGATGATCGTGGTCTCGGCCGAGCCGGTCCAGCTTCCGAACCAGGAGCGTGTCACCATGACGCAGCGCCTTCAGGCGGGCCGCCAGGTGTGGCCGTCCGTCCTTCTTGCCGGATACCCGGTCCTCGTAGAGATCCCCTGCAGGGACGCCGGCAGCCAGGAGTGCGTCTCGTTGTAGATCAGTGCTCTGCGAACCATCAGCTTTTGACACGCGCATGCATCCGACGTGCATGCTCGACCCCTGTCATCTAAACGTTCGATTACGTGACATCACGTCCGTATCACCCAGAAACCCGAAATTTGTCACATAATCCGCCAGGCATTTCACGTGTTGCAAAGGATCAGCGCGCAAGCCAAATTGACGAGAATTACTAATGTCCTGCAGATGCTGAAACCGAGGCCTGTGAGTCTCAATGGTCAAGGGCGTTGTTTCGGCAGTTATTTGTGACCGATTTCTGAGTCATCAACCGGCTTGACACACCCCATTTGAGTCACATAGATTTTTTGCGTTGCTCTAGGCCCTGTCAGCGGATTCACTCACCACATCCAGGGAGTGCCTTGTCTACACTCGTCATTCGAGCGTCCGGGACCGCACCATGGCCAGCGCCGAGACGGAGCCGCGTCCCCCGTGACGGTGCAGGCGACCATTTGCTTCTCGAACAAGTAGCCGCCGGTGACGCACTCGCCTTCGGCTCCGTGTATGACGCCTCCGTCGCCGAAACCTATGCAATCTGCATGTACAAGTTTGCAATGCCGTCGTCGGCCGACACAGCCATGGTCAAAATATGGATCTTCCTTTGGAGCCACGCCGCCGCACTCAACGAACTGGCGGGTACAACAAAATCCATCGTGCTGTGTCCACTGCCTGGGCCGTCATCTCGCAGCGCCGCAGAAGCCTCCGTCAGCTGATTACCCGTAAGATCCGCTAGGTCAGCTCGTCCTCATAAGACCAACAAAACGCGCGGCAAAACGATACGCGCAATGTTGGTAGCGGCAACGAATTTACGAGCCACCCCTACCTACGCGCCAGCGTTGACGGATCGGAGGCGCTACCAGGCACACCAGTACAGTTCTGCCTGCGTGCCCAGTGCGCGATCAAGGCCGTCTCGCGTCATAAACCATAGTCAAATAAGCGTCCTCCGCCCTACTCCTTCTGATTAGGCACGCCAGTTATCGCAGGTTACGGTGCCAGGCCGAGTTGTTGGAGCATGCCCTGTTCGTCGCTGCTACCCCAACGCTCGACAAGTTTCCCGTTCTCGAACCGGCTGATTTGCATGCCACGAACAGACATCGTTTTCCCGCTAGCCGGGTGGCCCATGAGAGGGCCCTGGTGGGTGCCGGTGAGAGTGTACGCGAATGCGACGTCGGTGTCGTTCGCGACGAGGCGCTCGACTTCGATGTGCAGGTCGGGGAAAGCGGCAATCATCTCGCCGAAGAACGCTTTGTAGCCTGCGTGGCCCGGGCCCTGGCCCGGGGCCGGGTCGTTGTCGACTGCGTCTTCGGCCACGAGGTCATTGAGAAGGTCGAGTTCTCCGCTGTTCACGGCGTCACCAAACTTCTGCTGTGCAGCAATATTCACTTCTTGACTCATGTGTTCGCTCTCTTCCCAGAATTAATCATGGATGGGTTTGTGTGGGCCACGAGGTGACCATACCGCCGTTGACGTTCAACGTTGGGAGTGGTGAAAGAATCTGAGCATGAATCCGATGCCGATGAGGACGGCCTGCATTGCAATTCCTGGCAGTGTCGTTGTCTCGACGACGGCCCAGAGCACAGCGGTGCGAACCGTCGCCTCGACGCCGTTGAAGGCGAAGGATCGGGCAAATCGGATACATCCGGATGCGGCAGGTCCTCGGAGGTCTCGGAAGTCGAATCGCTCTTGGAGGAGGAAATTGCCGACGATTGTGACGGCTGCAGAGATGATTGCAGCAGCGATGTACCACACGCCGAGAGCCTGCAGTCCTGCCATGATGAGCAGGTTCGTTACCGCGCCAGCTGCGCCGATGTTGACAAAGCCGGAAAGGTGACCGAAGCGGAGTGCGGCAAGTTGCGTGACGAAGCGGACCCCTTGCTGGAAGTCGGCTCTGGATACACCGGCTTGTCGTTCGTCGAAAACGAACGGTTCCTCCACCACGGTGCCGTATTGCGGGCCAGAATCTCGAGCAGTATTTTGAATCCTCGTGGCTGCAACGCTGATATATCTATGGTGGCGCGGTGTACGGCGAAAAAGCCTGTCATCGGGTCGGTGCAGTTCTGCAGCCTGACGGGAGCATTGCGCGTGCCAGGAGGTTTGCTGCGGTGGAGACGATATGGCGGGATGCGCCTGCGAGCCCGCCGGATGAACCGTCGTCAAGGTTCCGGGAGGCGACAACCACATCTTCGTGTTCGCTAGCAGCTGCGGCTAGCAGAATCGGAATCATCTCGGGAGGGTGCCGCAGATCACCGTCCATCACGATGCACCCCTTCCCGTCGCTGGCGGCAATGCCCTCGAGGACCGCGCCCGCTAAGCCGCCGGTGGGTGTAATTCGGTGGATGATGCGGACGGGGAGGCGGGCGGTGTTGCCGACGTGAACTATTACCTGCGGTGTGTCGTCCGAAGAGACGAAGATGATTTCCGCGTCGTAATTGGTTGTGGCGTCACTAATCCGTGCGGCGAGCTCAGCGATGCTCGGTGCCACATTGTAGGTGGGTATCACGATCGAAACGGCCATCAGCGGGTCATTCCTTTCCTGTCCGGGGCGAGGCGAGCGTTCTTGTTCGCCGCTAGCGGGAGGCGAGGTAGAGCCGGTGGGCGGTGATGATTATCGCGAGCTACGCCAGTCCGACGTGGTCTTGCCCGCCCCGTTGTGCCCGAGCAACCCGAATACTTCTCCCATCGGCACCTCGAGAGCGAGGTCGGCTAACGCCGCCGGGAACCGAAGGACCGCAACAGGCCCCTGATAGTTATTGCCATCTTTGTCATAAAACTGACGCTATTGACACCACCGTGAGAAGAAAGTGAGAGAGCCAACGCTCACCGAGAGAGCCATCGACGCCCGTGTCAAGGGCGGGCTCCCCAGCGGTCGGCTCGACAAACGCCAAGCAGCACCGAGTGGGACACACTTGAGTCGGTACAACTGGTGGACCCCATCTCGGTTCACAGCAATAACCGCCAAGGCCGACGAGGAAGTGGGTGATAGTCGGTTGGAATGCGATTGGAGTTGGAATACTTTGCTGCGACGAACGCTAAGACGCTCGTGGTTTTCGTCACGGGGGGCGTGAATGATGACTGAATGGTGGCAGTTCGCGCTAGCGCCCTGGGAAGCCTCGCACTCTTCTGGCTCGCGCTCGTGCTTTTCCTCTGGATTGAATCCACGCGTCACCTAAGAGGTGCATCGCTCAAGGATTTGTTGCGGCTCGTGCCCGATACTTCGCATCTCCTTCGGCGGCTCGCGAGCGATCATTCAGTGTCCATGGGCGTGCGAATATGGCTCCACATTCTTCTCTTTCACCTTCTATTTCCCATTGATGTGATCCCTGACTTCATCCCGGTTCTGGGATATGCTGACGGAGCCCTTATTGTCGCGATCGCGCTGCAGTTCGCGACCCAACAAGCAGGTAGCGTCGCGATCAAACGCCACTGGCCTGGTGCGCCGGAAGGACTAGCCGCGGTACTGCGACTAGCTGGCCTGCACCAAGGGGAGGCATCTGATCATCATGGGGTTTGAGGCGCCGAAGGTACGATGCATCCGCACCGATAGTTGCGCTGGACAGTTTGTTGGACATTACCTATGTCCTCGTCCATGGTCGAACGATGACGACTTCCCAGTGAATATTGGGAGGAAGATCTATCAGCAGTAGCGGGCAAGACGACGGTGGGACCAACGAGAAAAAATTCCTATCGACGGGAGCGCGCGTCCGTGCTGGCTTCCACGGAGGCCGCTCCGTGTCCCTCGACGCTGTGCGCGTGTTCGCAATGCTCGCAATCGTGGCCGGCCACATCTGGGTAGACGGTCCAGCACGACCATTTCTTTACAGTTGGCATGTACCGATCTTTTTTTTGCTCTCCGGCTATCTCTGGAAGGTCGGTCGGTCGTTCAACCGGGAGGTTAGGAACCGGGTCAGGTCCCTCCTCATCCCCTACGCGGTCTGGCTCGTGCTGCTTGGAACGGTCACCTTAGGGACCGAAAGTGTGGAGGGCGGCTTCGATCCGATCAGGCTCGCGCACCTTCTCTGGGGCGGCCAGTTCGCGACCGATGGGCCCTTTTGGGCGATGTGGTTTGTGACAGCGTTGTTCTTCGCCGCTGTCATCTATTGGCCTGTGTCACGGTTGCCGCTACCCGGGCAGTGGGCCATCGCCGCGATACTTTTCATCGCGGCGGCGTACATCCCGGGACATCCTGCACGATTCCTGCCGTTGAGCCTGGGGCTCGCCCTTGCGTGCATCATCTTCATCGTTGCCGGGCGTTCGATGCGGCGGGCCCGGGGTATGGTGCGGCACCCGATTGTCACTGGTGTCGTGTTGCTTGCGGTTTCCTTTACCCTCATCGTTCTGGGATGGTCGCAGCCGCTTGATTTGAAGCGGCTCGATGTGGGTACCCCGGTCGTGAGCATAGTGGTGGCCGTCGCACTTTCCTTCGGCTTCATTCTCATTACAGAGGGTCTGCTGGGCGGCGATTCTGTTGGGGAGGATGCCAAACCCAGTGTCAGACGAAAGAGCCGAGTCGACGGCATTGGCCAGCTCTCGCGAGTGGTCACTCAACTTGCCCGGGCGTCATTAACGGTGCTCTTTATCCACCCTGCGGTGGTCACAGGCCTCCACTCATTGGGTCTATCGAAACCCGTGGTCTACCTGCTCACGATCGGAATCGCTTGGCCGGTGGGACTGCTGTTGCTGCGCCTCCCCCACAGCCGCGCTATCACCGGCCTCAAGCCAGCACACTGACCAGAGGAGAATGGCGTAAACATGCGAGCTCGGAACGCTGCGCCGCGGACGCCGCAACGACTTTCAATCCGAGTGCCGAACTGAACGTAAAACCTCGAAGCCGAACCGCTCCATATCCTTGAAAGTGGAACGCCTCCTACGGCGGAGTTTAGAATTTCGACACGCTGTGGAAATTCGTTCCAAAAGTTAGGTTCGAAAAGGTCTTTCGTTTCTCTCGTACAAAAACGACTTCCGGTACGGCCGCTGTGGATATTGGCTAAACTCGCGTCTCGACTGCCAAGCAAGACCTCGACCGGCAGCTCGACGCGCTCGGCACCGTCGGGATCCCCGCCGATCAGGTCTACGTCGACAAGAAATCAGGCTCGACGACAAACCGACCGGGGCTAACGGCGGCTCTCAAAGTCGCTCGATACGGCAATGTAATCGTGGTGCACACCCTGGACCGTCTCGGCCGAACTGTTCGAGACACGCTAAACATGATCCACGACCTGCGCGAACGTGGCGTCGGGGAACGAAACCTAGCCGATCCGATTCGGGTCGACTCCGCCAATCCGGATGATTCGATGTCGCAGCTAGCCGTAGTCATGCTCGCCTTATTCGGACAGATGGAGCGCATCTATTCGCTCGAACGTGCTGCCCATGCCCGTGCAGTTGCGATGAGCAAGGGCCGGCGCATCGGGCGCCCCAGCGTCGTGGATCCCACAAAACTCGCCTACGCTGATCACCTGCGCAACGCGGGGCACACAATCCCCGACATTGTTTCTAAGACCGGCATCACGAAATCGAGCCTGTACCGCATTCTGCCTCCACGACGGGCTGACCCTGCTCCAGGTGCAGACGAGTAGAACGCAAGATCGACGAACCTGATGCAAAAGATTTGCCCATGATCCCGAATGAAATAGCCGACGTCTTCAGCAAAATCGACGTTCCCGTGCTCGTCGCTCTCATCACGACTCTCGTCGTAGAGTACTTTGCTACGCCCGATTGGAGGCCAAAAAATCACGGCTCATCCGTGATCGCCAGCAGATCGATGAGGTCATCTTCGCATTTCAGAAGGCAGCGATGCTCGCTCCGGCATTGCTTCCCGACGAATACATAACTCATCACCCAAACACGAGCGCGGTGAAACGACGCCAAATTGAAAGGCTCGCGCCAGCGGTCGACGCGCTTTTCGACGCGACAGCGCGGTTGCCCTCGCAATTCATAGCCAGACATTCCTGGCAGGTGGGAGCGGCGAGCTTCTTCGTGGCCTACTTTGCTGGCTTAGTTTGGTCAGAGCTGGAGTCTGAACGGCCCAACGGCGATCACCTCCGCGCAGCTGGCAGTGACATCAGCGAGTTCGACGCGAGTTCGCGGCACACGCGAGTTTTCACGACAGTCAGGAGCCGTGGATCAAATGGGCCTTCTCGAGGCGCTTCATGCGGGTTGATTACAAAGAGCAAGCGGAGGCCGTAATTGCCAAACACGGCCTCGAACTATCCAAGTAGCGCTCACGCCGGGCGGAGGGGTGACGAATCCTTTAATGAGCAGGGTCTGAGACCCTTGCGTGTCAGTGCCAAGAAGATCGAGCTTGAACCCCATCTGGCAGGGTTTCTGTGGAGTTTGGAGATAAATGGCGGCGCCCTGTGAAGCTCGATGTCGCATTATCGGGCTTCGAGTCGTCTTACATCTCATGTGTTTCGACACAGGCGGATTCAAGTGGTGTCTGCAACACCGGTTTGATTTGTTGGGTTCGAGATTAGCGTGGCGAGGACTTCTGCGGGCGTTCGGTAGCCATGGCGTTTGCGGGGCCGGGGGTTGAGCTCCGCGGCAACGTTTTCCAGTATCCCGGGCCCGTGGAAGGACAGGTCGGTACCCTTCGGAAAGTACTCGCGCAGGAGCCCGTTGGTGTTCTCGTTGCTGCCACGCTGCCAGGGCGAGTGCGGATCGCAGAAATAGATCGGCATCCCGGTCGCCATCGTGATTTCCTGGTGTCGGGGCATCTCCGCTCCCTGATCCCAGGTGGTCGAACGGCGCAGCTGTTCCGGGAGAGTGTTCATCGCGACGATCATCGCGTCGGCCACCGTGCGAGCGGTGTGATCCCCGGGCAGATGCAGCAGCATCACGTATCCCGTGGTCCGTTCGACGAGTGTTCCGATCGCGGACTTCGACGAGGTCGAGCCGATGATCAGGTCGCCCTCCCAGTGCCCAGGAACGGCGCGGTCCTCGATCTCCAGCGGGCGGTCGGAGATCATCACCATCTCCCGGAATCTCTGCGGCCGCGGACCCTCCGGCCTCTGCGGCCGCCGTGTTACGCGCCCTGAGCGCAACGCGGTGGCAACTTCCAGGCGCAACGATCCGCGGCCCTGCACGTAGAGGGCCTGGTAGATCGTCTCGTGTGACACCTGCATCTCCGGATTCTCCGGATGCTCGACTTTCAGTCGGCCCGTGACTTGTTCCGGGCTGAACCGATCGGTGAGCATCGTGGTGACCTGTTCCCGTAACGCTAACCCGTCCAGCTTCTGGGCTCTGGGCCGGCGAGCCCGCGCCCAGGTTTGCTCCTGCGCGAGCGACGGCACGTAGCGGCCAGTGACCTTGTTTCTGGCCACCTCCCGGCTGATCGTTGATGGCGCCCGGCCCAGAGCCGCGGCGATGCGGCGCACCCCTTGACCGCGGGCGAGCTGGAATCCGATCTCTTCGCGCTCTCGCAACGATAAGAGTCCGGCACGGGCAACACTGAAATCCTGAACCGGTGATGGCAGCACCTTCTGATGCTGGCTTAACCAACGATACCCAGTCGGTCGCGACACCCCAGCAGCCTGCGCCGCGACGGCCACCGATAGCCCCGCGTCCAGCCCATCCCAAAACGACAAACGGACGCTCAAAGGCGACCACGGTCGAGCCATCGACAACACCCCACAGAACTCAGGGTGTTGCTCTCACCACCTGAACTCGACACACCGAGGTTACGGGACACCCCACACATGAATCTGACTGCATTTGGCGAATTGGGCGGTGCCTAGTGTCTCAAGGGTTGCCGGACGCAATCTCACCGCTGCCCCCATCACCTTGGTGAGCAGCAATGCTGCCGCGTCATGACCGCATCACCAGCCCTAACGGCGTGTGATTTCCGACCCCTGTTGTTGCTACCGCTCCGGGTCACCCCATGGGTAGGCTCGGCTCATGACCTCTGGAGCGGTAGTCAACACGTCGTCGCTCGGCAAAGCCGTGCGGTTTGTCGACGTGCCCACCTCGCTGCCAATGAAGATCGGGATCTGGGGCCTTGCAATCATCGCGATCGGGTTCATCGCCGTGGTCCTCAGCGACCTGTTGGTTGGCGCAGATGGCCAGTTCGCCGATCGAATGTCGTTCCAACAAACAGGCCGGATCGGGCTGGTGGGGCTTGGAGTGCTTGTCGCCCTGATTTTCTTGGGCACCGCCGTATTCCAGCGCGCCAAGTTGCGAGCGGCAAAGGCGGTTCGACCCGACGCCTTTGTCTTCATGACGCAGCGCACCCCGGCACTCATCGACGCCCTGAAGACGATTGGGACCGACCGACCGCGACTGCGCCAGCATTTCGTGGTCACGCTCGGACCGAAAGGAATCGAGCTTTGGGGTCGCGGACGAACCGATGTCCCTCGAATGGCCCTGCCCTGGAACGACATTGATTACGCCCATCCCGGCCGACACATGGTCGAAATAGGAAATATCAGCGTCGCGGTTCTGGCCCTCCGCATTTTTCAGACTGTCGATGGGCGCCGGCTAGATCTACCGTTTCCGATTTTCGGTCCGCAAGGCATCAATCGCGCAGGAACTCATGATGCCAACAAGGTGCTCGATGCCTGCTCCCGCTATACGAGCATCGCCTGACCGACCGCAGCGACCTGAATCAGTCGCGGTTCCCGACAACAAATTCGGTAAACGAAAACATCAGCCAGTGCCCCGCTAGACGTTCCTTCGTGACACCCAACCTGGCAGGCCGAAATCGTTGAGTTTTCGACCCGAAGCCGCGGCGTTTCTGGTCTGCTGGAGACTAAGCGCTCGGGTTTGCCGATGCGTACCATCGGCAGGCTCCTAGAACGCGTCGGGTGCGACCGTCTTCGCGCCGACTTGCAGGGCCAGCGCCTCGAGTACGTGCGCGGGGGTCGTGGCGGCCTGGAGGGCGTCGCGGAAGGTGGGCTTTATCAGGGCGCGGGATAGCTGGGCGAGTACCTTCAGGTGCTCGGTTCCGGCCTCCGCCTCCGGGACGGCGATCATGAAGATCAGCGTGGCCTTGGAGCCGTCGGCTGAGTTCCAGTCGATGCCTTGCGTGCTGCGGGCGAAGGCGAGTACCGGGGCGGTTACACCGTCCGACTTTGCGTGGGGGATCGCGATGCCGTCGCCGATGCCCGTCGTGCCGTGCTTCTCGCGGGCGAGGGCGGCCTGGGTCACCAGGGTCTCGTCGGTGACGCGGCCGGTCTTGCTCATCAGGCTGGCGAGGGTGCTGATCATCGCATCCCGGTCGGTCTCGTCGACGTCGAGCACGATCGTGCGTTCGTCGATATAGTCGAGCACCGTCTTCTTCGCCGGGGGCATAGGCGACGATTCGGACTCGGACGCGACCGAGCCGACCGTGCCGGCATCCGCGTCCGATGGGCCCGTGGGCGCGGGGACAGGACCGGAAGCCCCGGCGGCGGTGCCCGTGGCCGCACCCGTCGCTGCAGCGTGGCGGGTCGACTTGCGCGCGGAAATGCCGAGCAGCAGCACCGAAACGAGGGCGGTGACGACGGCGCCGGTGAGCAAGGCCGCGAAGTACATCGGCACCCCGGAGACCGCACCGAAGACGGCGACGATTGGGCCACCGTGCGGTACGGAGTTGGTGACCCCGAACAGGGCGGCAATGCCTCCGGCCATGGCGCCACCGATCATGTTCGCCGGGATGACCTGCAGCGGCTTGGCCGCGGCGAGCGGAATCGCGCCCTCGGTGATGCCGAAGAATCCCAGGAACAGTGCGGCGATGCCGGCTTCACGCTCTGGTTTGGAAAAGTAGCGGCCGCGGATCAGGGTGGCCAAGCCCATCCCGAGCGGCGGGACGGCGATCGCGGCGGCGACCATGCCCATCGGGGCTGAGTTCCCCTCCGCGATCAATGCTCCACCAAAGAGGAATGCGGTCTTGTTGATCGGGCCGCCCATGTCGAAGGCGACCATGGCGCCGAGAATCAGGCCAAGCACGATCGCGCTGCCACCCTGCAGGCCGGTGAGGAACGTGGTCATGCTGGAGAAGACCCAGCTGATCGGCTGGCCGAGGGCGAGCACGAAGGCGCCGCCGACGATCACGGTGGTGAGCACGGGGATCACGAGGATCGGCATGATCGGCTTGATAAAGCGGTGTACGGGAATTTTCTTGATGCCGAGGGCGACGAAGCCGACCAGGAAACCGGTGATGATGCCGCCAATAAAGCCGGCGCCTGATTCGGAATTGTAGAAGGCCCCGGTCGTGGCGATCCAGCCACAGATCATGCCCGGTGCGAGCCCGGGCCGGTCGGCGATGGCGTAGGCGATGAAGCCAGAGAGGATCGGCACCATCAGGGTGAAACCGAGTCCGCCGATCTGGTTGAGCGTCAGCCAGAAACTGCCCTCCGGGATGACGAGCCCATTCGGGGTCGCCTCGCCGCCGAAGGAGAGCGAGATGGCGATCAGGAGCCCGCCGACCACAACGAACGGGATCATGTACGACACGCCGTTCATCAGTGCGCGGTACAGGGTGCTTCCGAAGTCGGCCTTGCCGCTGTTCGAGGGCGTGGCGTCCCGGCTGGAACTGTCGCCGACGGTGGACGGCTCGGCGGCGAGGGCGTCCCGGATCAGGGCGGCGGGGCGGTGAATGCCGTCGGCGACCCCGACGGAGACGATCCGCTTGCCCACGAAGCGCGAGGCATCGATCTTGGTGTCGGCCGCGATCACGATTGCGTCCGAACGGTCGATGTCGTCCTGGCTGAAGGTGCCTTCGACGCCGACCGAGCCGTGCGTCTCGACCTTCATCTCGTAGCCCAACTCAGCCGCTGCGCTCTCGAGCTTCTCGGCCGCCATGTAGGTGTGCGCTATGCCCGTGGGGCAGGCGGTGATCCCGAGAATCAAGAGTCTCGGTGGCACCGTGCTCGCTTCGAAGAGAGGTTGGGACATGGCTAAGCCGTCCTTCCGGGGCGAGGCCGACCGGAACTTCCGCGGACACCACAGCCCAAGTTCATAAATTTAGCCGAGTTTATCACTGCCACGAAAGTGGGTGCGTGCCCTAGCCCTTTGACCTGATGGAGCCCCTGAGGGCGAGTGCGTCCGTCGCAATCCGGGCCATCGACACGACGTCACGCATCCATTGGCCCTGACCCCGCTGGCAGGCTTCACGCCGGGAGCCAGGGTGGAGTAGTCAGGCAATTATCGATCGCGTGCGGGCGTCTCCAACTCGGCCGGTTCCGGCGTTACCCGCAGGCCGCCTGGTGTGTTTGACAGACGCACCAATTCCTCGACCCAAGCACGGTTTAGGAGAGGTTCCTTATTGCCGAAAAAGTCGAATTGAAGCGGAATCGTTGGGTGGATCCAAATGGTGCTGTGACCGTGTCCTGATGCCGCCGAGTATTCCCACGAAAACGTGAAACTTTCCCCTCGGCGTACCTTGGACAAAATGACGATCTTGAGGTGAGCGAGCACCCGGTCGTCGAAATCGACGGAGATCGACGGAGTCCCGTAGATAAATTTACCCATGAATGCTCCCAAGTCCGTTGTCGATTTCGTTAGCGACAAGGTTAAAGTCCTTGGCCGTCCGACCAGCGTCGCCTGTGGTTTCGACGGTGCCGGTAATTCCGATCATCGGCATTTCAGGTAACGGGAAACGCGTCGCCTCATCTTCCTCCGTCATCCCTTCGACGTCGACATCGACGACGTCGAATTGACTGGTTGGGCTGAGAGTTAGCGTGTGCACGGATGTCTCGTCGTTCTCGTCGAGCACGGTGACATCCACAGCCACACTATTGTCGCTATCGGCCACTGAGGTGACGTAGTCGAGAAGCGCTGATGTGATGCTGTTGCTCGTGACAATGGAGCCGCCGATATATGTTATGCGCTTCATGCGGTGATGCTAGCTGATTGTTGTGCCCCGCGCACGCCGATGGTCCACCGGCGCAGGCCAGCGGGAGAAGGCTGGCCTCGCGAAAGGCTGCCCCGACGCCGGCGGGCCCTGGCGATTCCCGCGAGTGAAGGTTGAAGCCGTGCGGCGCTCCAGTCCATCCACAGGGCCGCTACTGACTGACGCGGTGGGCGAGTCACGCCAAGCTGTTTCGACTTTCGAGGTTTGCTAGTTGTCATCACTGACAAGCGATGGACAACAAGATCAGGATTATGACATGTAGATCAGGAACCTAAAGGGTGTCAGGCGCCCGGCACCATATCGGCGAAGCGGGAGTAGTGGCCGTGGAACGCGACCGTGACGGTGCGCGTGGGGCCGTTACGGTGCTTGGCGACGATCAGGTCCGCCTCGCCGGCGCGCGGATTGTCCTTCTCGTACGCGCTCTCGCGGTGCAGCAGGATGACCATGTCGGCGTCCTGCTCGAGCGAACCGGACTCGCGCAGGTCTGAGATGGCCGGCATCTTGTCCGCGCGCTGTTCGGGACCACGGTTGAGCTGGGAGAGGGCAATAACGGGAACCTGTAGCTCCTTGGCCATCAACTTGAGCGCGCGGGAGAACTCACTGACCTCCTGCTGGCGCGACTCGACTTTCTTGCCCGACGTCATCAGCTGCAGGTAGTCGATGATGACCATCTTGAGGCCGACCCGTTGCTTCAGCCGGCGGCACTTGGCCCGGATCTCGACCAGGGTCATGTTGGGGCTGTCGTCGATGTAGAGCGGGGCGTCGTTGATGCGACCGCGGGTGGCGGCAATGGTGGTCCAGTCGCGCGCGTCGACGGCGCCCTTGCGCATGCTCTGCAAGGGCACGGATGCTTCGGCCGCGAGCAGACGCATCGCGATTTCGCTGCGGCCCATTTCCAGGGAGAAGAAAATGCTGGGCATGTCGTGCTTGATGGAGGCTGCCCGGGCGAAGTCGAGGGCGAGCGTGGACTTACCCAGCGCCGGACGCGCCGCCACGATGATCAGCTGGCCGGGATGGAAGCCGTTGGTGAGCTCGTCCATATCGGCGAAGCCGGTGGGAACACCGGTCATCTGACCGTCTTTGAGCTTGGCAGCCTCGATCTCCTCGATCGCGGCTGTGACCGCGTCGGTCAGCGGCACATAGTCTTCGGTTTCGCTGCCACCCGTGACGGCATAGACCTCGGCCTGGGCGGTATTGACCAGATCCAGCACCTCGCCCTCACCGGAGTAACCCATCTGGGCGATGCGGGTGCCGACCTCGACGAGGCGCCGGAGGAGAGCGCGTTCGGCGACGATCGAAGAGTAGAAACCGGCGTTGGCCGCGGTCGGCACGAGGCTCGTGAGCGTGTGCAGGTAGTCCGCGCCGCCGGCCCGGGACAGCTCGCCGAGCTTGGTGAGCTCGTCGGTGACGGCGATAACGTCGGTCGGCTCGCCCTGCGCGTAGAGCGACAGGATCGCGTCGAAGATGATCTCGTGCTTGGGGATGTAAAAGTCTGCGGCGCGCACGGTCTCGACGACGTCGGCGACGGCATCCTTGCTCAGCATCATGCCGCCGAGCGCGCTCTGCTCGGCCAGGAGATCGTGCGGGAGCGTGCGCTCGGTGTGCCGGGCTTCCAGTCCGCCGCGTGAGTCTGCCCCGCGTTTGTCCGCCAGACCCAAGTGAGAGATCGACACTCGTGCCTCCTTTACTCGTGGTGCAGTTCTATCAGGGCCCACCGACATCGCTGCCGGGCACTGTGCACACCTCGATTGCGGTCGCGTGCCCACCATACGGACCCGGCTCGGCAGAGAACAAACCGCCCTGTGGATAAGCCTGTGGGCAATCTGGGCGAAACGCCGCGTGTCTTGTGCACAACCTGTGGAATCAACTGTGGACAACTTAAGTTTTTTGTCGGATAAATACAGTTTGATCAGGTATTAATTTTATTCACAGTGTCGTGTAGAAAACCTGTCTAAAGTACGTGTTGAATCTTGTCGAGCTGTGAGAAAACCTGTGTACAGCGCCTCATGTTTTGGGACTAAAATCACCCCCGATTGGGTGTGTGGCATCGCTTAAACAGGTGTGGCGGTGGGTTCCTTTCGGAACCCACCGCCACACGGGTGTAAAGCTGTAGAGCTTACTTGGCAGCTACCACCAGCAGTGTGATGGTCGCACTCAGTTCGTCACGAAGACGAACCGTTGCCTGGTGTTCACCCGTCATCTTGATCGGGCTGAGCTCGATTTTGCGCCTGTCGAGGGCACCGAGACCCGCTGCGGCAACTGCATCCGCAACATCCGTGGTCTTGACGGAGCCGAAAAGGCGTCCGCCTTCGCCGGCCTTGACGACCAGCTTGACCTTGGCGTTCTCGAGTGCAGCCTTGAGAGCCTGCGCCTCTTCGAGGGTGGCGTGCTCGCGGGCTACGCGAGCGGCCTTGATCTGCTGAATCTGCTTCTCGCCACCGCGAGTCCAGGAAACAGCAAATCCCTGCGGGTAGAGGTAGTTGCGGGCGTACCCGTTCTTGACCTCGACGATGTCACCGGGTGCACCGAGGCCGGAGACCTCGTGCGTCAGAATGATTTTTGACATGAGGTGTCCTACCTGCCTGAACCGGCGTAGGGCAGCAGCGCCATTTCGCGAGCGTTCTTGACGGCGCGGGCGATAAGACGCTGCTCCTGAACGGAAACACCGGTGATACGACGGGCGCGGATCTTTCCACGCTCGGAGATGAACTTGCGGAGGGTGGGGACATCTTTGTAATCGATGACACCAACCCGGATCGACTTCGCGGGAGCGGCATTCTTGCCACCCTTAGCACCGCGGAGCGGCTTGCGGCGGTCGCCGCTCGACTTTCCAGCCATGATTTCCTTACTTTCTCAAAGAAGTGTTTTTCAGCCAACAGCCTGTAGGGCTCGGCTTAGAAGGGTGTCTCGTCGCTGAAGTTTCCCGGAGTGTTCCAGACATCTCCACCGGTGTTCGCGGCGGGGGCGCTGGCAGCCCAGGGCTCGTCGTTCGAGGCAACGGCAGGTGAGCCACCGCCTCGAGGAGAAGACGATGACTGCGCGCGAGTGAGCTGAGCGGTGGCGTATTTCAGCGAAGGACCGATTTCATCGATCTCGAGCTCCATGCTCGTTCGCTTCTCGCCTTCCTTCGTCTCATACGAACGCTGCTTGAGACGCCCGGAAGCGATGACACGGGTACCCTTAGTCAGTGAACCAGCTACGTGCTCGGCGAATTCACGCCAAACGCTCGCGCGCAGGAAGAGCGACTCGCCATCTTTCCACTCACTGGTCGCGCGATCGAAATTGCGCGGAGTGGATGCGATGGTGAAGTTGGCAACCGCCAGCCCGTTCTGCGTGTACCGCAGCTCCGGATCGCTGGTCAGGTTGCCCACCACGGTAATTACGGTCTCGCCGGCCACGGGCTACTTGACGCTTGCCTTGTCGGCGGACGCGGCCGGCGCGGGAGCAACAGCTTCTGCCGTGGCAGGAGCGTCGACAACCGGGGCTTCGACCTTGGTCGGAGCAGCCTTGACTGCGGCGGCAGCAGCTGCCGATGCGGGCTTCACGGACGCGGCGACCTTGGCGGTCGGGGCGGCAGCAGCGGCTTCAGCCTTCGCAGCGATTACCTTCGGGTTGGCTGCCTTGCGGGCGGCCTTCTCGGCGGCGAGTTTGCTCGCGACGGCGACCTGGGCAATGCCTTCTTCTGCTCGAAGCACTTTGGTGCGCATGACGGCTTCCGACAGCTTCAGCTGGCGGTCGAGCTCGGCCGTGGCAGAAGCGTTGGCGGTGAAGTCGACAACGGCGTAGATGCCTTCGGACTTCTTGTTGATCTCGTAAGCGAGACGGCGGCGACCCCAAACGTCAACCTTGTCAATGGTTCCACCATCGTTGCGAACAACGTTGAGGAACTTGTCAAGGCTGGGAGCTACGGTGCGCTCATCGATCTCGGGATCGAGGATAACCATCAACTCGTACTGATGCATGACTAACCCACCTCCTTCGGACTAAACGGCTGCAGAATCTCTGCAACAGGAGGGTTGTGCATGTGTTGTAAGCGGAGGCCGGGAATCCGGCGCACAGACAACCTGCCAAGGCTACCCGAAACGGCGGCCCTCCGCCACCGCCTCCGCCCGTTCACCCGTTTGGCGCCCTCGTCGCCGCCGAGTCCGTCACCGCTGTCGCGAGAATCGCCAACTGTGCCGACCATCGCCGTTCTATCGGAGATTATGGGCACGAACGGCGACGGTCGCTTCACCTGTTGGGGCATTTCCCTGGTTCGGGAAGCAGTCCGGCGGCGACCAGGAGCCGTTTCAGGCTCTCCCGGCGCAGCGCTACCGCCCAGATCCAGAGCGCCATTCCGTGCCCCGTCCCGCGAAGCCGGTCCTCGCGAAGCTTTTCTGACCACACAGCTTCTTCACTGGTACGCCCATACAAGAAGGCGTCCCGCGTGTACTTGACTTTGCCGTCAAATTCGACGAGGAGGCGAAGTGTGCGGTTCCCCTGTTTCTGAACCCACCGGAAGTCCGTGATGTCTTCCTGCCCGTCCTCACGCGCGAAGGACACCTGCAATTCGGGGGGCGGGAATCCGCACAGGTGAATCTGTCCTCGGCTGAGGGACTCGCCCACCGAACCGGATCGACTGTCGCAGAAGACAATGGCGATCCGAGCGGCTCGTGCCCCACGGGTTGGTCCGTCGGAGTCGAGTCGATCAAGCAGAATGTCGCGGTCGATCCCGAGCGCAGCCATGCCGTTCGGCAGGATGAATTTAGGTTTCGTTCCGTAATCGAGCGTGGCGACTGCCGACAGGAATCCTGCCGTTCGTGCAACATCGATCAGCGTACGCAGCAGACCCGTGACCAGCATCCCTTCGATCTCCACGACGTCTTCGTCGGGCAATCGGTCGTGATGCCAGGTGACCCCGTTCTTCGAATGCACGCCGGTTTTACCGGCAGCCATGAGGTGGACCTCGTCGGGCCATCTGCCGACGATGGGCAGTCCCCACAAAACAGCAGCCGATTCATAAGAGTAGACGGGCTGGGACTTTCTGGTGGCCTCCACGGCGCGCATACGCAAGAAGTACCGATCACGATCGCTGATGGTGTCCCAGCCGGTCGCGTCAACGGCAACGCCACGTCGTAGGCGAACGGCTTGACCGGATCCGACCAGCCGTTGAACAGGACGCCCATCGCTGCCGAGAAACCGAGCGTCACGACCGAGATACAAGGGCCGCCAGTCATGCGGGGAGTAGAGATTCATAGCGCCATGCTGGTGGTGCGGCCTACTGGCTCCGATCGCAAGGGCGGCTCCTGTGGCCAAGATCGGCGGCGGAGGTCCTGTGGCGGGATGGTGACACATCCGCTCGCGAAGTGCCACCGGGTCTCGACGCTCGCCGTTTGTGCCGAGAGTCGTCACCCGTGCGGCGACTCTCGGCACAAACGGCGAGCCTCGGCGAATAGACGGGCCCGGAAGGCGCCGGGAGGGCCTACTGTGCGCGCTCGGCCCACCAGGCGATAAGGCGGCGGGTGGCCTCGTCTTCGCCGAGCGGCCCATCATCCAGCCGCTGCTCGAGCAGGTACCGGTAGGCCTCGCCGACGTCACGGCCCGGACCCACTCCGAGGACGGCCATGATCTGCTCACCGTCGAGATCGGGGCGCACCGCCGCCATCTCTTCCTGTTCGTTCAGCTCCTCGACGCGCTGTTCCAGGTCGTCATAGGCGAAGCCGAGCCGGTCCGCCTTGCGGCGGTTACGGGTGGTGACGTCCGCACGAGTCAAGATGTGCAGTCGTTCGAGCTGGTCCCCCGCGTCCCGCACGTAGCGCCGCACCGCAGAGTCCGTCCAGGCACCCTCGGTGTAGCCGAAAAAACGCAGGTGCAGTTCGATCAGGCGTGCCACGGCGGCGGTCGTGTCGTTGTCGAAACGGAGGGCTCGTAGCCGCTTCTTCGCCAGCTTCGCGCCGACCAGGTCGTGGTGGTGGAAACTGACCACGCCGCCCGGCTCGAGCTTGCGAGTCGCGGGCTTGCCGATGTCGTGCAGCAGCGCCGCCAGGCGCACAATCAGGTCGGGGCCGTCGAAGCTGCCGCGGGACTTCTCGTAGCCGATGGCCTGGTCCAGCACCGTCAGGGTGTGCTGGTAGACATCCTTGTGGTGGTGGTGCTCGTCGACTTCGAGGCGCAGGGCGGGGATCTCCGGCAGCACCCGGCTGCAGAGCCCGGAGTCCACCAGCAGCTCGAGCCCGGCATGCGGGTTGTCCGCACACAGCAGCTTCGAGAGCTCGTCGCCGATGCGTTCGGCCGAGATATTACGGATGCGGTCCGCCATCGCTTCCATCGCTTCCGCGGTGTCGGCGTGGAGGGCGAATCCGAGCTGGGCGGCGAACCGGGCCGCCCGCATCATGCGCAGCGGGTCGTCGCCGAACGAGATCTCCGGGGAAATCGGCGTGCGCAGAACGCCGGCCAGGAGGTCGTCGATGCCGTTCGCGGGGTCGACCAGAGTCAGCCCCGGAAGGCGCAGAGCCAGTGCGTTCACCGTGAAATCGCGGCGTAGCAGGTCATCCTCCAGGCGGTGGCCGAAAACCACCTCGGGCTTGCGCGTCTGGCCGTCGTAGCTCTCCGACCGGTAAGTCGTGATCTCGACCTTTTCGCCGGCGATTTGGGCGCCGATTGTTCCGAAGGCGCGGCCGATATCCCAGTGGGCATCCGAGATTGGCTTCACGAGCTGCAGGATTTGGTCCGGCGTGGCATCCGTCGTGAAATCGAGGTCGTTGAACGGCCGGTCGAGGAAGGCGTCGCGGACCGGTCCGCCGACGAGGGCCAGTTCGTGTCCAGCCGTCTGGAACGCGGTCGCCAATCGGGAAACGGTCGGGGTGGCAGCCAGGTCGCCCAGCCGCTTGAGGGCTGTCGCAACGCTTTGCATGACCCCATGTTAGTTGCTGGAGCTACGCCGGCTGCCCCGGTGCGGCGTTACCCCCGCGTCGAAGCCGTAGAATCCCCTACATGGTGGCCGAGTCTGTTCTCAAGCGTCGGCCCGCGCTCCCTGGAGCGATGCGCGGCCTCTGGTCACGCACGAAGAGGCCGATCGGCGCCGTTCTGATCGGCCTGCTGGCCGGGGTTCTGCCGGTCGCCTCCGCCGGTCTACCCGCATCCGCAACCGCGTCTGAAATCACATCTGCATCTGCCCCAGCGGCCCCGACAGCGAAGACCCCCGCCGCAGTAACGGCCAATGCGGTGAACCTGCGCGTGTCGCCCGCGACACTGGCGCCCCTCCAGGCCGGCCAGGACCTCACGGTCACTGTCACCGTCGAGAACGCGACCCTTGACACCATCTCACCGGGCACCATCAACCTCTTCCTCGCGGAACGGGCATTGATCAACCGCAACGCCCTCAACAGCTGGCTGGATCCGGAGAAGAACAGCAAACCCGGCGATCTCATGCTGAGCGAGCCCACGATGGCGTCCATTCAGCCGGACAGCACCGAGATCTTCACCTTGACCGTGCCGGCCGGCTCCGTGGGCCTCACCAGCGGCAACGCGTGGGGTGCCCGCGGCATTGCCGCCACCCTGAGTACAGACGACAGGGTGCGGGCAGAGGGCAGAGGCACCTTCGTCTGGTATTCCGACGAAGAGGTCACCCCCGTCAACATGTCGGTGATCATGCCGATCACCGTCCCCGCGCAGTCGACGGGCCTGATTACGTCAAAGGCACTGGAAACGTTTACGGCGCCGACCGGTGTTCTGAGCCGCCAGCTCGACGGCGTCGTCGGCCGCCCGGTCACCGTTGCCATCGACCCGCTGATCATTGTTTCCATCCGAATCCTCGGTTCGGCGGCACCGCCCAGCGCAATCACGTGGCTGAACCGGCTGGACGAGGCTCCGAACGATATATTCCCGCTCAGCTATGCTGATGCCGACCTTGCCCTGCAGGCGCAAGCCGGCGCCGGGCCGCTGCTGACGCCCACCACGTTCGGCCAGGCGATCGACCCTGCCTTGTTCGCCGCGACGGACCAGTCCGCGACGCCGAACTCCGACCCTGCCCTCCCGCCTGGTGCCGAGACACCGGCGCCGTCAACGGACCAGCCCGCACCCCCCAGCGATGGCACACCACCCACCACGGAAGAATTGCTTGCTTGGGAATATAGCGCCACTGACATCGGCTGGCCGGCCGAGGGTGACGTTGCGAGTGCAGACCTGGACGTATTCGCGGCCAGTGGCCTCAACACAACCATTTTGGGCGGATCGAACGCATCCGGGGCCGCCGGCGACTTCACCCCGAATGCATCCCTTGATCTCGGCACCGGCCACGGTTTGGGTCTGGTCGTCGATGATTCGTTGGCCGCCGCCCTGCGCACCGCCGCGGCCGCGACAACGGATGACGCGTGGCGCGAAGCCATGTCCCAGGTCAGCTCGCAGCTGGCGGTCGTCTCGGCCGAGCGCCCCGGAACCGCGCGCACCCTCCTGGCCACTTTCGACCGCGGGTGGCCGCCCAACGCAGACCGACTCACCGAGACCATCGACGCGCTGGCCGGGTTGCGGTGGTACGCGCCGTCCACCCTGCCGGAGGTGCGGGCATCCGTCCCAGCCGAGGAGGTCGAGTTTGACAGCCAGGCCGAGCCGGAGGATCGCGTGGCCCTGGCCGCCGAGCTCTTCGAGGCCGAGAAGACAATCACCGACTTTTCCTCCGTACTGTCCGACCCGGCGATCGTCACAGGCACGCAGCGCCTGGACCTGATGGCTCTGCTATCCAATTCCTGGGCATCCCAGGAGGCCAGTTGGGCGGATGCCGTCGGCACCAGCCTCGCGAACTCCTCGGCGCTTGTGGGCTCCATCACGGTCGCGACCAAGGGCCCCATCAACGTGGTCGGCAGCCAGGTCGACATTCCGGTGACCCTGGACAACGCCCTGAGCCAGGCCGTGACGGTGATGGTGCAGGTCGTTCCCTCCAACGGGCGCCTCCTGGTCGGCGAGGCGGTGGAGTCCACCATCGAAGCCCAATCCGCCCGCACCGTGACCATCCCGGTGACGGCCGCAGTGGGAAACGGCGCCGTCACCCTGCGCGTGACCCTGCTCACTCCGGCGGGAACGGTCATCTCGCAGCCCGCCCTCATCCCGATCAACGTGCGCGCAGACTGGGAAGGCCTCGGATCCCTCCTGTTCGCCGCGTTCGTGGTGCTGTTCTTCGGGTTCGGGGTGTGGCGCAACATTCTGCGACGCCGACGGGAACGTGCCGAAACTGAGACTGCGGACGCCCCCGAGCCAGAGGCAGAACCGGCCACAGTCCCTGAAGCCGAAGCACCCCCAGAAGAAGATCCCGAATCCGGGGCCGCCGGCGCTGCGCCCGGCCCGCTGACCCCCGCCAGCGCGGCCGATGCCCCGACGGAGCCCCGTGCCTAAGACCGACAGCATCGGCCGGGCGAGCGCATTCCTCGCCTCCGGAACCATTGTTTCTCGCATCCTCGGCTTCGTGAAGCTGATTGTGCTGGCGGGGGTGATCGGCCAGGTCGGTCAGAGCACCAACGCGTTCGCCGTGGCGAATCAGCTTCCGAACACGGTCTACGTCATCGTGGCCGGTGGGGTGCTGACGGCCGTCCTGGTGCCGCAGATCGTGCGCGCCAGCCTGCACGCCGACGGTGGCACGGCGTACATCAACAAACTCCTCACGCTGGCCCTGGTCATCCTCGCCGCGACCACCATCGCAGCCACCGCCCTTGCTCCGCTGTTGACCCTGCTCTACGGGTCCAACATGAAGCCGGAATCGCTGGCCCTCGCCACGGCGTTCGCCTTCTGGTGCCTGCCACAAATCTTTTTCTACGGCCTGTATACGGTCCTCGGAGAGGTTCTGAACGCCCGCAAGTCCTTCGGCCCGTTCACCTGGGTTCCCGTGATCAACAACGTCGTGGCCATCGCGGGCCTACTCACCTTCTCGGCGTTCTACGGAGCCGACCCGAACGGGACCCGGCTGGCCACCGAGTTCACGCCCGCGATGATCGCCGTCCTCGCCGGGAGCGCCACGCTCGGCGTCGTGCTGCAGGCCGTCGTGCTGTTCTATTTCTGGCACCGCATCGGTCTGCGCTTCCGCCCCGACTTCCGCTTCCGCGGCGTCGGGCTCGGCGTGGCCGGCCGGATGGCGAGCTGGACCTTCGGGATGCTCCTGCTGACCACCCTGGCCGGCGTCGTCGAAACCCGGGTGGTCACCCTCGCCGGCGACTCCGACGCCTCGGTCGCCGCACTCAACACGGCCTGGCTCATCTTCATGCTCCCGCATTCGGTGATCACCGTCTCAGTCACCACCGCCTACTTCACCCGGATGAGCGAGCACGCCTCAGTGGGCAAGCTGGCCCTGGTCAGAACGGATGCCTCCTCCGCCATCCGCGGCACCACCCTGATCATCGTGCTCGCCTCCGCCGTCATCGCGGTCTGCGCCTACCCGTTCGCCCGGGTCTTCGTCGCCCCCTACGAACAGGTGCAGAGCATCGGCAACGTCATCGTCGCCTACGTGCTCGGCCTCGTTGCGTTCTGCGTCCTGTTCGTCGTACAACGCACCTTCTACGCGCTCGGCGACACCCGTACGCCGTTCTACTTCACCCTGTTCCAGGTGACGCTGGTCATCATCGGCGTCCTTGCCTGCTCGCTCCTGCCCAGCGCCTGGATCGCCGCGGGCGTCGCGCTCACGGTCACCGTGTCCGGCATTGCGCAGGCCCTGCTGGCGGCAGGGCTGCTCCGTGGGCGCCTCGGCGGCATCGACGGGCGGCGCATCCTGCGCAGCCTCGTGAAGTACTTAGTCGCCGCCGTGCCCGCGATCACGGCCGGCGTTCTCCTCCTGCTCGTGCTTGGTGGCACCCAGGAGGCTGGATTCGCCCTGTCCGGGAAGCTCCAGGCCGTTCTCACCATGATCGTCATCGGCCTCGCCATGTCAGGCGTCTACTTCGGCCTGCTGCTGCTCATGCGCACCGCTGAGCTGCGCGGCTTCATCGACCCGGTGATCGACCGCATCCGTCGTCGTTGACCGGTCCCCAGCCGGCGTGGAATAGCATCCGATTAGGATGTGTTGTATCCGGAAGCGAGGCAATCGAGATCGCTGCCCCCACAATCTGAAGGAGTCTACGCGTGCGTCAGATCATCATCATAGGCTCCGGACCGGCCGGTTTCACGGCCGCGATCTATGCCGCCCGGGCGAACCTGAAGCCGCTTCTGATCGCCAGTTCGGTCGAGGCCGGCGGCGAACTGATGAACACAACCGAGGTGGAGAACTACCCGGGCTTCCCCGACGGCATCCAGGGACCGGAACTGATGTCCAAGATGCAGGAGCAGGCCGAGCGGTTCGGCACCGAGGTCGTCTATGACGACGTCACCGAGCTCGAGCTTTCCGGCGACACCAAAACCATCACGCTGGGCAGCGGCGAGAAGCACGAAGCTCTCTCCGTGATTTTTGCCACGGGTTCCGCCTACCGCAAGCTGGGCCTGGACGACGAAGAGCGCCTGTCCGGCCGCGGCGTGTCCTGGTGCGCCACCTGCGACGGCTTCTTCTTCAAGGAGAAGACGATCGCCGTGATCGGAGGCGGCGACTCCGCGATGGAAGAGGCCACCTTCCTCACCCGCTTCGCCAGCAAGGTCTACGTCGTGCACCGCAAGGACACCCTGCGGGCCTCCAAAATCATGCAGGAGCGTGCGTTCGCCAACCCCAAGATTGAATTCCTCTGGAATTCCCAGGTCGTCGGCATCACCGGCACGGATGCCGTCGACGGCTTGGTCCTGCGCAACACCGTCTCGGGTGATGAAACCTTGCTCCCCCTCGGCGGAATCTTCGTGGCCATCGGCAACGACCCGCGCACGCACCTCGTGCACACCAAGCTCGATTTGACCCCGGAGGGCACCATCGCCGTCGCCGGTCGCAGCTCGAAAACCAGCCAGACCGGTGTTTTCGCCGCCGGGGACGTGATCGACCCGACCTATCGCCAGGCGGTGACCGCAGCGGCATCCGGAACCGTCGCCGCACTCGACGCGGAGCACTACCTGGCCTCGCTTCCCGAGAACCTGCTGGCCAGCGCCGGCGAACCCGCACTCGCGTAACCCCTCACCGAAGTCACATAACCCGCAATCAAGGAGTAACCACATGTCTGCACGCGCCGTCACCGACGTCACCTTCGACCAGGAAGTCATCAACAACGAAAAAACCGTTCTGGTGGACTTCTGGGCGGAATGGTGTGGCCCGTGTCGCGCCGTCAGCCCGATCCTCGACCAGATTGCCAGCGAGAACGCTGACAAGCTCGACATCGTCAAGCTGAACGTCGACGACTTCCCGGCGCTGGCCGCCAAGTACCAGATCACCTCCATCCCGGCGATGAAGGTGTTCCAGAAGGGCGAGGTCGTCAAGACCGTCATCGGCGCCAAGCCGAAGGTCGCCCTTGAGAAAGATTTGGCCGCCTACCTGGCCTAACCGTCCCTGCCTCTACCGAGGCCCTGACCCGTCCGGCTCACGCCGGGCGGGTTTTTCGGGATTCGGGCCGGATGGTACCGACCGCATACGATTGAAACCTCACCAGATCGGAAGTGACGTGACAGCGAAGCGCTCCCCCCAGACCGGCAACAACCTCGACCCGTGGTACCACCACTACGCCGAGCGAGCCGCGGGGTTGCGCGCCTCCGAGGTCAGGGCTCTCTTCGCGGTGGCCTCCCGCCCCGAAGTCGTCTCACTGGCCGGCGGCATGCCCTACGTGGCTGCCCTACCGCCCGACCTGGTTATCAACGCCATGGACCGGGTCATGCGCCAGCAGGGCCCCGTCGCTCTCCAATACGGCTCTGGTCAGGGCGTTCCCGTTCTGAGGGAGCAGATACTCGAGGTGATGGGGCTTGAAGGCATCCGTGCGCACGCCGACGATGTCGTCGTGACAACGGGGTCGCAACATGCCCTCGAATTGGTCAGTAAACTTTTTCTCGACCCGGGCGACGTGGTGCTCTCGGAGGGCCCCAGCTACGTCACGGCCATGGTCATCTTCAAGTCGTATCAGGCCGAGGTAGAACACGTGCCCATGGACGAGCATGGCCTGATCCCTGAAGCGCTCCGCCAGCACATCCAGCGCCTCAAGGCCGCCGGCAAGACCATCAAGTTCCTGTATACGATCCCGAACTTCCACAACCCAGCCGGAGTGACCCTGAGCTGGGCCCGTCGCCTCGAGATCCTCGAGATCGCCCGGGCGAACGACATCCTGGTGTTGGAAGATAACCCCTACGGACTGCTCTACTTCGACCAGCCGGCACCGGATGCGATGCGCTCGCTCGAAGAGGACGGAGTCGTCTACCTAGGCACGTTTTCCAAGACCCTCGCCCCGGGCTTCCGGGTCGGTTGGGCGCTGGCCCCGCACGCCATCCGGGAGAAACTGGTGCTTGCCAACGAGGCCGCGGTGCTCTCCCCCAGCTCGTTCAGCCAGCTGGTGATTTCCGAGTACCTGGCGACGTCCGATTGGAAGGGCCAGATCAACACCTTCCGCGGGGTCTACCACGAGCGAAAGAACGCACTGCTGGACGCCCTGGAAGAGTACCTGCCCGGCCTCACCTGGACCAATCCGAACGGAGGGTTCTACGTCTGGGTCACTCTTCCAGAGGGACTGGACTCCAAGGCCATGCTGCCGCGGGCGGTCAAGGAACTCGTGGCGTACACGCCCGGCACCGCCTTCTTCGCCGACGGCGACGGGCGGCGCAACATGCGCCTCTCGTTCTGCTACCCGACGCCGGATCACATCCGGGTCGGAATCCGTCGCCTCGCATCCGTCCTCCGTGATGAGCTCGACCTGCTCGAGACCTTCGCCGGCACCGGTTCCCTGAACCCGTTGCGCGTAGAAGGCCGCTTCAACTCCCCACCCCCCGACATTTCGTAGTTCGTCTCCGTCGGTATCCACACCAGCCAAAGCAAGGAAAAACCCTGACCATGAGCGATTTTTTGGCACTTGACATCGTTGTTCTCGCGGGCGGGATCTCGCACGAGCGGGACATCTCACTGCGCTCGGGTCGCCGGGTCGCGGATGCACTGACGAGCTTGGGCCATACCGTCACCGTTCTGGACCCGCAGGCCGGCCTGCTCGCCGATCTGACCATCCGGAAACCCGATGTGATCTGGCCGGTCGTGCACGGCGCCACCGGTGAGGACGGTGCACTCCTGGCCCTGCTGGAGACCACCGGGATACCCCACGTGGGCTCGCTAGCTGGACCGGCCCGTCTGGCCTGGTCGAAGCCGATCGCCAAGGAGCTCGTGCGCCGGGCCGGCTACGCCACCCCCGACGCAATCGCTCTGTCCACCGAAACGTTCCGCGATCTCGGTGCCGCCAGCGTCCTCGAGCACCTCCTGACGGCCATGCCCACGCCGCTCGTGGTGAAACCGGCCGAGGGTGGCTCGGCCCAGGGGGTCAACATCATCGACTCCCCCGCCGGACTGCCGCGTGCCATGGTCGACGCCTACACCTACGCCACGGTCGCCCTGGTGGAGGAGAAGGTCGAGGGTACCGAACTCGCGGTCACGGTCATCGACATCGGAGACGGCCCCATTGCACTGCCCGCCGTGGAGATCGTGCCCATTGACGGCGTCTACAGCTTCGAGGCCCGCTACAACGCGGGAGAGACGCTGTTCTACACACCGGCCCGGATCCACGCGGAGATTGCGGAACTGGTGGCACAAACCGCGGTCGCCATCCATGAACTGCTCGGCCTGCGCCACATCTCCCGCATCGACCTGATCGTGGACTCGGATGGCGTTCCCTGGTTCCTGGAAGCGAACGTGCTTCCGGGTCTGACCGAGACGTCCCTGGTGCCCCAGTGCATCGAGGCTTCCGGTCAGTCTCTCGGCGCCGTCTACGACGCCCTCGCCCGAGCCGCCATCGCCGGCTCGTAGTCCGCGCCGTGGGCCGTGTTTCACGTGAAACATGGTTCTGTCGCCACTCGAGCCCGTCGGTGGACGAGCTCATCGAGACCACGCCGACCAGCCCCCCCCCCTCACGCTGGTGAAGGCTATCGAGCACCCACCCCGCTCCCACACCGCCCGCCCTGCCGGCATGGACGCCTTGCCCCCCGTACCTGCCCGAATGCCCGGACGGCACCGACGTCGTTGGCTGCACCTGGAAGTTAGGTCGCATACTCTTTCATTACACCGTCGGAGATGGTGACGAGTGCACACGCACCCGACGCTCGGTGTCGCTCCTCTGCGTCGATGAACACTACTTGATCGACGATGCTCTCGCGAGGGACAGCCCCGGCCACACTTGCCACCGTCCGCTCACCGACCGTCATTCGCGGGATCCAACGTTTCACGTGAAACGCTCACGACACATCCACTCGCTGACCGCAGTAGACGCTAAACCACCGAGTCTCCACGTACGAACCGGCCCGAGAACAACCACGGGTGAGCAAGCTCGGACTGACTGGCCCTCTCCCCTACCCCTCCCCTCTGGCAGTGTGACGCCTTCGCGGATTCGACGGATGTGACGCAAGCTAACGGAATGAGACCAGACCGCAGACGAACCGCCGTGCCTCCAGGGAGTCGGCACGCCGCGCGCAAGGCAGGACATTCTCACCGTTCCGCCGCACCGTGTGCCCGGGACTAGGCGCAATCCAGACAGGCAACATCGACCATATCGGCCTAGGTGGCGGATCGAACTCGCGACTGTGACAGATGCCATGCCGTGGGCGGATGCATCCGCTGACGATCCCCGATCTCACGAACACACTCATTTCGGCGGTCGATCCTGTCAAGACTGGAATGGGAACCGGCGCAGGTGCGCGGAGGTGTCGACGCTGCGGAACTGCTCCAGCCGAACTTTTAGAGACCAGATCCGAACCCGGCATGTGTTTCACGTGAAACATGACCATGTCGGGACGGGGAAACGATATTCTTCGCCCACGCAGTGCCCTGGAACCCGTTCGCATGGCGACCCGCCCGATCTGGACGTCGTGTCTTCGGGTCTGCCTGTCGGGGTTCTTGCGCTCGACGCGGTTGGATTTCGGCAATGTCGATCAGGGACGAGGGGATGCCGATACTGCCTCACCCAGGTCCTGTTGGGTTTGCGCAGCGCACGGGGCAGGCGACTCCCCGTCGTGTTGCACAAACGGCAGGACCAAACCCACGAGCCGTGGGGAACAAGTCATCAGTTGACGGGGGCCGAGGGTCGCTCCAGTGATTGACCTCACCCGCGCAACACTCATGATTTACCAGGTTGACCCGCGTCATGCTCGGTCACGCGGAAGGACCCCAGGAGCCCGGCACGTGACGAACCCGACCACCGAAGCGGATCGACGAGAACCAGTCCCGCCACGCTTGACCACCGGAACGGGACGGGGGGCGACGGTCGTCGAGCCTGTCGCAACCTGTGCACACTGGAACGCTCCATTCTCTGCAGGCAAGAATCTGACCGCGGATGTCGGCTGCTCACTCGAAATGAGCGCCGTGGCTCAAGCCGTGAATCCAGGGTGGGCTGGTCAGTGCGCTTCTTGAGTGCACGATCTCTGAAACGCAGAATTTAGGCCTCATAAGGGCCGTAACGCGGATTTCTGTTCTGCCACCTGAATGCTTAGGTTGCTTCCTGATGACGTCTAATGTGCAGTTCATGGCTGATTTGATCGCCCCGGAGACTCAGCTGGCGATGACCGGAGGTCGGTTTGACGAATCGCAGGCCCGCACGCGCGGGAGGACCAGCGTATCTAGATGGACGTGCGACCAAGATGTCGGGTCGCGGGTCTCGGGTCTCGGGTCTCGACAGGCTCCACCACCGGAAAAGGTGAGGGGACAGAAGTCTGGACAGGGTCGAACACCGCGGCCCGGTTCGACGCACGGGTGAGGGCCGATGCTCATGTTTCACGTGAAACACTAATGGGGTGGGCGGGTGTCGACCCACTCGACCACGGGGTGATCGGTCACCGGCCGGTCGACCACCGAGCGGTCGATCAGCGGGGCGCTCGACACTCGGGTGAGGCTAGCTGGCTCCGAAACCGGGTTCACCGAGGACGTCGAGAATGCGATTGAGATCACCGATCGTGGCAAAATCGACCATGATCTGGCCTTTTCTTGCGCCTAAATGGATCTTTACGCGGGTGTCGAGTCGGTCACCGAGGCGTTCCGCGATCTCGTCGAGGTGTCCCTGACGACGTCCGCCCGTTGGCTTGGCGGAATCGACACGTGGCTGCATCGCGGCCGCGGCCTCTGCTGCCCGCACGGAGAGATCCTCGTTGACGATTTTATCGGCCAGCTTGACCATGCCCGCCGGATCCCCGACAGAGAGGATCGCGCGCGCGTGCCCGGCGGACAGAACACCGGCGGCAACGCGCATCTGCACGGCCTCGGGGAGCTTCAGCAAACGGATGGTGTTGGTGATCTGCGGCCGCGACCGACCGATCTTCTGTGCGAGCTCCTCCTGGGTGATGCCGAAATCGGCCAGCAACTGCTGGTAGGCGGACGCCTCCTCGAGCGGGTTCAGCTGTGCGCGATGCAGGTTCTCCAGCAGCGCGTCACGCAACATGTCGGCATCCGCCGTTTCACGGATGATCGCCGGAATGGTGGTCAGTCCGGCCACCTTCGTGGCACGGAGCCGACGCTCCCCCATCACCAGTTCGTATTTGCCGGGCTGCTCCACGATGGAACGAACCACGATGGGCTGCAGCACGCCGACTTCCTGGATGCTGTGTACCAGCTCGGCCAGGTCAGACTCATCGAAGGTGCTCCGCGGCTGGACGTGGTTCGGCACGATGTCACTGGGATTGAGGTGCGCGAGCCGCGCACCCGGAACCGGGAGAAGTCCCTCGGTCTCGTCCGGGCGCACCGCATTGGCGTAGGGGAAGAACACATCGACTGGACGCGCCTGAGTCGGGTCGTCCTGAATGGGGATGAGTGCACCGATCCCCCGGCCAAGCCCAGTCCTTTTAGCCATTAGAGTGCGACTCCTGTCTTGGGGGCGCCCCGATGGGCGATCTCTGCTGCTGCTTCGAGGTATGAGAGTGATCCGGCAGAGTTGAGGTCGTAACTGATAACGCTCTGACCGTAGCTCGGCGCCTCAGAGACACGCACGGAACGCGGTATAAGGGTGTTCAGAACCTGCTTGGGGAAGTGTTCACGCACATCCTGGGCCACGTGGTTCGCCAGGTTGGTGCGGCTGTCGTACATCGTGAGCAGAATCGTGGACACCTCGAGGTCCGGGTTCAAGTGCTTCTCGATCAATTCGATATTCTTAAGCAGTTGACTGAGACCTTCGAGCGCGTAGTACTCACACTGAATCGGGATCAGCACCTCGCGGGCCGCGACAAACGCGTTGATCGTCAAGAGTCCCAGAGATGGGGGGCAGTCGATGAAAACGTAATCGTAGGGGTCATCCATCGTTTTCAGGTGCGATTCGAGGGCGCGGTTGAGACGCTGCTCACGGGCGACCAGGGAGACGAGCTCTATTTCTGCACCCGCGAGGTGGATGGTGGCCGGCACACAGAACAGCGAGCCGAACTCCGGGCTGTTCTGAACGACCGCAGCCATTTCCTCGTCGTTGACGATGACGTCGTAGACGCTGGGTGTTTCCGCGCGATGTTCGACGCCCAAGGCTGTAGACGCGTTGCCCTGGGGGTCCAAGTCGATCACCAGAACGCGCGCGCCCTGACGGGCCAGAGCGGCCGACAAGTTGACCGCGGTCGTGGTCTTGCCGACGCCACCCTTCTGGTTCGAGATGGTGATGACGCGCGTCTTCTCCGGCCTCGGCAGCGTCTCGGAGGCAATCCGCTGTCGGCGCCGCGTCAGATCAGAAATCTCACGCGCAAGCGGGGTTGTATCGTCAAACACCGCGGCCGCCTTGCTTGATTGCTGGTCTTCACCAGGTTGTTTCACGTGAAACCTTCGCGTTCGACGATTGATGAGCCACCCCCACAGGGACTCCGGTTGTACCTCAGCACTGATAAGAGCAGACACCAGGGACTAATCCACTGTAGCCCTTATGACTCGAGTCACATCCTGCAGCACGCCCTCGCCGAGGGTGATCACCTCGACATTGCTGAGCCGGAACTTACGGATGGCCTTCGCCGCGGCTTCGACCTCCGCCGCGGCGCCCGTGCCCTTCATCAGCACCAACTCACCGCCGGGATTCAGAAGGGGGGCCGTGAGAGGGATCAGGGTGCGGAAGGCACTGACCGCACGGGCGGTCACCTGGTCAAGCCGCCCGGGCAGCCGAACGTCTTCCGCCCGAGCCCGGAGTACGGTCGCATTGGTCAGGCCGAGCGCGGCCACTTGGCCGGTCAACCACGCGACCCGGCGCTCCATGGGCTCGATGAGTACGAACGTCACGTCCGGCCGGGCGATCGCCAGCACCAAGCCGGGTAACCCGGCCCCGGAACCGACATCGCCGACGAGTCCGGGTCGGAGCAGCGGCGCCACGATCGCACAGTTGAGGATATGTCGACTCCATAGCCGTGGTACTTCCACCGGGCCGATCAGGCCCAGTTCCTCGCCCTGCGCAGCCAAACTGGCCACGAAGGCGCGGGCACCCTCGATCTGGCCACCGAAGAGATCCGCGGCAACGGCTGGCTCCGCCTCGAGAGTGTGAGTCACAATATTTCGATGTACTACGCGGCGGAGATGACCGTGTGACGGTCCCGGCCCTCGCCTTTGGACTCAGAGACGAAACCCGCCTCCGACACCAGGTCATGCACGAGCTTGCGCTCGTAGGAGGACATCGGCGGCAGTGATGCCTCGGCGGCACCCGCCTGGATGCGTTCCACGGCGCGGGACACCAGCGAGGCTAACTCGGCCTGCCGGGCGTCGCGCGAGCCGCCGATATCCAGGATCAACCGCGAGAAAGCTCCGGTCTTGTTCTGCACGGCCAGTCGCGTCAATTCCTGCAAGGCATTGACGGTTTCCGGCTTTGAGAGCAAACGCAGGTTCGCGACATCCGAGGAATTGACGGACAGGTATGCCCGCCCATTACGCGCGTCAATGTCGATGTCCCCGTCGAGGTCGCAGATATCGAGGAATTCCTCGATGTAGTCCGCGGCGATGTCCCCCTCCTGCTCGAGCTGGCCGAGCGTGGGGGAATCGTCCGCCGGTCCAGGTGCGGCGATCACGTCAGTGTTCTCAGTCACGTTGGGTCTCTTCTTATTTTTTAGGGCCGGATTGCTTTTTGGCACGATTCTTTGCGACCGGCTGCTGACGCTGAGGCTTCTTGGGTTCTTCGACCACAATAACGTCACCATCCGTGGCGATGAGTTTACCCTTTCGGGCCAGTCGCTCTTCGCGCGCCTTGGCGGCCTCGCTGCCGGGCGTGGGCATATTCCGGATGACCAGGAACTGCTGGATCATGGTCCAGATGTTCGAGGTGAGCCAGTAGAACATGACGCCGAGGGGGAAGGCAACACCGGAGAAGGCAAAGACGAGGGGAAGCAGGTAGAGCATGATGCGCTGCTGCTTGAACATGGGGCTCGCCTTGGTTTCCGGCGACATGTTCTTGGAGACGATCTGTAGCTGGGTGATGAACTGTGAGGCAGTCATCAGAACCACCATGATGGCCGCGATCCACATAACGACGGCATTGAAGTCCTGACCAGCGACCATTTTCGTCCACTGAGACGCGAACGAGTCATGCAGCGGCGCGTCGCCGAATAGGGTGGCGTTTCCGAAGCTCTTCGCGAGATCGTCGTTGAGTGGGCCGACTCCAGCCTGACTGCGTTGCGCGTCATTCAATACGGAGAACAGGGCGAAGAAGATCGGCATCTGCAGCAACAGAGGCAGGCAGGAGCTCAGCGGGTTGGTGCCTGTGCGCTTGTAGAGCTCCATGGTCTCGCGGGACATGGCCTCGCGCGAAAACTGGTCTTTCTTGCCCTTGTACTTGTCCTGAATCTTCTTGAGTTGCGGCGCGACCTCCAGCATCTTGCGCTGGCTCTTGATCTGCCGCACGAAGATGGGAATCAGGGCGGCCCTGACGACAATCACGAGTCCGACGATCGAGAGCACCCATGTGAGGCCGTCGTCGTAGTTCATCCCCATGACGGAGAAGAGCGAGTGGAATGCGACGAGTAGAGCCTCGACGACCCATTTCAGCGGCCAGAGAATCGTACCTAGGAGATCCATCTTTGCGTCAGCCCTTTCCGTGGCTCGCTGCGATAACAAAACCAAACGACGTCACGATGACGCGACGCTTCCGCCTGAGGGGAACGTCATCGATCCCGCCTTCGGCCCACGGATGGCATCGGCCCAGCCGCAGCGCGGCTCGGGCTGATCCCACGACGAGTCCGTATTCCTGAACGGTGCCGAGTGCATACGCCGAACAGGAGGGGTAGTACCGGCAAACATCGCCGTAGAGCGGGGAAATCACGGCTCTGTACGCACGCAGTACGAGAACCCCCGCATTGCGTGGGAGGAGTATGAGTGTAGTCAAGATCCTGTACATCAGTCAGCGATCCGATCGGATCGCTGCCGGGGCCTTACCGGCAACGGATGTAACCGAGATGCGCTGAAACTTCTCCAGCGCCACGGACAGTTCCGCATGCAGTGTCGACCACGGCGCATCCGCTGCTGACGGCAGAGCGCGGATGACGACATCCGTGCCGGGCCGCGCAGAGGTCAGCACAGCGTAGCTCGCCGCCTTCAAACGACGTCGGACTCGATTGCGCCGCACGGCGTCACCCACGTTTTTCGCCACAATGAAACCGAACCGTGCCGGAGCCTCCTCCGGATTCCGGCGCAGATACGTCACCAGGTGCGGGCCGACGATCCGCGCACCCCGGCGCACGACCGACTTGTAGTCGTCACCGGCGGTGATGCGATTGGCCCCCGCGAGCACGAGAGTACTTAAGCGGAAAGTTCGATGCGACCCTTGCGACGGCGAGCACCCAGAATCGCGCGGCCGGCACGGGTCTTCATGCGAAGGCGGAAGCCGTGCACCTTGGCGCGACGGCGATTGTTCGGCTGGAACGTTCTCTTGCTCATTGTTTTGTCTCCACGTGTTAAATCTCCGTAGGCCAAACTGAGCGGCCGGGAAAGAGTGAGGTAGCCCTCGGGCTGGGGTCAACTGATTAAAACTACGGCTTTGGCCGGTGATGGTCAAACTCGACCTCCCGAAATCATCGGTTGAACACACAATCGCACCCATTTCGAGCATCGACACGCGCACGAAATGCGAACGAATTTGGCCGGACTGGCGGTGATTGACTACCGTGAGGACAAGTTATCCACAGGTTTTCAACAAACCCTGTGAATTGGGGCTTATTTGCCCACAGGCGGTGGATAACCTTGTGGATGCTTTGGCTGGATTATGCGTTCAGAGACGAGCCCAATCCTCGATCTCCGTCGTTGTAGAAGGCAACAATGAGAGAAAAGCGGAGAAACCATGGCCACCGAAGAACAGCCCATCACGGAGACCTGGCGGTCTGTCCTGACCAGCCTGGAATCCGACGACAGCATCACGCCCATGCTGTACGGCTTTCTCAACCTGGTCGAACCCAAGGGTATCGCCGCCGGCACGTTCTACCTCGAGGTCCCCAACGAGTTCACGGCCAGCATGCTCAATCAGCGCATGCGAGTGCCGCTCCTGACGGCGATGGGCCACCTGGATGAGGCGTCCGCGGTGTCCACCTTCTATGTGGTCGTCAATCCCGAGCTGGAAAAGGAATCCATCCGGCCGGTGCACGAATCGAGTTCTCCCCCCGATGTGGAAACCCCAGCCGCACCGCAATCGGTGTTCGAGAGCAGCTCGCCCGAGCGGCCCCATGACACCCGGTTGAACTCGAAGTACAGCTTCGACAACTTCGTGATCGGCCAGTCCAACCGCTTCGCACACGCCGCGGCGGTCGCGGTAGCGGAGGCGCCGGCGAAGGCCTACAACCCTCTCTTCGTCTATGGGTCGTCCGGCCTCGGTAAAACCCACCTTCTGCACGCCATCGGCCACTACGCGATGAGCCTGTACCCCGGCATCCGGGTGCGTTATGTCAGCTCAGAGGAATTCACCAACGACTTCATCAACTCGATCGCCAACAACCGTGGTTCCGCATTCCAGTCGCGTTACCGCAACATCGACATCCTGATGATCGACGACATCCAATTTCTGCAGGGCAAGGCGGAAACGCAAGAAGCCTTCTTCCACACCTTCAACACCCTGCACGATCACAACAAGCAGGTGGTCATCACGAGCGACCTCCCGCCCAAGCACCTCACCGGTTTTGAGGACCGAATGCGGTCACGCTTCGAGTGGGGCCTGATCACGGATGTCCAGGCACCCGACCTGGAAACGCGAATTGCGATCCTACGCAAGAAGGCGCAGAGCGAGAAACTGCAGGTCCCGCACGATATTCTCGAGTTTATGGCCTCGAAGGTCTCCTCGAACATCCGTGAACTCGAGGGAACCCTAATCCGGGTGACGGCCTTCGCGAGCCTCAACCGCACCCCGGTCGACATGGACCTGGTCCAGACGGTGTTGAAGGACCTGATCACCCTCGATGAGGACAACGTGATCGCGCCGGTCGATATCATCACCAACACCGCCGACTACTTCAAGCTCTCCGTAGATGACCTCTACGGGTCATCCCGGTCGCAGGCGATCGCCACGGCGCGCCAGATCGCGATGTACCTGTGCCGTGAGCTGACCAACCTCTCCTTGCCCAAGATCGGCCAATTGTTCGGCAACCGCGACCACACCACGGTGATGTACGCGAATAAAAAGATCAGCGAGCTGATGAAGGAACGCCGGTCGATCTACAACCAGGTGACCGAGCTCACGAACCGCATCAAGCAGAACCACCGTTACAAATAGCGGTATTCCTTCAGTTTTCACACCTGTGGATAACCCTGTGGAAATTGTTTACACAACTGGGCACAACCTGTAGAAACTCAGCACGTGGTTGTGCAAACTCCCCTCCTTGCCAAACCGGCACGACACCGAAGTGTGCTGGGCACTCACAGGCTGCCAACAAGTTACAAGTTTGTAGTTCCCAGTCGCGTGGCGGCATCCCACAAGTTATCCACAGTTTCCACACCGGTTAAGAAGATTAACAATTAACTTCTCTTTCTCTCCATCCGACAACCTTGAGTGCACGACGGTTGCAAAAATTTGCTCCGTGAAACACGGCTACCATTGAGGCCGTATCCAGGTCTCTAACCGAACAGGAGTGACTTCGTGAGATTTCAGGCCAACCGGGACGTCTTCAGTGAAGCCGTCTCTTTCGCTGTCAAGCTCCTTCCCCAGCGGACGACGCTGCCGATTTTGAGCGGTGTGCTGATTGAGGCGACGGCAACCGGGCTGATCCTCTCCTCGTTCGACTACGAGGTCTCCGCGCAAACCGAGATCGCCGCCGACGTCGAAGAAGTCGGCAAAGTTCTCGTCTCGGGACGACTCCTCGCCGACATCGCCAGTCGGATGCCCAACGCACCGGTGCGGTTCTCGACCAACGAATCCCGGATCACGGTCAGTTGTGGCAGTGCGAGTTTCACGTTGCTCTCCATGCCGGTTGAGGAATACCCGAGCATCCCGCAGGTCAGCGCGCAGTCCGGTCTCGTGCCCGCCGAAGAGTTCTCGGCCGCTGTCGCCCAGGTAGCCGTGGCTGCCTCCCGTGACGATGTCACCCCCGTGATCACCGGCGTACAGCTGCAAGTCACGGAAAACAGCCTCAGCCTCGTGGCCACGGACCGGTACCGTGTTGCCGTGCGCGAGATCGACTGGGATAAAGGCAGCACCACGACCACCGACACCATCACGGCCCTGGTTCCGGCCCGCACTCTGCAGGAGGTCGGCAAGACGTTCGGTCACAGCGGCACGATTTCTATCGCGATCACTCACACCGACGACCGCGAGCTCATCGCCTTCACCGCCGATAAGAAAACCGTCACCTCCCTTCTGATCAAGGGAAACTATCCACCCGTGCGGCGCCTGTTCCCCGATAACGTGGACAACTACGCGGTCATGAACACGGCGGACCTGATCGAGGCGACCCGTCGAGTGCAGCTCGTCCTCGAGCGCGAAGCAGCCCTGAGGTTCACCTTCACCGCCGACGGTCTCACCCTCGAGGCGGTCGGATCGGAGCAGGCCCAGGCATCGGAGACGATCGACGCGATCCTGTCCGGTACAGACACGATCGTTTCGTTGAAACCTCAGTTTTTGCTGGACGGCTTGGGCGCGGTGCACTCGGAATTTGTGCGAATCTCTTTCACGAAGACCGAGAATCCCAACAAGCCGGGCCCGGTTCTGATCACCAGCCAGACCTCTCGGGATCAGCCGGGCGCCGACAGCTACAAGTACCTGCTCCAGCCCAACCTGCTGTTGCGCTAGACCAATCTCGAAAGGAACAGCCATGCACATCGGCATCATCGGCCTGGGGAAAATGGGCGCGAACATGCGCGACCGTCTGCGGGCCAATGGCGTCGAGGTCACTGGTTTCGACCGGAACCCCGAGATTTCGGACGTTGCCGGCACCGCTGAGCTGATTGCCGCGCTGCCGGCTCCGCGGCTTGTTTGGGTAATGGTCCCGGCCGGTGCCGCGACGGATGCTGTGATCGCCGAATTGGCCAATGAGCTTAGCACCGGCGACCTTGTCATCGACGGTGGAAACTCGCGCTTCACCGATGACTTCGCCCATGCCGCCCTTCTGGCGGCATCGGGCGTGCATTACGTCGACGCCGGGGTTTCCGGGGGCGTGTGGGGGCTGTCCAATGGATTCGGGCTGATGGTCGGTGGCGCCGCCGAGCAGGTCGAGCGCGCCATGCCCGTCTTCGACGCTCTGCGTCCCGAGGGCCCACGCGACGAGAGTTTCGTGCATGCCGGAGCGGTCGGCGCCGGGCATTACGCGAAGATGGTGCACAACGGAATCGAATATGCCCTCATGCAGTCATACGCCGAGGGCTATGAACTGCTGGAGAAGCGCAGTGACCTGATCACCGACGTTCCCGGCGTGTTCAAGGCCTGGCAGCGCGGCACCGTGGTGCGGTCCTGGCTGCTTGAACTTCTCGTGCGAGCCCTGGACGACGACCCGGAACTTCAGAACATCGAGGGTTTCGTCGAGGACTCCGGTGAGGGCCGCTGGGCCATCGAAGAGGCCATCAATAACGCGGTACCCGTACCGACGATCAGCGCGGCCATCTTCGCGCGGTTCGTGTCCCGGCAGGACGACTCCCCCGCGATGAAGGCGGTCGCGGCCCTGCGCAATCAGTTCGGCGGCCACGCCGTCAAAACAACCGACTGACCCGAGTGCGGGTCCAACACCTTTCTCTGACCGACTTTCGCAACTATGCGCAGGTCGAGGTGCCGTTCGCGCCGGGACCCAATCTGATCGTGGGCCGGAATGGGCAGGGAAAGACCAATCTCGTCGAGGCCCTGGGATTCCTCAGTACCCTCAGTTCGCACCGGGTCTCCAACACGTCCGCCATGATCAGGGCCGGTCGCGACGCCGGCATCATCCGGGCAAAGCTCGAGTTCAACGGCCGCGAGATCCTGACCGAGGTGCAGATCAACCGCTCGGGCTTGAACCGGGCCCAAGTCAACCGGTCGGTGATCAAGACTCGAGAACTCCCACGTTTTTTCTCGAGCGTGCTCTTCTCCCCTGAAGACCTGGCGCTGGTTCGGGGTGACCCGTCCGGGCGCCGGCGATTCCTCGACCAATTGCTCGTGCTGCGCACCCCCCGGCTTAGTGGGGTTCTGGCCGACTACGACCGGGTGCTGCGCCAGCGGAATACGCTTCTGAAGTCGGCGCGGGCCTCGGGGGTGCGCACCACCCAGCTTGGAACACTCGAGATCTGGGACGATCGCCTCGTTGCTCTCGGCTCCGAGATCATCGACGAGCGGGCCGAACTCGTTCGCCTGCTCGGGCCACCCCTGGGTGCTGCGTACCGGGCGGTCGCGGGGGAAGACCATGGGCCGATGCTGGTTCCATCGCTCAGCATCCTGGGTGCAGACGAGGATGCAGCGATGGAGGCGATGGCCTCGATGGGCTCGGTTCCCACCGGTTCGGTTTCGTCAGCCTCGGTTTCGACAGGATCGACCACCGGGGATTCGTTTCGCACGGCACTGGCCGCCCTTCGTCGCAAGGAGCTCGACCGGGGTATGACCCTGGTCGGACCGCATCGGGACGACCTGGTCTTCGCGCTCAATGCACTGCCCGCCAAGGGCTATGCCAGCCATGGTGAGTCGTGGTCGTTCGCCCTCGCCCTGAAACTCGCCTCGGCGGAGCTGCTGCGCCGGGACTCGACGACGGGCGACCCGGTCCTGATCCTCGACGACGTCTTCGCCGAACTGGATCTGAGCCGCCGGAGACGTCTGGCCGCCGCCGTCACCGGTTTCGAACAGGTCCTGATCACCGCGGCGGTGCTCGAAGACGTGCCGGAAGAACTCACCGAGCACACCATCCACATCCATGCCGGGGCGGTCGTCGATGGCTGAGCCGAGCGAGGCCTCCCGGGTCTACCTGCGCTTCAAGGATGTATTCGGTGACCCAAACGCCAAGCGCAGCCGCGCCCGACGGCGTCCTGGAGCCGAAATCGGCTCGAGCGTTCCGTTCGGTGCGGGCCGGGATCCTCGAGGACTGAGCGATACGATCAACTCGCTCACGCTGCAGCTGGGTTGGAATTCACCACTGGCCCAATCGGAGCTGCTTGCTTCCTGGACCCTGCTGGCCGGCGAGGAGACGTCGAAACACTCGACCCCGGTCGGAATCGACGAGGGCGTTTTGACGGTGCAGTGCGAGTCGACGGCCTGGGCGACGCAGCTGCGCATGATGCGGGTGGAGATAATGACGCATATCGCCGTGAAGTATCCGGACGCAGGCATCGAGTCGATCCGTTTTCAAGGACCTAACGCCCCCTCTTGGAAAAAGGGTCCCAGATCAATTCCAGGGCGCGGTCCACGCGATACCTATGGGTAACTGGACAAAACAGGTCAACACGGTGCATTAAACGCCGCAGATGCCCGATTTGGCCCGCAGTGCTTGGCGTCTTTGGTAGGCTAAAGGGTCGCCCGCGCGACGGTCAGGAGCCCCATTACAGATGTCAGTTGACCCACAGATCGAGCCGGAGCACGGATACGGCGCAGACGATATCCAAGTTCTCGAGGGACTTGAAGCCGTTCGCAAACGACCCGGAATGTATATCGGGTCCACCGGACCTCGCGGTCTGCATCACCTCGTCTACGAGATCGTGGACAACTCAGTCGACGAGGCCCTCGCCGGTTATTGCGACACCATCGACATTAAGATCCTGTCGGATGGCGCGGTTCGCGTCGCCGACAACGGCCGAGGAATTCCGGTCGACATTCACAAGGCGGAGGGCCGCTCGACCGTCGAGGTCGTGCTCACCGTGCTGCACGCCGGAGGCAAGTTCGGCGGCGGAGGGTACGCGGTGTCCGGCGGTCTGCACGGCGTGGGCAGCTCGGTTGTCAACGCGCTGTCCAGCCGCCTCGAGGTGGAGGTACGCCGTCAGGGTCACGTCTGGCGCCAGAGCTTCCACGACGGCGTGCCCAACGCTCCCCTCACCATGGACGAGCCGTCGGATGCAACCGGCACCACCATCACGTTCTGGCCAAGTTCGGAGACCTTTGAGACCACGGACTTCGACTTCGAGACTCTGCGAGCCCGCTTCCAGCAGATGGGCTTCCTGAATAAGGGACTCAGCCTCACGCTCACCGACGAGCGCCCGCAGAACTTCGACGACGAGGGCACGCCGGTCACCAGGACCTTCCTCTACGAGAACGGCCTTGTCGACTACGTCGAATATCTCAACCGGGCCAAGAAAGCCGACCTGGTCAACGACGAGATCATCTCGTTCGAGTGGGAAGATCACGAACGCAAGATGGCGCTTGAAGTGGCCATGCAGTGGACCACCGCCTACACCGAGAGCGTGCACACCTACGCGAACACGATCAACACCCACGAGGGAGGCACCCACGAGGAGGGCTTCCGCGCCGCGCTCACCACCCTCGTCAACAAATACGCCCGGGAAAAGGGCATCCTGAAGGAAAAAGACGACAACCTCACCGGTGACGACGTGCGCGAGGGCCTGACCGCCGTGGTCTCGATCAAGCTCGCCGAACCGCAGTTCGAGGGACAGACGAAGACCAAGCTGGGCAACACCGAGGCGAAGTCCTTCGTGCAGAAGGTCGCCAACGACCAGCTATCCGACTGGTTCAACCGCAACCCCAACCCGGCGCGGGAAATCATCCGCAAGGCGCTTCAAGCTTCGAACGCACGGATGGCCGCCCGCAAAGCGCGAGAGACCGCCCGGCGCAAGGGACTCCTCGAGGGTGGCGGCATGCCCGGCAAGCTTAAGGACTGCCAGAGCAAGGACCCATCGCTTTCCGAGATCTTCATCGTGGAGGGTGACTCGGCCGGCGGATCCGCCGTGCAGGGCCGCAACCCCGAGTTCCAGGCGATTCTGCCCCTGCGGGGCAAGATCCTGAACGTGGAGAAGGCCCGGCTCGACCGTGCCCTCGGCAACGCCGAGGTTCAGGCCATGATCACGGCCTTCGGCGCCGGCATGGGCGAAGAGTTCAACCCCGACAAGGTGCGGTACCACAAGATCGTTTTGATGGCCGACGCCGATGTCGACGGCCAGCACATCACGACCCTGCTGCTCACATTGCTCTTCCGGTATATGCGGCCACTTATCGATCTCGGATATGTCTACCTGGCCCAGCCGCCGTTGTACCGCCTCAAATGGGCGAACTCGGCACACGAGTACGTCTACTCCGACCGAGAGCGCGACGCGCTCCTCGAAGACGGAGCCGCGGCCGGCAAGCGCATTCCGAAGGACAACGGGATCCAGCGCTACAAGGGTCTGGGCGAGATGGACTACAAGGAGCTGTGGGAAACCACGATGGCACCCGAGTCCCGCACTCTGCTGCAGGTCACCCTCGACGATGCTGCCGCCGCCGACGAAATCTTCTCCACTTTGATGGGCGAAGACGTCGAGTCCCGCCGTAACTTCATCCAGAAGAACGCGAAGGACGTGCGTTTCCTTGACATCTGACCACTCCAACACCGGCGGCACCTCGGGCGAGGGCCCCGACGGGACCGACATGGACGCCGCGTCCGTGGCAGCAGACACCGCGGCCAAGGCTGCGCACCTCGTGCAGCACGGCAAGATCGATCAGGTCGACCTGCAGCTGGAAATGCAACGCTCCTACCTCGACTACGCGATGAGCGTCATCGTCGGGCGCGCGCTGCCCGACGTGCGCGACGGCATGAAGCCCGTGCACCGTCGCGTCATCTACGCCATGTTCGACGGCGGCTACCGTCCGGACAAGGCGTTCTCCAAGTGTGCTCGCGTGGTGGGCGACGTGATGGGGCAGTTTCACCCCCACGGTGACTCCTCGATCTACGACGCGCTCGTGCGCCTCGTGCAGCCTTGGAGCCTTCGTTATCCGCTGGCCCTCGGGCAAGGCAACTTCGGCTCCCCCGGCAACGACGGCGCCGCAGCCCCACGGTACACCGAAACAAAGATGGCCCCGCTCGCTCTCGAGATGGTGCGCGACATCGACGAGGACACCGTCGATTTCCAGGACAACTACGACGGCCGCACACTCGAGCCCACCGTATTGCCCTCCCGCTTCCCTAACCTGCTGGTCAACGGCTCGGTCGGCATCGCCGTGGGTATGGCCACAAACATCCCGCCGCACAACCTGCGCGAGGTGGCGGCCGGCGCCCTGTGGTACCTGCAGAACCCCGACGCGACCCGCGATGAACTGCTCGAAGCGCTGATCCAGCGCATCAAGGGCCCCGACTTCCCCACCGGCGCTCAGATCCTCGGCATCAAGGGCATCCAGGATGCCTATCGCACCGGCCGTGGTTCCATCACCATGCGTGCCGTGGTGAGCATCGAGGAGCTCCAGGGTCGCACCTGCCTGGTGATCACCGAGCTGCCCTACCAGGTCAACCCAGACAACCTCGCGATCAAGATCGCCGACCTGGTCAAGGACGGCAAGATCGGCGGCATCGCCGACATCCGTGACGAAACCAGTGGCCGCACGGGCCAGCGCCTTGTGATCGTTCTCAAGCGCGACGCGGTGGCGAAGGTCGTGCTGAACAACCTCTACAAGCACACCCAGCTGCAGGAGAACTTCGGCGCGAACATGTTGGCCATCGTCGACGGGGTGCCGCGCACCCTGTCCCTCGACGGCTTCATTAACGCGTGGGTCGCCCATCAGGTCGAGGTCATCGTGCGGCGCACCCAGTTCCGCCTGAAGAAAGCCGAAGCGGATGCGCACATCCTGCGCGGCTATCTCAAGGCCCTCGACGCCCTCGACGAGGTGATCGCCCTCATCCGTCGCTCCCCCACCGTCGACGACGCTCGTACCGGCCTGATGGAACTGCTGGACGTGGACAAGCTCCAGGCCGATGCGATCCTGACCATGCAGCTGCGACGTCTAGCTGCTCTGGAACGTCAGAAGATCATCGATCAGGCTGCCGAGTTGGAACTGCAGATCGTGGAGTTCCAGTCAATCTTGGCCAGCCCGGAGCGTCAGCGCACCATCATCAGCGATGAGCTCACCGAGATCACCGACAAGTTCGGCGACGACCGGCGCACCGAGATCATGTTCGGCTTCGACGGTGACATGTCGATCGAGGACCTCATCCCCGAAGAGGAGATGGTGGTCACGGTTACCCGCGGCGGCTACATCAAGCGCACGCGCAGTGACAATTACCGCAATCAGCACCGCGGCGGCAGGGGTGTCAAGGGAGCCCAGCTGCGGGCGGACGACGTGGTCGAGCACTTCTTCGTCACGACCACGCACCACTGGCTGCTGTTCTTCACGAACACCGGACGCGTCTACCGGGCCAAGGCCTACGAAGCGCAGGAATCCGGTCGGGACGCGAAGGGCCAGCACGTCGCCAACCTACTGGCGCTGCAGCCGGGTGAGGAGATCGCGCAGATCCTGGACATTCGCGACTACGGCGTGGCCCAGTACCTGACGCTTGCGACCCGCGACGGCCTGATTAAGAAGACCGAGCTGCGCGAATACGACACGAACCGCACGGGCGGCATCATCGCGATCAAGCTGCGCGAGGGCGACGAACTTGTCTCGGCCCTGCTGGTCGAAAACGACTCCGACCTGCTGCTCGTCTCCAAAAAAGGAATGTCGATCCGGTTCACGGCGTCGGATGAGGCGTTGCGCCCGATGGGACGCAGCACCTCCGGCGTCATCGGAATGCACTTTCGCGGCGAGGACAGCCTGCTGGACGCATCCGTGGTCTCGGGCGACGGCTATGTGTTCGTCGTGACCGAGGGCGGTTACGCCAAGCGCACCGCAGCCGACCAGTACCGCCTCCAGAACCGAGGCGGCCTGGGCATCAAGGTGGCCAAGCTCAACGACGACCGTGGCGACCTGGTGGGTTCGTTGATCGTCGACGAGGAAGACGAGGTGCTCGTGGTACTTGCCAGCGGCAAGGTGGTACGCTCTGACGTCTCCGAAGTCCCGGCCAAGGGACGGGACACAATGGGCGTTGTTTTCGCTAAGTTTGCGGATGAAGACAGAATCATCGCCATTGCGAAAAACACCGAGCGCAATCTGGTGGCCGAGATTCTCGCGGCCGAACCGGAAAACGCCTTGGGAGAGGAAGAACCTGTAAATGAGTAGTGTCGCCGAAAAGCTCGCCAAGAAATCCAGCCGCAAGCCGGCCGCGACCAAGCAGGTGCGGCTCAAGCTCGTCTACGTGGATTTCTGGTCGGCTGTCAAACTGTCTTTCCTGATCGCTCTGTGCCTGGGCATCGTCACGATCGTGGCCACGTTCCTGATCTTTACGATCCTGAACGGAACGGGCATCTTCGGCAAGGTCGATGACCTCTACACCGATATCGCCGGCGCCTCGTCCGATCTGGCCAGTATCCTGTCCATCGGGAACGTGATGGGCTTCGCCTTCGTCGTGGCCATCTTGAACACGGTCGTCATCACTGCGCTGGGAGCCGTGTACGCGGTTCTGTACAACCTGAGTGTGAAAATCACCGGCGGCTTGCTCGTCGGATTCACCAACAACTAGTCGTCGGATGTTGCCGGTCGGGTCGCTTTGCGGCTCGATTGGGACAATCCCGCCGAATCGGGTAGTCTCAAACCTGCCCATTAGGGGGATATAGCTCAGTTGGTTAGAGCGCTTCGCTGATAACGAAGAGGTCCCAGGTTCAAATCCCGGTATCCCCACGCAAGAAAAGTTTTGACACCGCGGCATGCAATCCCCGTGATCATGCGGGGCCATAGCTCAATTGGTAGAGCGCCTGCTTTGCAAGCAGGAGGTCCGGGGTTCGATTCCCCGTGGCTCCACAAGGAAGAACGCCCGGCCCCTTTCTTTGGGGCCGGGCGTTCTCCATTTATCGGCCCTCAGTCACTTTCGCACAGCTTCACCCTGCGATTTGGTACGGTGAGGCGCATGTCAGCCAGCAACCGCCCCGCACCAGCCGCCGCAATGCCGCCCTCCCGGCCCACGGCTGACAGGCTCGCGATCACGGCCCTCCGGATGGGCATTGTGGCCTTCGCCGGCGGCTGGCTCCCGGTTCTCGGCCTGTTGCTCGCGATCGTAGGGAGTGTGCTCGGCATTATCGCGCTGCGGCGCTCGAATCGCCGGGAGCTGGCACAGATCGGGCTGATCCTCTCGATCGTCGCTGCGCTGTTCAATGTGGTCATCGACGTGATTGTCGTCATGTCGATTCTGACGCAGCTCGAAGAACTCGAGGGTGCCTCGACGACTCTTCTCGGCTGAGCCGGCAACCCGAAAAAAAAGGGGAGGGCCCGCATCCCCTGGATGCGGGCCCTCCCCTGGTATTGCGGTGCTGCGGTCTACTCTTCGACTGATGTGGCGGCGGCGGGATCATCTTCAGCGACCCACAGCTCGTCGTCGGCGCGGAAGGTCTGCCAGACGGCGTAGGCGACGCCTGCGGCGGCGGCCAGGGCAACGCCGAGTGCGATGTAGGTGCCGGCGCCAGGACCCTTGTTCTCTAGCACGACAGGCTTCTGGAACCGCACGCGGTTCAGTGCCGCACGAACGCGGGCGTCGCGGGCAACGTCCCCGACGCTCATCACCGAGCCGATGGCCGTGCCGATTCCGCTGCCGATTCCGGGCAACACCCGGTCGATGACCTGGTGGCGAACACCTTCGGCGAGATCCTGAGTGGCCTGCACTCCAGGGCGCAAAAGGTGCTCATAGCTTTCACGCACGCGCGGAGCTACTTCTTCACGGGTGAGGATGCCGGCCTGGCGGCTGGCCTCCCTTGCAATGGCGTTGGCACGCTCGAGCACTTCCTGCTGGTTGTTCCATAATTCGTCTGCGCTCTTACGCAGCCGAGTAAGTTCCTTGCGGCGCTTGCGTGACAGGCTCATCTGGACCCTCCATCGATGTCATGTGGCGAACACTGTCCATCTTGCCACGCAATCGTCTGGGAGGGCTCTGGGTGGAGCCGGTGTTGATCGGAATCCACTAATCCGGCTGTGCAAGAATTGATTCCATGTCTAAGCACACCGCCGTCGCAACGCTCAATACCACCCTCGGACCGATCAAGGTCAACCTCTTCGGCAATCACGCGCCGAAGACCGTCAAGAACTTCGTCGGTCTCGCAACCGGCGAGATCGAGTGGAAGCACCCCGCCACCGGTCAAACCTCCAACGCACCTCTCTACGACGGTACGGTCTTCCACCGCATCATCAAGGACTTCATGATCCAGGCCGGCGACCCGCTCGGCCAGGGCACCGGTGGACCGGGCTACCAGTTCGACGATGAAATCAACTCGGACCTCGACTTCACACAGCCGTACGTGCTCGCAATGGCGAACGCCGGTATCCAGGGTGGACGCGGAACCAACGGTTCGCAGTTCTTCATCACCGTCGTGCCGACGACTTGGCTGCAGGGCAAGCACACCATCTTCGGTGCCGTCGAAGACGAGGAGTCCCGTGCGATCGTCGCCAAGCTCGCGACCGTGCCCACCGACGGCCGCGACCGTCCGCAGACCGAAGTCGTCATCGAGAGCGTCACCGTCGAGCAGGTCTAGGCTCCGCCTACGATGACAGGCCTGCCCGGAACCGCCGCTAACTTCTGCTACCGGCATCCGGGCAGGCAGAGTTACATCCTCTGCCAGCGCTGCGGCCGCACAATCTGCCCTGACTGCCAGACTCAGGGCGCCGTCGGCGTGATCTGCCCCGAGTGCATGAACGAACAGCGCAGGAATGCCCCGCGCACCAAGCCGGCCATCCTGACCCGGCTGAAGAGCACCTCGCACCCGGTGACCACAGTGATCATCGGCGTCACACTGGCGATATACCTGCTGCAGTTCATCCTGGGTGCTGGTTTCACCAGCCTCCTCTGGTACGCGGGCGTTTACTCCTCTCCCGGGAGCTTTGAGCCCTGGCGCATGCTGACGAGCGTGCTCGTGCACGGCTCCATCTTCCACGTACTGCTGAACATGTACACGCTCTGGATCTTCGGTCAGATCCTTGAGGGAATGCTCGGTCGTGGCCGTTTCCTCGCCCTGTACGTGCTGAGCGGCCTCGCCGGATCCCTGGGCGTCCTGTTCCTGTCCGACCCCCGGATTCCCGTTGTCGGCGCCTCCGGCGCCATCTTCGGCCTGATGGGCGCGTTCCTGATCATCCAGCGACGCCTGGGCGGCAACGCGACCCAGCTTTTGATCCTGGTCGGCATCAACCTGGTGATCGGATTCCTACCGGGGCTGAATGTGGCCTGGCAGGCGCACGTGGGCGGTCTGATCGCTGGTGCGGTGGTCGGGCTGATCTTCGTGCAGACCCGCCGCATCAAGCAGCAGCGGCTGCAGACCGTGCTGATAACGACTTTCGGGGCGTTTCTGGTGGTCGTCAGCGGTGCGATGTTCCTGACCTAGCTCGCCGAGTGAGCCCCGGTTGCCCGGGGCAATGTGGGTTCGCGGAGGGTGGCGGAGAAGGTTGTTCCCGATACCGACGCAGGCGCGCAGGGGACCGCGGGGCGGGCGGTACGTGCGGCCCAACCGCCGTGTCTGTCGAGCCCGAGGCCTGCAGCTACTCTGCCCGAACGAATTCGACGGAGATTCTTCGCTAAACAGCCCGTTTGGGCTGAGGAACAGGTGTTGGACCCAGAATCTCCGTCGAATTGGTTCGACGCCGGGCACGGCGCTCCGCCGGGGATGAACGCGTGCCCGCAGTGCGGTCAGCCCGCGACCTTCCGGGAGCGACACAACCAAACGATGAGGACTCACTCCCCTAGGAAGTGGCTTCGGCCGCCTGATCACGCAGATAGCCGGCGAATCCTTCTGGAGTGCGCCCGGCGAGGCGACCGGAGGTAACAACGGGGATCAGTTCGGTGCGAATCTCGCTCACCCTGAGACCACGCAGGGCGGAGACCAGCCGCACGTCCTCATGCCCGTCGACGCGCGCGAATTCTCCGGCGTGCAAATACCGGTCGGCGCGCACTCCGAGGTTCGCACCGTGCACATAGGTGTGGCCCTCGACCAGGCGGTGCTGGGCGTCCCACCGTTCCCTGCCTCCGTCGGACAACCCCTCGTCGGGAACCACGGTTCCCAGGACGAGATCGATGGAGTTGCGGGCGAATGCGAGCTGAACGGTCAGCCAGTTCGGCGGCACAGCGGAGTCGGCATCCGTCGTCGCGATCCACGTCGCCGAGGTGAACCGGTCAGAGGTCGGCACAAGGTGCCGCACCCCGGCGCGGCGGGCAACGCCGACGGCGCCACCGTTCGTCTGGATGCTCGCGAATATCGGCCACTCCGAGGCGACGTCGGCTGTACCATCGCTGCACCGGTCGAGCACGACCACGACGTCGATGACCGGCGGCGCCTGACCGGCCACCCCGCCGACCTCTCCGACGGCCACGGCCAATGCCGACAGGCATCTCGGCAGGAGCTCCTCCTCATTGCGGGCCGGTACCACGACGATGATTCTGTCGATCGCGCCGCGGCCGCTCACGGAACCAGGCCTTCATGTTGTGCGACCGAGCGAGCCGGCGCGGCTTCGAACACCTCGAGCAGGAAGTCGCGTTCCCGATGCTCAACCGTGCGCTCGAACCCGGCCAGCCTGCCGAGCTCTGCGTGCACCTGGTCGCCGGTCAGTGGATATTCCGGCACCGGATGCCGCCAGTGGCAGGCCACGAGCACACCACCGGCAGCAAGGCTATCGCGGCATCGCCCGAGAACCGCTCGCAATTCCTCCGCCGAGAAGTAGTACCCGACCTCGGAGAACACGATGAGATCGAAGGAGCCCTCCGGCCAGTCGGTGGGCAGGGTGAGCCGTGCGAAAGTGACGCTGGGGCGTGATACCAGCCGGGCGCGGGCGACTTGGAGCGGCTGCTCGGCGATGTCGACCGCGGCGACAGTGTCGCACCGGTCGGCAAGACCAGCCGTCAGCATGCCGATCGAGCAGCCCAGTTCCAGCGCCGCTCGGTAGCGTTTCCGAGGCAGCGCCGACAGGGTCAGTGACCGCTTGCGCTCCTCGTACCAGCGAGTTTCGAAACTCCACGGGTCACGGTTCCCGGCGTAGAACTCCTCGAAGAAATCCCCGGCCAGACTCGCTCTATTCCCCGACCTTTTCTCAGTTTCGATCTCGATGAAAATCTCATACTCGCGTTCGAAGTGCGCACCGAAGGCCGCCTGGATGATCGCTTCGTCGCCGGGCAGCTCGGACAGCGGCTGCACCTGACTGATGTGCAGAGCCATTGCCCTAGATTTACGCCGACGGTCTTCGGGCGCCAGGTCAAGGGTTCGCAGCACGCCGTCCGACCAGATCGGGTCCCCCGGGGTGGACCAGTGCCAGGCCCAAATCGGGTATTCGAAGAGGCTGACACCTCGGCCGCGGGCCGCGTGGCGGGCGGCCTCGGCCGCCGCCGCATGGTCAGGATGGCCGTCCAGGCTCCAGGGGGCGACCAACCAGGTTCCCGGCCCGCCGGCCCCGAGTTCGACGGAAATCGCCCGGGACGCCTCCTCCGGGCGCTCGGCGAGGGATCCGTCGGGGAGCTCGACCAGGCGCACCAGGGCCGTGGGCGCCAGGGCGGTGACGGCAGCCGTCACCTCAACCCGGCGCAATTCCGCAAGCCGCCCGGGGTCGTGCGTACGGGACCGGGGATGGGAGGCCTCACCATTGGTGAGCACCACAACCGTCACCGGAACTCCGGCTCCCCCGGCCCGGGCGATCAGCCCGCCGGCACCGAGCGTTTCGTCGTCGGGATGCGACGCGACCACGACGAGTCGGCGCAATCCGTCGATGCGCAGTGCCTGCACGCCGGCCGCATCACCGTGCACCGCCGTCCACACGGTTTCGGCCGTGCCAGCATCCGTGTGACTGAAGCTCACCACGGGGATACCCCGGCGTCCCGTAGTCGGCGGCCGAGCGCCGCGTCGTCCCGTTCGGCGTGGTGCTGGCGAACGTAGAGCTGCAGATCGGCGATGCGCCCGGCGTGCCGAGCGTCGAAGGCGAGCGGCGCGGGGCCGAGCGCGTGGCCCGTGCGGGTGATCACCTCGTCGACCGTGCGCGCGACCTGGCCGCGCACCCGCGCTGCCAGGAGTGCGCCCTGGTCGCCGACGGCGTCCCCGGCGTCGATCGCCGCCGCGGCGGCAGCCAGGGAGGTCCCGGCGGCGGTCAGTGCGAGGTCGAGGGCGCCCAGGTGCGCGAGCGCGATCTGATCGGGCTCTCGCTCGAGTACGGACTCCCAGACCCGCCTGGCCAGACCCACGGCGCCACCCCACCAGCAGGCCGCGACGCCGATCCCGCCCCAGGCGAAGCCCGGTCTGCGGAGGTACCAGCCGTCGTCGCCGACCGGCCGGGCCATAGTGCCTCGGAACTCGACCGGTCCGCTCGGCACGGCGGGGAGCCCTCGGCTCACCCAGGCGTCCGTGCGGACGGTGATGCCGGGGTCGGCCAGGTCGACCACGAACAGCCGCTGGGTGGTGGCCGCGGTGTTCGCCGTGACCAGGGCGTGGCTGAGCGAGCCGGCGAGCGAGCACCAGGGTTTCGTGCCGTCGAGACGCCACCGTGCGCCGCCGACCGGTCTCGCCTCGAGACGAGACCCCGCGGCCTCGGCGGCGAAGACGCCCCAGCTCGGTTCCGGGCTGCCCCCCGCGACGAGCCCGGCCGGATGCAGGGCGGCCTGGTCGAGGATGGCGAGGGCGTCCAGGTGCGCCTCGGCTACCCGCGCGGCCGTGAGGTCCGCGGCGGCCAGGGAAGCCAGGGTTTCAAGCAGGCGCAGCGTTCGCCCTGACCCTGGTCGGGGAACGGAGCCGCCGAGCGCGCGGGAGAGCTCCAGGGCCCGCCCCGCGTCTCCGTTCACTGCGAAGGCAGCCGTTGCGGCGTCGCGCAGGCTGGACTCCGCCGTGCGTTTCCCGGGCACGGTCAGCCAGGTCGGTCCCGGACTTTCTATCCTCGTCAAACCGACCTCCTGGTTTGGTACCGACCACACCAGGCTCCGTGTGCAGGTGCGTGAAACAGGAGGCGCAGCTTCCGTCTCAGGCCCTGCCGGCTGGCCTGGTCGGGGCCTTGGCCGGCGCCTTGCGCGGGGTGCGGTTCTCGGCGCTGACCATCCAGGCGTACTGTTCCAGCTTCTCGATAAAGCCGTGCAGGATGTCGGCGCTCGTCGGGTCTTCCTCGTCGACCGCGTCGTGAACGGCACGGATGTTGTCGACCGCCGCGTCGAGGCGTTCGGTGACCAGGCCGACGGTCTCCGAGGTGTCCACCTCTCCGGCGGGGAACTTGGGCAGGTGGGTGGTCGCCGTGACCGTCTCGCTTCGGCCGTCCGGCAGGGCGTCGAGCGCGCGCATCCGCTCGGCCAGCTGGTCGGTGAATAGTCGGGCATCGTCGATGATCTCGTCGAGCTGGAGGTGCAGGTCCCGGAAGTTCTTGCCCACGACGCTCCAGTGCGCCTGCTTGCCTTGCACGTGCAGCTCGATCAGGTCGACGAGAACGGACTGAAGGTTGGAGCCGAGTTCTGCTGATGCTTTCATGAGTTACGCCTCTTCTCACACAGCGGAAACACGTCTCGACCGCGTCTCGGCCGGTGCCCCCGCTTGGTTTCACACAGCACCTTAGCAGGTGCACAATGTGAGACACAGTGCCGGGATTCAGCGAGCGGTTCGGCCGCGGTCGCCTCCCGGAAAAGTTATCCACAGGTTTGTCCACATGGGGATAATTACACCGTTGTCATTATCCCGTCGCGGGGGTGCGGGACGGGGTCTCGACAGGTGTGACAACCGGGCCGGATAAGGGCGGGATCAGCGCCAGCGGGTGGTCATCAGGAAGCCGACGAAGGCGATCCCGAAACCGACCAGAATGTTCCACGACCCGAAACCAGCGACGGGCAGCGTTCCCTGGCTCACGTAGAAGACGATGATCCAGGCCAGCCCGATGAGCATGAAACCGAACATCACCGGCTTGAACCACACGGCGTTCGGACCGGCCTCGCCGGAGCGGGCGACCTCGGTGCGGGCGGGCTTGCTGCGGGGATTCGCGCGTGACATGCCTGCGATTCTAGCGTCTTTGGCTGGATCGACCGGCAGGCGCCCGGCAGAGAGGACCCACCTCCCCGATTAGAATTGAGACCATGTCCGAGCGAGCAGATCAGCCTCCCGCAGAGGCGACCCGCCACGCCCCCCGCCACAAGAGTCGCCCGCGACTCAGTGCCGTGGGGATCATCGGCGAGGTGCTTATCACGGCCGGCGTTCTCGTGCTCGCATTCCTGGGCTGGCAACTCTGGTGGAATGACATGATTATGGCCGGTCAGCAGTCGAAGGCGGCGGCCGAGATCAGCCAGACCTGGATTGACGACGAGCGGTCCAGTCGCGATCAGGCCGCGGATACCCCGCAGACAACCGACCCGGGGGAGTCGGCCCCGGCCGACTTCGGTGACCCGGTCGTCCGTGAGGCTCCCCCCAGCGCCCAATCCTTCGCCGTGCTCTACGTGCCGCGATTCGGGGCGGACTATCACCGGTCCATCGCCGAGGGGATTGGTAACAATGTGCTCAACAGCTCCCGGTCGGGGATCGGCCACTACCCCGACACCCAGATGCCCGGTGAGGTCGGCAACTTCGCCCTGGCGGCGCACCGCAGCGCTAACGGCGGTGGCATGCACCTGATCAACGAACTCCAGCTGGGCGACGCGATCTACGTTCAGACCGCCGATGGCTATTACACCTACCGGTTCCGCGACCTCGAGTACGTCGCCCCGACCGCGGTCGATGTGATCGCGCCGGTGCCGCACAATCCGGATGTGGCGCCCGTCGACCGGTTCATCACGCTCACGAGCTGCAATCCCCTGCTCTCCACGGACGAGCGCATCATCGCGTACGGTGTTCTCGAGGCGTGGCAACCGACATCTGCCGGCCCGCCGGCCGAAGTCGCGACCGTTATCAATGCCCAGGCCCAGGCCCAGGGCTAGGAGGCTCGGATGTACGCTGCTCTCTGGCGGGTTCTACCCGGACCGGTCTGGCTCCGGATCGTGCTGGTGTTCGTGTTGCTCACAGCCATGTTGTTCGTGCTTGCCACCTGGGCGTTCCCATGGGTGGATTCCATTGTCAACAATCAGGAAGTCACGGTAGGAAGCCCATGACCCGCATCCTCGTCATCGATAACTACGACAGTTTCGTCTACACGCTCAACGGCTACCTGATGGAGCTCGGAGCCGAAACGGTCGTGCTGCGCAACGATGCCTTCGAGCCGGAGGAGGCCGCGGCCCGCATCGCGGAATTTGACGGCGTGCTCATCTCACCCGGTCCCGGCAAGCCGTCCGACGCCGGCGTCTCCGTACCGATCGTGCGCGCCGCCCTCGGTTCCGGTCAGCCCCTGTTCGGCGTCTGCCTGGGGCACCAGGCGATTGCCGAGGCCTTCGGGGCCACGGTCACCAACGCCGAAGAACTCATGCACGGCAAGACCAGCCTGATCACGCACGACGGCAGCGACTTCTACGCCGGCGTGCCGCAGCCGTTCTCGGCGACGCGGTATCACTCGCTCGCCGTCGTCGACGGCACCGTGCCGAGCGACCTGATCGTCACCTCACGCACGCAGGGCGGCGTGATCATGGGGCTCCGGCACGTGAGCGCCCCCATTTTGGGTGTGCAGTTCCACCCCGAGTCGGTGCTAACCGAGGGCGGCTACCTGATGGTGGCCAACTGGCTGGTTCTGGCCGGACTGCCCGGCGCCCGGAAGACGGCCCAGGGGCTCACTCCCCTGCTGAAGCTCAGCTGAGGCAGTCAGCCGCCGGGCCGGGACTCAGTCGGCAGCCGGGCCGGTGCAGTAGACCAGCGTAACCTCGGACTTCTGGGGCACGTCGCCCGGAGCCAGGGACTGCTGGGTCACCGGCGAGCCATCCTGCTGGGGACATGTCTCATCGGGTGTGGGGATGGGGAACAACTGCACGTCGGCTGCGGCGAGCATATCGATCGCCGCGCTCAGGAGCTGACCCTCGAGGTCGGGGAGGGCTACGAGGCCGCTGGAGACGATGAAATCGACCGTGACACCGGTTTTTTCCGTCGTCGCGGCGACTGGGTCGGTTCGGAGCACCAGACCGGCGGCGATGGTCGGAGAGTTCTCCCGAGTGACCGACCCCGCGGTGAGGCCGAGGTCCGTCACCGCGGTCTGGGCGTCGGCGAGGGGCAGGTTGGTGACATCCGGGACGTCGACCGGCTGGGCGCCGGTGGAGACATAAACCTCGATCAGGTCGGTCGGCTGGGCGATCGTGCCTGCCGGAGGGTCTGTGCGGATCACCTGGTCCTTGGGCACCGTGGCGCTGGCCTCCTCGGCCCGGATCGCGGCCAGGTCACGGTCCAGAAGTGAATTCTGGGCGTTCTCATAGCTGAATCCGGTGAGCGACGGCACCCGGCGCGAGTTGTCGGGCAGATCAACGCTTGGCGTGAGGCTGAAGGCCCAGATCATGACGGAGAGCACGATGACGATGACGCTGAGGATACCGGCCCAGATCCAGATCACGGGTGGGCGGCGCTGCGTGCGCACCATGGTTTCGTCTTCGGTGAGCTGCTTGAGCGCGAGCTCGGAGCCGGAAGCCGCCAGCGGGGCAGCAGCGAACAGCCCGCCGCTGGAGTCATCGGACGTGTGGTACTCCGGAATCTGCCCTGACCCGGCCAGCTCGACGTCGGTGCGGAACTCCACGGCACTCTGGTAGCGCGTGAAACGGTCCTTCGCCAGGGAATGCAGCACGACGGCGTCGAGTGCGGGGGACACCCGGGAGTTGATCGAGCTCGGTTCGACCGGGGCTTCGCTGACGTGCTGGTAGGCGACGGCCACGGCGGAGTCACCGCGGAATGGAGGGCGACCGGCGAGCATCTCGAACAGGACCACGCCCGTGGAGTAGAGGTCGGTGCGGGCATCCACCGATTCACCCTTGGCCTGCTCGGGGGAGAAATAGGAGGCGGTGCCCAGGATCGCCGTGGTCTGCGCCACGGTCGTCGAGGAGTCGGAGATGGCCCGGGCAATGCCGAAGTCCATCACCTTGACCTGACCTGTCTTGGTGATCATGATGTTGCCGGGCTTTATATCGCGGTGCACGACGCCCGCGCGATGAGAGTATTCGAGGGCTGTCAGAACGCCGACGATGATGCGAACGGCCTCGTCGGGCTGAACCGCGCCCTCGCGGATGATGTCCTTGAGCAGTCGACCGTCGACGTATTCCATCACGATGAACGGGATCTGCGATTCGTGGCCGCCGATCTCGGAGACAGACTCCTCGCCCGCGTCGAAGACGCGCACGATGGTGGGGTGAGCCATACGGGCGGCCGCCTGCGCCTCCTGGCGGAAGCGGGTGCGGAATGCCGGGTCGGCGGCAAGCGATGACTTGAGCAGCTTGATCGCGACCGTGCGGCCGAGCCGGGAATCGGTGCCGATGTGCACATCGGACATTCCACCTCGCCCGAGGAGCGCACCCACCCGGTAACGACCGGCGAGCAGACGGCCTTCATCAGTCAAAGCATTACTCCCAGCTCGCGCACACAGTTCACCGTATTTTAGCCGTACCTTCCTGAGCCTCCGCTACGCCGCCGGGGTGACGGTGACAGGTGTGCTGGACTTCGAGTAGGCCGATGCGACCTGGCCGCAGATGTAGCGGAACTTGACCGTGAAGGTGCCGGCGTCGGGACCCGCGGTGATCTTCGTAGAGGTGGCGTCCGGGCTGATCGGGCCGGGGGAGACGGCGTCGCCGTCGGCCACGACCTCATAGCCGGAGAGGGTCTGGCCGCTTGGGCAGGACTGTGCAGCCCAGGTGACCGTGGCCTCTGCTCCGGCGGCGACCGAGGCGGGGGCGACGGTGGGCGCCGCGGTCGGGTCGTCGGGGGTGACGGCGGGGGCGTAGACCGTGACCGTGATCGTGGAACCCTTCGTCACCGGGCCGGTGGGGTTCACGTCGTAGACGGTGTCGGCGATCTGCTCCGGGGTGGTGGCCGCGTTGCCGGCTTGGACATCCGCTACGAATCCCAGCCCGGACAGCTTGTCGCGCGCCTCCGTGCTGGTCAGTCCCTGGTAGTCGGCCAGACTGACTTCGACGGTGTTGCTCGTTGGGGTCGGCGATGGCGCGGGGGTCGCCGAGGGGGTGGGCGTTTTGCTCGGGGACGGAGTCACCGATGCCGGTGCCGACGTGGTCGGCGTCTCCACCGGCGTCGTGTTGTCCTGTGTGAACAGGGCGATCAGGGTGCCGGTGAGTACGAGCGCGAGCAGGCCGATCAGGCCGATCAGCGGCCAGGTCCACGGGCTGCGCTTCTTTTCCTCGGGTTCCGCCGTCGCGGAGGCACGCGTCGCGGGCGCTCCGGTGGGCAGCACGGTCGTGGCCTGCATTCCGCCGGCGCCGGGCATCAACATGGTCGCGGAGGTGGGCGTGACGCCGTTCATGATGGCAGGCACGGATGCCGCAGCGGCCGCGATGTCGCCGCGGCGGAGGGCTGCGGCGGCACGGGACAGGTGCGCGGCCGAGGCCGGACGGTCCGCGGGGTTCTTGGCCAGGCAGGAGATCACCAAGTTGCGCACCGGCTCCGACACCGTGTCGGGCAGGTCGGGGGCGGTCTCATTGATCTGCGCCATGGCGATCGCGACCTGGGACTCGCCCGTGAACGGCCTGCGGCCGGCGAGGCTTTCGTAAGCGACGATGCCGAGCGAGTAGATGTCGGTGGTCGGCGAGGCGGAGCGGCCGCTGGCCTGCTCGGGTGAGAGGTACTGCACGGTGCCCATGACCTGGCCAGTCGCGGTAAGCGGCACCTGGTCGGCGATGCGGGCAATGCCGAAGTCGGTGATCTTGACGCGGCCTTCGGGCGTGATCAACAGGTTGCCCGGCTTGATGTCGCGGTGCACGAGTCCGGCGGCGTGCGCGGCGTGAAGTGCGGCGGCCGTCTGGGAGACGATGTCCAGCACCTTGTCCGCGGGGAGGACATGCTCGCGCTCGAGGATGGTGGACAGTGCTTCACCGGGTACGAGTTCCATCACGAGGAAGGCGCTGCCGTCTTCTTCGCCGTAGTCGAACACGTTGGCGATGCCTTCGTGGTTGACGAGCGCGGCGTGACGGGCCTCGGCGCGGAACCGCTCGAGGAACCCAGGGTCACCGAGGTACTCGTCCTTGAGAATCTTGATGGCGACCGTGCGACCGATTACGAGGTCGATCGACTTCCAAACCTCGCCCATCCCGCCAATGGCGATCCGGGACTGCAGCTCGTATCGTCCCCCGAAGGTGAGCCCTGATGTGGGTCTCATTTGTTCAGCACCGCCTCTAGTACTTCCTTTGCAATAGGTGCGGCAAGCAGATTGCCGTACCCTGTCTGGCCAAGTCCCCCGCCATTTTCAACGAGAACGGTGATCGCATATTTCGGATCCTCCGCAGGAGCGAATCCGGTGAACCACAGGGTGTAAGGCTCGTCCTCGGCGTTCTCCGCCGTGCCCGTTTTACCTGCCACCTTGACCCCGTCTATTCTTGCATTGCTGGCGGCGCCATCCTGGACTCCGTTGACCATCATTTGGTTCAGTGTTGCCGCCGTTTCGGCGCTCATCACCCGTTTCATTGCTTCCGGCTCGAAGACCTGAATCGGACTCAGGTCCGGTGCGGTCACCTTGTCGACGAGGTTGGGCGTCATCAGCTGGCCGCCGTTGGCGATCGCGGCTGAAACCATCGCCATCTGCAGGGCCGTCGCACGGACATCCGTCTGGCCGAAGGCCGAGAGTGCGGTCTGGGCGTCGTCGAGAACCGTGGGGTACACGCTTTGAGACACGTCGAGGGGGATCGAATAGTCGCTGTTGAAGCCGAACTTCTCGGCCGTGTCGCGAATGGCCTTGTTGCCCAGCTGCAGACCTAGTTCGGCCAGTGGAATGTTGCAGGAGAGACGCAGGGCGGTGGCGAGAGTGACGGTGTCCCCTCCGCCGCAGGTGCCGCCGCCGGAGTTGATGACGACCGCCGACGAGCCGGGCAGCTGGTACGTGGGCGGGTTCGGGAAGGTGCTCTCCGGGGTGAACTTGCCCGATTCCAAGGCGGCCGTCATCACGACCAGCTTGAACACCGAGCCGGGTGGGTTGAGGGTTTTGGTGGCGCGGCTGAGCAGCGGGTTACCGTCGTCGTTCAGCAGCGACTGATAGTTGTCGGTGACCTGCTGGTTGTCGTGCACGGTGAGCAGGTTCGGGTCGTAGCTGGGCTTGGAGACCAGGGCGAGGATGCGACCGGTCGCCGGCTCGGAGACGACGACGGAGCCGGTGAGGTCGCCGAGGGCATCCCAGGCGGCCTGCTGCGCGACCGGGTCGATCGTGACCTCCACAGAAGCCCCCTTGGGGTTCTGACCGGTGATCAGGGCGTTCATCTTGTCGAAGAACTGGGCGTCGGACGTTCCGCTGAGTTCGCCGTTAAGGGAATGCTCCAGCCCGGTGGGCGCACCGTTGAGCGGAATGAACCCGGTGATCGGGGCGTAGAGCGGCCCGTTGCTGTAGGTGCGCTGAAACTTGTATTCATCGTCGGCGGGCATCGACTGGGCGATCGGCTCGCCCGCGACGAGGATCGGACCGCGTTCGACGGAGTAGCTGTCGTAGAGCGTGCGGGTGTTGCGGGCATCCGCGGACAGGCTGTCTGCCTGGAAGACCTGCACGATTGTCGTGGAGACGAGCAGGGCCACGAACATGAGCATGACCACGATGCTCACTCGTTTGAGTTCACGATTCATCAGACCACCAGCCTGGGTTGGTTGCGCACCGTGTCGGACAGGCGCAGGAGCAGGGCCACGATGATCCAGTTCGCGACGAGGGAGGACCCGCCGGCGGCGAGGAAGGGTGTGGTCAGACCGGTGAGGGGAATCACACGGGTGACGCCGCCGATCACGATGAAGCACTGCAGGGCGATGACGAAGGAGAGACCCACGCCGAGCAGCTTGCCGAAGTCGTCATTGCCGGCGAAGCCGATGCGGAAGCCGCGCGCGACGAGGAGCAGGTAGAGCGCGAGGATCGCAAAGATGCCGGCCAGGCCGAGTTCCTCGCCGAGGCTGGCGATGATGTAGTCGCTTTGGGGGACGGGGGTGATCTCTGGACGCCCCTGGCCCAGGCCCGTGCCGATGAGCCCGCCTTTGGCGAGACCGAAGAGCCCCTGCACCAGCTGGTAGCTGCCGCCGTCGGCCCCGTAGACATCCGGGTTGAGGGCGTCGAGCCAGTTCTGGAACCGGCCGTTGACGTAGTCCAGGGTCTGGCTGGCGATGAGGGCACCGCCGAGGAAGAGGGACATGCCCAGCAGCACCCAGCTGAGGCGGCCGGTGGCCAGGTAGAGCATGACCAGGAATAGACCGAAGTAGAGCAGGGCGGTTCCGAGGTCGCGCTGGAAGATGATCACGGACATGGACAGCGCCCAGACGACAAGGATCGGGCCGAGGTCGCGCAGGCGCGGGAAACGCATGCCAAGAAATTTCTTGCCCACCATGGAGAGGCTGTCGCGGTTGCGCACGAGGTAGCCGGCGAAGAAGACGGCCAGGGCGATCTTCGCGATCTCGCCCGGCTGGAAGGTGGCGAAGGATCCGACGCCGATCCAGACGCGCGCCCCGCTGACCTCGCGGCCGAGGCCGGGAACGAGCGGGAGCAGCAACAGTGCCACACCGACGAACCCGGCGATGTAGGTGTAGCGGAACAGCACCCGGTGGTTGCGGATGATCAGGATGACCGCGATCGCGCAGCCGATGGCCAGGGCGCTCCACACGGTCTGGCGTACGGAGGCGCTGGCCCAGCCGGACTCTTCGTTGGCCAGGTCGATGCGGTAGATCATGGCGATGCCGAGGCCGTTGAGCAGGGTGGCGATGGGCAGGATGAACGGGTCGGCCTCGCGGGCCACGACGCGCAGCACCACGTGCATGGCCAGAACCAGCACCGACAGGCCGGCGCCGAGCAGCACCAGTGTCGTGTCGATTCGGCCGAGCGCGCCGAGCTGCACGAGCACAACGGTGGCCGCGTTGATGCCGCAGGCGATGAGCAGCAGGACCAACTCGAGGTTGCGCAGCTTCTGGGGCAGGTGCAGTCGGCGCACGCGACCTGTGCGGGGCGGGCGCGCAGGCGCATCCGTCGTCGTGGACCGGTTACTGGACGCTGGCATCTTGGAGCCGTTCGACGATGAGCAACGCATCCGCGAGGGAGGTTGCGCTAATGGTTTTTTCGACCTGCTGCCGGTCGTAGACCCGCAGTTCGGACAGCTCCAGGTCGGTGTCCTCGAAGACGGAGGACAGGGAGAGGGGGCCGAGGTCCTGCTGCACGCCCTGGAAGATGGCGACCGTGCTGCCTTCCACCCCCACGTAGTAACGGGACTGGGTCCACCGGTAGCCGAGGAAGCCGGCGCCGACGATGGCCAGAATCAGCAGGATGATGCCGACCAGCCAGGTGATCTTGCGGCGGCGGGCCCGGCGATTGTCTTCCTCGATCAGCTCCGAGAGATAGTCCTGGGAGTCAGGCTCGAAGTGCGTTTCACGCACGGGGTGCAGGCGCAAGCTCGACATGCGCAGCGCCCGGCCGCGGGTGGGCTCCTCGCCGAAGGCGAGGGGAGCGGATGCCGACCCGACCACGGTGGGCATGTCGATGCGTTCGGCGGGTGAGCCGATGTCGACGACGACGATGGTGACGTTGTCAGGGGCTCCGCCGTCGAGGCTTTCCTTGACCAGGCGATCGGCCACGCCCTGGGCGTCAAGTGGGCTGAGCAGGGCCGCGGCGATGCCCGAATTAGAGACCACGCCGCTGAGCCCGTCGGAGCAGATCAGCCAGCGGTCACCGGGGAAGGTCGCAAGGATGGAGGTGTCGATCTCCGGCGCCGATTCGACGTCGCCCAGCACGCGCATGAGCACCGAGCGGCGCGGATGCACCATGGCTTCCGCCTCGGTGATGCGGCCACTGTCGACGAGCCGCTGTACGAAGGTGTGGTCGATGGTGATCTGGGAGAGTTCGCCCTCGCGGAGCAGGTAGATGCGCGAGTCACCGATGTGCGCGATCGCCACCTCGTCTTCCAGCACGATCAGCGCGCTGACGGTGGTGCCCATGCCGGTGAGTTCGGCGTGCTCGAACACGGTCTCGGCGAGCTGCGAATTCGCGGCGATCAGCGCCGCCTGCAGGGCGAACTCGGCGTCTTGCGGGGACTGGAAGTCCCGGTCAGCATCCATGATGCGTTTGGTGGCGATCGCCGAAGCGACGTCGCCGCCGGCGTGCCCGCCCATGCCGTCGGCAACCAGGAAGAGATGGCGCCCGGAATAGCCGGAGTCCTGGTTGTTGGACCGAATCTTTCCAACGTGGGACGCGGCCGCGCTGTGACTGACTGTCGCCATGCAGCTACCGCCGAAGCTCGAAGCTGGTTGCGCCGATCTTGACGGTGGTGTTCAGGGGGACCGGGGTCGGCACGGCCAAACGGTTGCCATCCAGGAAGGTGCCGTTGGTCGAATCGAGATCCTGGATCATCCACTTGTCATGCCAGAGCATCAGACGCGCGTGGTGGGTGGACGTGTAGTCGTCACGGATGACGAGGCTCGAGTCGCCCGACCGCCCGATCGTGATCGAGTCGCCGGTGAGCGGGAACTCAGTGCCGGACTTCGGGCCGGAGGTGATCACGAGGCGGGTCGCGTTCTGGCTGGTGGCCTTGTCGTCCACGGCGGTGAACGCCGGGCCAGGCCGAGCCGTGAACTGCTCCGTCGGCGCGGAGGCCGCGGCGGCGGGAGGCTGGGTGGCGCTCGGCACGGGCGTGGCGCTCGGGAACGCGGCGGGCGCGCCGGCCGAGCCAGCGACATCCGCCTGCATCTTGCGGGCGCGCTGGCCGAACAGGTCGCTGCGCAGGGCATAGACGATGCCGAAGATGAAGAGCCAGAGCACCAGCAGGAAGCCGAGGCGCAGCACCAGCAGGGTGAGCTCACTGACGCTCATGCGGTGGGTCCCCAGAATCCGTCCATGTCGTGACGTTCGCGGCCGCCGTCGCGGTGACGCTCGGTCACCGGCTCGGAAGAGGATGCCTGCGCGATGACCCGGAAGACGATGCGGGTGCGGCCGATGGTGACGACTGAATCGGGCTCGAGGATGGCCTGCGTGACCGGTGAACCGTTGAGCTGGGAGCCGTTTGTCGAGCCGAGGTCGCGCACCTGGGCACGGGAGCCGTCCCAGAGGATCTCGACATGCCGGCGAGAGGTGCCGGAGTCGTCGATGGTGATGTCGGCGTCGCTCCCGCGGCCGATGACGGTGTGCGACTGCGTCAGGGGATAGCGCTTGCCGTTGACCTCGACCACGGGGATCCAGGCGACGCTGCCCTTGATCGTGCTGGAGTCGATCTGGACCATGCCCTCACTGAGGCCGCGATCCGCGGACAGGGTGATCGAGACGCCGCCGGCGAACTGGTAACGCTGCTCGCGGCCGTGCAGCTGCACGAGTTCGGTGAGTTCGTCGAGGAGGGTCTGGCCAAGGGCGGACATGCGCTGGAAGTCGGCATGGCTCATTCGCACCGTGAAGCGATTGGGCGCGAGAATGCGATCGCGGGACACGACCGCTGCTTTTGTGTCGAGTTCGCGACGCAGTGCTGAGGTGATTTCAACCGGTTGCAGCCCCGACCTGAAGGTCTTGGCGAACGCACCGTTGACGGCGCGTTCGAGACCCTTTTCAAAACTATCCAGAATGCCCACAGGTCTCCCGATCCGATCCTTTCGGCTATGAGCATGTTACTTGTCTCAAGTGTTAACTCACCCGCCGGGCAATACCCGGTGAGGGTTGTCATCCTACGGGAGCCAGTCCGGGTCACCATGTCGGGCGCATATCGGGCGCGTGTTCAGGATGTTCGGCACGCCGCGCAGACCTGTGTTCGCGCGGCCTGCCTGTCTCGAATGGCGTTGTGCCCTCGGAAAGTGCTAATCTGCCTAAGTTCGCGCGAGTGGCGGAATTGGCAGACGCGCTGGCTTCAGGTGCCAGTGTTCGAAAGGACGTGGGGGTTCAAGTCCCCCCTCGCGCACAGTGGGTGTTTCAGGAAATCCAGGAATGGTTGTCATGAAATCCAAGTGGACCGGTCGGTTGAGCAGAAATGCTCGGCCGGCCTTCTTCTTTTAACGACTCAGTGCGCGTTCGGTGGCCGTTTTAACGCTCGCCGCTCGGGGGTTTGCGCTTTAAACGCCAATCAGCCTGCTGGTGGGCAAGCTGAAGCGTTCGGTGCGCGGGGTGACGTTCGGAATTGGCGTTGGTTTCCGTTACTGCGGCGGTGCCAGGGCGGGAAGTGCGCTGTGTTTGTTCAGCGGTGTTCCGGTGGCTTCTTTGCGTCGGCGTCCTCGGGAGAGACTCTCGCCGCTGTCACGTTCGGCGGTCTTCACGAAGAAGTCGAATATCTTCCGCAGGTTCGATGACACGGCGGCGATGGTCGCCGCGAGGTAATTGAAGGCGAACTTCTGGAGGTGCTTCACGGCCAACCGGGGGTCCTGATTCCGTTCGGCTGGGGCTCCGGCATCCATCGGGATGGTGACGGTCACTGGTGTGACGGGTCTGGTGACGCGCTTGCCACTGGCACGGTCGATTGCCATGTAGGTGCCGGGAGTGGGAGTGAACACTCATCGCCGGGCCGGAGGCATGGGTTCGATATCCTAGGAACATTGAGATGTCTTAAGAAAAGACGAATAGCCCCTGTCTGCGAAATGGGGTTGCCTATGGCCAGCATCAAGGAATCGAAGGTGGCGGCACTGAGAGAACTAACGAAGACCAATCTGGATAAGCAGGGATTCGGAGGCCTCGATGATGAAGCCAAGTCTTGTTACGCATGGCCCCTACGATTCACACCGGCAGTGGGCACTGTCTTGATCGTTCTCGGATTGATTTTGCAGTCGCCTATCATTCTTGGATTGGGTGCAATCGTTCCTCTCACAGGTGCACTATTTCCCCGTGGCATGATTCTCGATCTGGTCTATAACTTGGTCGTTCGCCATATGTTTCGAGCTCCGGCGCTTCCCCCCACGCCGAGTCCACGACGGTTTTCCTACCTGCTGTCCACCGTGCTACTTGCAGGTGCGGCCTTGTCCTTCTATTTCGGATTATCAGCGCTGGGAATCGTGCTGGGAGGAATGGTAGCTCTCGGCGGCACAATTCTCACCACGACCCATTGGTGTCTCGGATCGTGGTTGTACAGACTAATTCTTCCTCACGCAGCAGCAAGGTGAAAAGGTCGGGTCCACGCCGCAGAACCACAGCTCGGTCGGGTTGCCTCATCAGGAACTGTCAACGGCGTTATGGGAAGCTATCCGTTCGTGAGGCACCCGGCCGTCCCGTGACAACTCATGGTCGAACTAGCCAGCAACCGAGCTCACCGCATCAGCGGTCGCTTTCTCTTCGGCAAGAACTTGGCGATCGCGGCCGCACGGGATGTTCACGCCACGCCGACTGTCGCCCACGGCGACAATCGCCGTTAGCTCGCGCGCTCCGGAGGTTCGTGCTGATCCCAGCGCGACGAGCTCAGCGCAGGAGCCACCCGTGAAATGATAAACGTTGACGCCGACGTGGATATGTCCCGTGGCATCACAAACGGCAGCCCTGACTGTGTGTACGCCGCCTTCAACGTCCGTGTTGGCGCCAATTGCCTCTTCCGCTTTCGCAATGAGTTCCAGGTCGTCACCGGTGAGTTGGCGCACATCCATTCCAGCATACGCTGTTGGGACGCCCATCGCCGACGTATGTGCTGGATCTATATCTATCGGGTGCCCGATAGCCGGACGTTCACCGATCAAGGGTCACCGGCACGAACCGGGCGCGGCCAGGACTACGAGAAGCGCTGGCTGCATGCCGGGCCGGGGACACGCTTGTGGTCACCAAGCTCGACCGCCTCGCCCGGTCACTGCGCGACGCGAAAGACTTCGTCGATGACCAGAAACTGCACCACACCACACACGGGTGTAGGCGGTTCAGGAAGGCGTTCCAGCTTTCGTGGCGCTCGCGGGCGCTACAGCGCGGTGGAGCCAGCGGAGGCGTGTCCCTCGATTCCATGAATTTTCAGAAGATTTTCGTCGAACGCCAGAGGATCGGCAAGATCATTCAGAAGAATCGCGAGGAACTACGCAACCAGCACACGGGGTCAGGCCGAAGTTTTGAGTTTTGCAATCAACCCACAGCGAACACGATGGGTTGATTGCCGTCCACCCAGTCGAACAGAAAGGCCCCCGAGAGATTGGGGGCCTTGTGTCGTTCCGGTAGTTTCAGCCCCGGTGGTCGAGCCCGTCGAGACCCGGCGACCCGTCCCGCCCTACAGGTTCGCCCGCTTGCTCGGCAGAGCGATCAGTGTCCGCTTCGGGTCAACCTCCACCGGTGGCCGCAACCAATGCTGAGTTCCGGTGCGGCTGATCGTCCAATGCTGGTTGTGCAGCAGCAGATGGTGGGGATGACAGAGGAGTACCCCGTCGGCGAGGTCGGTGTAGCCGTTGCCTTTCAACCACTCGTTGGTGTGGTGGGCTTCGCTCCAGGCCGGTGATCTGTCGCAGTCGATCCAGAGGCATCCGCCGTCACGCACGGCCATCGCGGCGCGCTGTTTCTCGGTGAAGAGTCGTTCGTCGCGGCCGACGTTGATGATCTGGCCGTTGTCGTCGAATTTGATGCCGCGGGTGCCGGCGTCGCAGAGCAGCCGGTCGATGGTTTCCTGGGAGATGGGGAAAGGGTTGCCCTCGATCTGCCCGTGAGCGGCCGGTTCGGCCGGCCCGTGTTCGTTGACCTGCTCAGTCGAAGGTGGAGAGCACGAACTCGCCGTCTTGGGGCGCGAACAGCCCGTTCAGGCGTACGTTGCCGTTGCCCAGCCGGTAGACCCGCAGGTAGCGGTCGTCGTGGGCCTGCTTCTCGCGGGCGGCGATGCCGGCCTCATCGAGCCGGTCGCGCATCCGTCTCGCCTGCTTGAACACCTGATCGGCATTCAGTGACGAGGCCTCGGTGAGCAGCGCCGCCAGGGCCACCCGGAGCTTCTCCGCGCTAACTGCCGCGTCGATCTGGCCGAGCCCTGAGCGGATCGACTCGGCCGCGTCGACGGAGAGGGTTCCGGCGGTGACGGCCCGGGCGATCGGAGCCTGCCACGGCACCTTCGACTCGAACTCGGCGACCTCGGCGGCATCCCTGTCGGGCGAGGAGAGCGCCGCCTCGACCTGCTTCTCGGCTGCTTCGGCATCAGCCATCATGGTGCCGACGGCGACCATTTTGTAGGCGTCGCCCTTCGAGGAGCCGGTCCACTTCTGGATGAGGGCCTCCGGCGAGAGAAACCCCTGCTGCGCCGCCAACCCGGAGTGGCCCAACTCCGGCCGGGACCGCCGGGCGATGGTGCCGGCCATCCACGCGGCGCGGGTGTCGAGCAGGCGGCGAGCCGCCGCGATCTGCTTCTGACCGGACAATACTGCGGCATCAGCCAGCGCCTCATAATCGGCACTCGAGGAACCCAGCAGGGCGACGGCCTCGGCCGATTGCCTGAGGTCATCCGCGAGATTGATCATGATACGAGGATACCTCAAAGCGAACACAGAGTCGAGAGTCTGTCAGTATTTAGAGACTAGATTCAGATTTTATCTCGAAGGTTTGTTCACAAGTTCAGAGAGCAGCTCACCGGGTCTCGACCAGCCCGACCACCGTGGATTCGACTGACGGGTTGGGTGGGCGATCCGAGGGGGACATCCGTCGTCTACGCTCGGGCTATGTCCAGACCGGCGCGACCTGCTCCCCGTGACCTCGTGGTGGGGTGGCCCGACGTGCCGTCGGCGGGCGCCGTCGGCGAGGTGGCCCGTCAGTTCGCGGTGAACGTGCAGGCCGCAATCGGCAAGCGGAGCGTGCGCGCCGTGGCGCGCGATGCCGGGCTAGACCACACGACACTGCTCTCGGTGCTGCACGGACGGTCCTGGCCGGACCTGGCGACCGTGGCCCGTCTGGAGAACGGTTTGGGTGTCGACCTGTGGCCGGGGCGCGTGGGCCCGCCGTAGGGCCGCCGATTGAGACCTGCGCCGCGAGGCGGGCAGGCCGGCCTGGCAGACGTCGAAGATACGTCTATCCACAGCCTTGTGGATAACCCTGTGGACAGCAGAGTGAAATGTGGCTTTTGCCCGCATAATTACTGGAACGCCCGGTGTGGATAACTACGCGTGAAACCTGTGGACGACTGCCATAATCGCCTTTTATCGCTGTCGGGAATGGCAAGATGCCCAGCTCCGAATACCTCAAATACAGGTTCGAATTTCGGGTGCTCAGCGAATCTCGGTGAGGTAAGTCGTGTAGCCGGCGCTGCGCATCGCGGTGATGATCGGTTCGGTGCCGCCAGGTTCGGCGATAGCGATCATGGCGCCGCCGCCCCCGCCACCGGTCAGCTTCGCTCCGAGGGCGCCGGCGCGGCGGGCGATTGCCACGAGTGACTCGATCTCCGGGCTCGACACCTGTAGCGCGTTGAGCAGTCCCTGATTGATGTTCATCAGTTCGCCGAGCTCGGCGATGTCGCCACGGCGGAGCGCGTCTACCCCGGCCAACACCAGCCCGTCGATCTGGCTGAAGATCGCGTCGTAACGCGCGGGGTTGCGCTGCCAGGCGCCGCGCACGAGGCCCACGGTCTGCTTCGTCAGCGACTCCACCCCGGACAGCCCGATGACGATGGGGATCGGGTGGGGAGTGAAGATGTCGCGGATCGTGTGGCCGCCCGGGGCATCCGATCTCTGGAAAAGAACCGACCGGCCGAAGGTGGCGACGGTGTTGTCGATGCCCGACGGGGTGCCATGCACGATCTGTTCGCACTCGAAGGCTAGGCTCGAGACCTCGGCGTCGCTGATCGTGAGCTGGAAGCTGTCGGCGACGGCGCGGATCAATGCCACCGCGAACGCGGCGGAGGCACCCAGGCCGCTGGCGCGCGGCAGGTGAGAGAACACATCGACCCGAAGGCCGGCGTCGGACACGCCGAGCCGGGTGACGATCAGCGCCGCCACCCGGTGCGAGAGGTCTGCTCGGATCGGTTCGCGCACTGAGCCGTCGACGTCCCGGTCGGCGATGACCGGTTCGCGGAGCGACGCCTGGCGGGTGACCTGCGCGCGCACCGACAGACCGATCGGCGCGGCGATCGCGTGGTAGCCGTAGACGACGGAATGCTCGCCCATCAGGATGATTTTACCGTAGCCGAGGTGGGCATCCGAGCCGGGGGCGCCGGGGGTGAGGGCAGCAGCGCACGTGGCGGAAGCGCTGGGCGTAAGGGTGGCAGTGGGTGCGGGGTGAGCCGCGGGCAAGGCGACGACGGCGGCGGTGCCGTACCCGGCATCCGGCGCGGCCGGCTCAATAACCCGGTCGCCGTCACTGCTCTCTTCGAGGGCCTGCATGATCTGGCGCGCCTTCCACACCTTGATCTCGCCGTCGGCAATGAGCCTCTCGACGACCTCCTCGAACCGGGCTCCACTGGCGTCGGCGGCAGCCGCCACGGCCCGCGCGTGCAGGCGCATGTGGCCGTGCTGGATGCCATTGGTCGACAGGGCCTTGAGGGCGGCCAGATTTTGGGCCAGCCCCACGGCGGCCATCACCTCGGCCAGCTCGGGCGCTGAAGACACCCCGAGGATCGTGTGGGCGAGCCGTACGGCCGGGTTCGACTCCACCTGGCCGCCGACCGTGCCGACCTTCAACGGGATGGTCAGTTCGCCGACGAGATCGCCGGCGTCGTTCACGCTCCAGGTGGTGAGCGGGCCGTAGCCGTCGCCGCGGCCGGCGTAGGCGTGGGCCGCCGCCTCGATCGCCCGCCAGTCGTTGCCGGTGGCGAGGGCGACGGCGTCGATGCCGTTCATGATGCCCTTGTTGTGCGTGGTGGCCCGGTAGGGATCCATGGCCGCGAACTCGTTTGCGAGCACGATACCGTCGCGCACGCGTTCGCCGGGGAAGTCGGCGGTCTCGAGCAGCGCGTGCGGGATCACAGCACGGGCGCGCACCAGGGCCCGGTCGGTGAGGTTGGAGAGGATGCGCAGGAACACGCGGCCGCCGCTGATCTCCTCGACCAGTGGGGCGAGCCGTTCGCACATCGAGTTGACGAGATTGGCGCCCATCGCATCGCGGGTGTCGACCAGCAGGTGCACTACGAGCAGTTCGCCGTTCTGCGCCGTCGCACCGCGCAGGAAGACCTCGATGCCGCGGGCGCCGCCGCCGCGCGCCACCATTTTCGGATGCCCGCTGTCGGCCAACGCCACGAGCTCGTCGCCGCGCGCGAGCAGGTCAGCCTGGGCGCGCTCGGGGTCGATAAGGTCGACGACCTGGATCTGGCCGATCAGCAGCGGCTCGTCGGCGACGCTCGTGAACCCGCCGGCCTGGCGCACCAGCCGGGCCGCGGAGCTGACCGCGGCGACGATCGAGGGCTCTTCGACCACCATCGGCACCAGGTGGTCCCGGCCGTTGATCTGAAAGTTCAGGCCGAGTCCCATCGGCATTGAGAAGACGCCGATCACGTTCTCGATCAACCGGTCGGCGGCCTCCACGTCGAGGGCGGACGTTCCGTCTGCGAGGTGCGCGGCGGCATCCGTCGACAGGACACCACGTTGCCGGAGGAGCGCGATGCGTTCACTGACCGACAACTGGTAGAAGCGGGGGATGCGGGACCGGCTCATGACGCGGTGCCTCCCTGTAGGCCGGCGGCGAAGAAGCCGAGCGGGACGATGGAGGCCCCGGCCCGGGCGAGTGCCCTGGCGAGTCGCTCGGTGGGTTCTCCAGCGTAGCTAAAGGCCAGACCGACGTCTCCGCCGCCGGCCCCGCTGGTCTTGAAGATGCCGCCCTTGCGCCGGGCGAGGGCGTGTAGTTCACGGTGTCGCTCGCTCACGATGCCGGCCTGGGCATGCGCGTCGAGTTGGGTGAGCGCCGCGAAGTAGTCGGAGGCGAGGCTCAGAAAATCGGCCGGGATGGCCAGCGCCGCCTCGGCCTGTTCGGCGAGGTGTTTCAGCCGGTCGAGGTCGGCCCGGTGCCGGGCGGGGTTCTCGGCAGCGTAGTCGGCCACGCGGCCCACCAGGCGGGTGGTCAGCGCACCCTCGCCGGTGACGACGGCCGAGATGCAGAGCTCCTCCGGCCAGCGCAGAGGCACCACTGCGGCACCCGGGGCATAGCGGATCAACCCGCCGTGCACGCTCGCAGCCACGTCTCCGCCGCTGCCGGCGCCGTTCTGCGCGCTGCGGTGGGCGGCGTGGGCCAGGCGGAACAGCTCGTCCCGGTCGAGCGTCAGGCCCAGGGTGCGGGCCAGGGCGTCGGTCAGGCCGGCGGCGGTGGCGGCGCTGGAACCGAGGCCGAGCTTGTGGCCGCCCCGGGACAGCGCGCTGCTGTCGATGGTGATGGCGAGCGGGGCCTGACTCTGCGGCAGCACCCGCGCCTGCAGCGCAGCGGCCTGCACGGCGACGCGCACCTGGTCGAAGACGCGGAGGTGGTCGCGCTGCTGGTCGGTGAGCCCGGCCGGGAGGGCGCCATCCGTGCCCAACACCAGGTTCCGGATGCCCAAATTGGACGCGCTGACCTGCCAGGAGCCCGTGGGTGACTCGTCGACCGTCACCTCTACGCGTCGGTCGACGGAGGTGAGCAGGGCCGGCGCGCCCTCAAGCACGGCGTACTCGCCCAGCAGGAAGAGCTTGCCGGGCGCGGACGCCCGGATCGTCGGCTTCGGCGGAGGCGTCGGCAGAGTCGTCGCCATGGTCATTCCAGCCGGCAGGCGGCCGGGCCGAGCGCGCTGATGCGCGCCTCGAGCACCCCGGGCACGAGCACCATCGCCCGCTGAACCGCGGCGGCGTCGCCGGGCAGGCAGAGCACCTTGACTTGCGGCCCTGCGTCGATGGTGAAATAGGCCGGCACGCCCTGGGCGCGAAGACCCGCCACGGCGTGCATCGCGGCGACGGTCGCGGCGTTCCAATAGATCAGTGCGGGTCGGGTCGTGAGCATCAGGGCGTGCAGTTTGAGGCAGTTGTACTCGGAGAGCTGCCCGAGCCGGGCGAAATCGCGGTCACGGATGGCGGAGCGCATCTCGTTGAGGTCGTCGTCGGCCGAGTCAAGCCAGGCCTGGTAGAACGGCGAGGAGGCCTTGCTCTCGTTCATGCCGATAGTGGAATTTATCGATTTCTCGCCGTGCTCGGTGATCGCCACGACGACCGCCAACGGCCAGCCCGCCCGGTCGAGCAGCTCTTCCGCGTAGGCGTCCGATCCGTCGGCGGCGGTGCCGGCGTGCATCTCGGCGAAGCCGCCGAAGATCGAGCGGGCGGCCGAGCCCGAGCCGCGCCGGGCCAGGATCGACAGTTCCCGGTCGGCCAGGGTGAGGCCGGCGGCGCCGGACGCGGCAACCGCGAGGGCGGCGAAGCCGGATGCCGACGAGGCGAGGCCGGCCCCGGTCGGAAAGTTGTTCGTCGACGTCACGATGGCGTTCAGTCGGGCGGCGGACAGGCCCATGCTGGCGGCATGCCCACGCACCAGGTCGAGAACGTGACTGATGCGCGTGGCCTGGATGCGGCATCCGGCCAGCCACAGTTCATCGGCGACCAGACCGGGCGTGAAGGTGACGCGGGTGTCGGTGTAGAGCGCGTCGAGCGTGACCGAGATGGAGCCGACCGCGGGCGTGTTCAGGGCGGCGTCGCGCTTGCCCCAGTATTTGACGAGGGCGATGTTGCTGTGCGCGCGGGCCACGGCGGTGGCGCCACCATCGATGGGTTGGTCCACAGTGGTGCTCCGATCGGGTTCACTCGATTTTAGTCGCTTCCCGGGGGGCCGCACCGCCGTGATCGGGTCGGTTCCGCCTGACGATCTGATCCTGGTCACCACTTTCACCAACCGATCCGTTGATAATGGAGTGGTGCGTTTGAGACCCGGTGTGGGTGAACAACCACGCCAAACCTGAAGAGGGAACTGTTGACGCCTGGAATTAGTGGATTCTCCCTGTTCGTGCCGCCCTACCGGGTGCAGCTCGAAGCCTGGTGCGACTGGAACGACCAGCCGTGGGGGAAGGTCCGGAACGTCGTTGGACGCAGCTTCCGCATGCGCGGCCCAGGCCAAAGTGTCTACACGCTCGCGGCGAACGCGGTGTGGCGTTTGATCCGCGACTACGACATCGACCCCGGTCAGGTCGGCCTCCTGGCCCTCGGCACCGAATCCAGCAGCGACAACTCGGCCGGTGCGGTCATCGTCAAGGGCATGGTCAACGATGCCCTCACCGCCCATGGCATGCCGCTGCTCGCGCGCGACTGCGAGGTGCCCGAGTTCAAGCAGGCCTGCCTCGCCGGCGTCTACGGCATCAAGGCCGCCCTGCGCTACCTGGCGACGGATGGCGTGGGCCGCCAGGCCATCGTCGTCTCCGCCGACATCGCCGAATACGCTCGCGGCGGCAGCGGCGAGCCCACCCAAGGTGCAGGCGCCGTCGCTGTGCTCCTGGAAAGCGAGGCCCGACTGCTGGAAGTAAATCTGGCCGGGTCCGGCAGCGACTCCGACTACCGGGTGGCCGACTTCCGCAAGCCGTTCGCGCGCTTCCGCGGGCAGCCGCCCCGCGACGACGGGCAGATGCAGGACCTGCCCGTGTTCAACGGCCGGTACTCGACCAGCTGCTACATCGACGCGACCCACCACGCGATGACGGCCATGCTGGGAAAGCGCCCCGGCAATTCCCTCGATTACTTCAACGAGGTCGACCGGGTGTTCATGCACCGCCCGTACCACCAGATGCCGGCGACCGGCTGGGTGATGGCCTACCTGTTCACGCTCGCGGCCGACGAGGAATCGGGCCGCGACCAGCTGCGCGCGCACTGCGCGGATGCCGGGATCGACGCCGACCTCCTGCTCGCCGAGATGTGCGCACCCTCGCCGTTCCACGGAAACGGGGCCGACATCGGCGAGATCATCGGTGACGTCTTCCCGCTGTCCCGCCGCCTGCGCCAGCACCTGCGCAGCACCGAAGTCTGGAACACCCTGGTCAGCGAGAAGCTCGGCCTCGGCTCGGACGCCATGCGCGACCTGGGCAACCTCTACACGGCCGCCCTGCCGGCGTGGCTCGCATCCGGTCTGCAGCACGCACTGACGGAGGGCCTCGAGCTCGCCGGCCAGGAGTGGCTGGCGCTCGGCTACGGCAGCGGCGACGCCGCCGAGGCTCTCCCGATGCGGGTCGCCGAGGGTTGGCAGGCCGCCGCCGCACGCATCAACTTCGAGACCGCCCTGCACGGCCCGGTCGACCTGACCGAGGCGCAGTACATCGCGCTGCACGAGGGGCGCCCCGGTGACCTCGTGCCGGCCCCGGCCGAGGACCAGTTCGTCGTCGACCACCTCGGCACCGCGAACGGCCCCGACTTCTACGACCAGGGCATCGAGTATTACCGCTACGTGCCCCTTACCGCCTGACGTTCTTGCCGCCTGACGCGCGATTCAATCCCCTGAGCGCGCGAACCAATTCGACGGAGATTTTGCTCCGGAACCCGGTTTTTCGCACCGATCGGGGTGATCCCGGCAAAATCTCCGTCGAATTGGTGAGGTCGGCACCGTGAGCACGGGCGGCCCAGAAAGCCGAGCTGGCTGAGCGCCAGGCCGCTTTGCCGGAGTCGCTGAGGTCGTGCCGAAATCAACCCTGCACCTAGAGCGCAGATCCGAGTAAAGTCGGGCCATGAAACCCCGAATCCGACTCCTGTCCAGCGTCCTCGCCGCCATCCTCGCCGCCTCGGGCGTGCTTGCCGCTGGTGCTCTACCGGCATCCGCCGCACCCACGGCCCCGGCCAACAAGTACGTCGCCTTGGGCGACTCCTACGCGGCCGGGCAAGGCGGCGGTGACTACGTGGACAGCTGCCTGCAGAGCCCGAACGGCTACCCCGCCCTTCTGGACGCGGTGAAGGGCACGAACCTGCTGCGCAACGTCAGTTGCAGCCTGGCCACCACCGGGACTGTGACCACCACGCAGCTGTCGTCCCTGAACCGGGGGACCACCCTGGTGACACTTACCGTGGGCGGCAACGATCTGAATGTGGCCGGCGTGGCGGCGGCGTGCGCGTCCGCGGATCCGGTCGCGTGCGGGAACGCCATCTCCACCGCCGGCGCCCTGATCTATTCCGGCGAGCTTACAGCCCGTCTGGCCGACACCTACGCGCGCGTCGCGGCGGCCGCCCCGAATGCCCACGTGGTCGTCACCGGTTACCCGCTGCTCTTTGCCCCCTCGGCTAACCCGCTGATCGCCCAGCTCAACGGGGCAACCATGCTGCTAAACCAGACCATCCAGGGCGTCGTAGCCCAGGCCCAGGCAATCCGACCGAACTCCAGCATCGAATACGTCGACGTGTCCGCGGCTTTCGCGGGCCACGGCATCGGAGACGTCGACTCGTGGGTCTACTTCGCTGGTCCGGATGCCTTCCACCCGACCCCCGCCGGCTACCAGGCCTACGCGGCGGCCATCCAGGCGGCGCTGTAACTCGGTAGCAGTCCCGGTTCCCGGCTCCCCGGGCACTGGCCTGCCGACGCCGCGAACGAATTCGACGGAGATTTTGACGAAAATCGACCTACTTCATGTGAAATGCGGTCACTATCGCGAAATCTCCGTCGAATTGGTTATTGCCAGAGCGACGGACGAGGGGCCGGGGCCAGGGCTAGAAACGAGGGAGGGCCCCCGACGATGTGCCGTGGCCCTCCCCGCGGAAGCGAACTAGTCGTTCGGCTCCAGGAACTCGGTGGTGTGCGCGATCGTCGGGATCGAGGACGTGATGACGGTGCCGTCGGCCCGTCGCCCGCCCTCGACCAAGGTCCGAGAGGGTGCTCCCGGGTCGCGCGGGCCCTGGTGGGTCAGCGCGACCGTGATGGGCAGGCCCATCCGCACGATGACGGAAACACCGCGCACGGACAGCATAACGTCGACGCCCTCCTCGATCGTGAGGTTGACCTCGCTCTGCCGCACGTCCACGCGCAGCCGGGTTCCCCGGAGCGTGACGCGGAAGGTCAGCGCCTCCCAGGTCTCAGGCAGTCGCGGGTCGAGGGTGATCTTGCCGCCGTGGTCGCGCATGCCGCCGAAGCCGTAGACGAGCGCGCTCCAGACACCGCCGGCGGATGCCACGTGAACGCCGTCCGCCGCGTTGTGGTGCAGATCGGCGAGGTCGACGAACAGGCCCGAGGTGAAGTATTTGAGCGCCAGCTCGTGGTAGCCGACCTCGGCCGCGATGATCGACTGCACGACGTCGGACAGCGTCGAGTCACCCGTGGTGATCGGGTCGTAGTAGTCGAAGTCGGCACGTTTCTGCTCCGGCGTGAACTGGTCACCCTGCAGCAGGAGGGCGAGCACGACATCCGCCTGCTTGAGCACCTGGAAGCGGTAGATCACGAGGGGGTGGTAGTGCAGCAGCAGCGGGCGGTTGGCGGGCGGCGTCTGCGAGAGGTCCCAACGTTCCTTCTCCAGGAACTGCGCGTCCTGCGGGTGGATGCCCAGGGTCTTGTCAAAGGGGATGTGCATTGCTTCCGCGGCGAACGACCACTCGATGATCTCGGCCTCACCGAGTCCGAGGCGGGCGACCATGAAGTCGTAGGAGGCGATGTCGACCTCGCGCAGTCTGCGCACACTGGTGACCGCGTCCCGCAGGTTCGAGCGGGCCATGATGTTCGTGTAGAGGTTGTCGTTGACGACGGTCGTGTACTCGTCGGGCCCGGTAACGCCGTGAATGTGGAAGACGTCGTTGCCGTTGCCGCGCCAGAAGCCGAGGTCGGCCCACATGCGCGCCGTCTCCACCAGGATGTCGATGGCCTCGCGGGAGAGGAAGTCCTCATCGCCGGTGGCCGACACGTACTGGGTCAGCGCATAGGAGATGTCAGCGTCGATGTGATACTGCGCGGTGCCGGCGGCGTAGTACGCGGACGACTCCAGGCCGTTGATCGTGCGCCACGGGAACAGCGCGCCCAGCTGGTTCAGTTCGGTGGCGCGCATCCTGGCGTGCTCGAGCATCGCGTGCCGGAACCGCAGCGCGTTGCGCGCGGCGTTCGGTGACGTGTAGGTCAGGAAGGGGAGCACGTACACTTCCGTGTCCCAGAAATAGTGACCGCCGTAGCCGGATCCGGACACGCCCTTCGCGGACACGCCCTGGCCGTCGGCTCGCATGGACGCCTGCGCGAGCTGGAAGAAGTTCCAGCGGGTGGCCTGCTGGAGGGCAGGCTGGCCGGCGAGTTCGACATCCGTGCGCGCCCAGAAAGCGGTGAGCCAGTCGCGCTGCTCGGCGACGTACTGCTCGGTTCCGGCTGCGACGGCGCGGTCGAGCGTGCGGTCGCACCGGTCGGCGAGCTCGTGCGTGGGCACGCCGGTGGAGGTGTGGTAGCTGAGGGTCTTGGTCAGTCGGATGGACTGGCCCTGCTTGGCCTTGATGCGGTAGACGTGCTTGGCGAGGTCGTCGCCGATGTGCGAGGCCTCGTCGTACTCATTGAGCGTCTCAAGCTGGTGGTCGGCGGCGCAGGCGATGGTCATGCCCGAGTTCGTGCAGCGGAAGCCGAGGATGTAGCGGCCCTCGGATGCCCGTTTGAAGCGGGGGCGCAGCACCCGGTCGGTGAACGACTCGGCCCTACGCGGGTCGAAGTCCTTGCCGTTGGTGGGCTTCGGGGCGTCGTACTCGCCGATGCCGTCCTGGCGGTTGAGGATCTGGCTGGAGATCACGACCGACGCGTCGGCGTCCAGCATGGTGACCTCGTACTCGAGGATTGCGAGGTGGCGTTCCGTGAACGACACCAGGCGTCGCGACTGGATCAGCACGCGCTTGCCCGAGGGCGTGCGCCATTCGAGGGATCGGGAGAGGATGCCGCCGGCGAAGTCGAGGCGGCGCTCATAGCTGAGCAGATCCGCGAGGGTCAGGACGAGCGGCTCGTCGTCGACGTAAATGCGAATGATCTTGGCATCCGGCGCGTTGACGATCGTCTGCCCGACGCGTGCGAAGCCGAAGGCCTCTTCCGCGTGCCGGATCTGCCAGGTCTCGTGGAACCCGTTGATGAACGTGCCGTGGGCGTGGCCGTCCCGGCCCTCGTCCACGTTGCCGCGCAGGCCGAGGTACCCGTTGCCGATGGCGAACAGCGTCTCGGTGCGTCCCATGTCGTCACCCGAGAAGTCCTTCTCGACCAGGGCCCACTCGTCGATCGGAAATCGGTTGCGGTCGAGCGGGTCGTTCGTGTCGGTGATCCGGTTCATTCTCCGGCCTCCGTTTCGACGTTGGGGAGCAGCTCGTGCAGGTCGGTAACGACGACGTCGGCCCCGGCGTCGAGCAGGGTCTGCGTGCCCACGCCGCGGTCCACTCCGAGCACGAGGCCGAAGTTGCCGGCGCGGCCGGCCTGGATGCCCGAGTGCGCGTCTTCGACGACGACGCACTGGGCCGCATCGAGGCCGAGCAGTGCCGCGCCGAGCTCATAGGTGTCGGGGGCCGGCTTGCCGGCCAGGCCACGCTCGGCCGAGAGCAGGCCGTCGACGACGATTTCGAAGCGTCCGCGAATGCCGGCTGCCGCGAGGGTCTTCTCCCCGTTGCGCGAGCTGGTGACGACGGCCACGGCGAGGCCGGCGGCCACGACGTAGTCGAGGAACTCGATCGATCCCGGGTAGGGCGTGACGCCGCTTTCGGCGAGGGTCTCGTTGAAGGCCTCGTTCTTGCGGTTGCCGAGGCCGCAGACGGTGTTGCGCTCCGGGGCGTCCGTCGGGTCGCCGTCGGGCAGCTGGATGCCCCGGGAGGCGAGCAGCGACCGCACGCCGTCATAGCGGGGCTTGCCATCGATGTACTGGAAGTAGTCGGCCTCGCTGTAGGCGGGGCTCACTCCCTGGTCCTCGAGAAAGCGGGTGAACAGGCGCGACCAGGCGGCCATGTGAACATCGGCGGTGGGCGTGAGCACCCCGTCGAGGTCGAAGAGTACACCGCGCATGGACAGGAGCCGGGCGCGCGTTTCCGCGCGCGACAGGGGGAATCGCGTAGAAGTCATAACTGATGCCTTGCTTGGTAGGTCCTGAGACAGTGGGAGGTCTGATCGAAGCGGTCAAATGATCACGATCTCGATCGGGGGATCGACGTGATGTGCGCCAACGCGGCGAGGAATGCGATTGACGACGCTGCGGACCAGGGCTAGGACTGCATACGCCTGAATACTCCCCCCGATCCTATGCCCCCGAAGGCGTTGCGCCGATTTCTCCGGTTGCGCGGCCCTGATCCCCCGGTCTCCGGCGCGCCCGGAAAATCGGCCGATACTATTGGCAGGATGAACCAAGAACGGAGCGCGCTCTCGGCCGCACCCGCGTCCGCGAATCGATCGCGCTCCGCGCGGCTGGCGGGCCGGCGTTTCCGACAGCTCTTCTCGGTCACGGTCGCGGTTCTCGTCCTGCTGGTGGCGGGCCTCGCGATGGCCAACTTCAGCCAGGGTCCCCGCCTGGCCTCCGCCGAGATCAACCTCGACGCCGCCGTCACGCGTGGCAACGCGCGCCTGCTGCTCACCGCGAACCAGCCGCTGGCCGAGGTCCAAGCCGGCCAAGTGGCGGTATCCCCGGCTACAGAGGTCTCCGCCCGTGTCGCCGACCGCGCCCTGACGGTGGAGTTCGCCGGCATCCTGCGCTACAACACCGTCTATACGGTGACGGTGACGGATGTCGCGAGCATCACCCAGGACGCCACCGCCACCCTGGAATACGAGTTCACGACCCCGGACGTCGACATCTATGCGCTGCAGCGCGACAGCCGGGTGGATGACGCCGGCGCGAAGCGGCCCGACACCGTGCGCCGAACGACCCTGCAGGGCCGGGGCGACGGAGACATCGTGTTCAGCGCCCCGCGCATCCAGCAGTATGTCGCCCTGGAGAACCACCTCGCCGCCGTCACGCTCGCCGAAGACGACACGGCCACCCTCGAGGTGGTCTCGTTCGGGGGCGGGGACAACGTGCAGGTGCCCGTGCCGGGCGCGGGCGTGATCGAGAACCTGGCGGCCTCCCCGTCGAAAACCCTGATCGCGTACACCTTCACCAGCGCCCCGGAGACGGCGGGGCGCCGCTACGACCGCACCCCCTTCGTCTACGACCTGACCGAGTCCTCGGGCCTCCCGGCCGAGGTCACCGGGGTGGACGGCCTGCCGATGACGGTGATGGACCTGCGCTTCGTGCCGGACAGCACCTCTCTCGTCGTGCAGAACGCCGGGCAGACTCTGTTCCTGATCGACATGCTCGGCGACGCCGTGCTGACCCCGTTGGGCGAGCACGACGAGATGCGCGGATTCGTTCCCGGCACCCGCGCGCTCGTCGTCGCCGACCCCGACCAAGGCTCGACGATCGACCTCGCCGACGGTGCCGTGACCACACTCCACCTCGCGCCCAGCCTGCTCGAAGCGAGCGCCTACCCCGGCAAGCTCGTACTCCTCACCGAGCAGGGGCGCTACGCCCGCCTGTTTCTGCAGGAGACCGGCGACAGCAACCAGCTGACTTACCTGATCGCCGTCACCGACGCCGCCGACTCGAGCGTCGCGTTCACTCCCGCGTCGGACGCGTCGCGCGTGCGGGACTTCTGCGTCTCGCCGAACGGCCAGTACCTCGCGGTGGAGACGATCCCGGCGGCCGGCCTCGGCGACGACTACCCGACCCTGCCCGCGTTCTCGGGCATGACGACCACCCTGGTAGACCTCGACCGCGGCACCAGCAGCCGTAGCGTGTCCGGTTTTCTCCCTGATTGGTGCGGCTAACCGAGGGATACCCCCGCCAACCTCCTGCCGATGGCTTCCTGTCCCGAGCGCAACCGAGTCGAAACAGGACAAGATATACCCATGAGTCAGACCATCGACGCGCGGCCCTTCACCGCGCGCCGGAGGCCCGGCCGCGGCCTCTCCGTCGGCCTCGTCATCATCGGGCTGGTGATCCTGCTGCGCGTGTTTGCGCCGTCGGCCCCTGCCGACACCCTGGCGGACACCTTCCGCGACTTCGTCACCCTGTCGATCAGCGTGGTGATCGAGTCGCTGCCGTTCGTCTTCCTCGGCATCGTGCTGTCGATCGTGGTGCAGACCTGGCTGCCGGAGGGGTTCCTGCTGCGGCGCCTGCCGAAGAACCCGGTCGCCCGGCGGGTCGTACTCTCGCTGCTGGGCATGCTGCTGCCGGTTTGCGAGTGCGGCAATGTGCCTCTGGCGCGCGGCCTGATCGCCAAGGGGCTGACGGTCGGCGAATCGATGACGTTCCTCTTCGCGGCCCCGATCCTCAACCCGGTGACCATCATCACCACCCAGCAGGCCTTCGGTTGGGACAGTGGCATCCTGGTCTGGCGCATCGCCGGCGGATTCCTGATCGCCAACCTGATCGGCTACATCTACAGCCGGCACCCGAAACCCGAGTCCCTGCTCGCTCCCCGGTTTCAGGATGCCTGTGCACTCGGCGACCACCATGACGCGGCCGACGGGAAGATCAAGCGCAGCGCCGGCCTGTTCACGAAGGAGACCAGCGCGATGTTGCCGGCGCTCTTTATCGGCGCCGGACTGGCCGGGCTGATCCAGACCGCCGTCTCTCGCGAGGTGCTCGTGACGCTCGGCAGCCACCCGGTCTGGTCCGTGCTGGCGCTGATGGCCCTGGCCTTCGTGGTTTCGATCTGCTCCAACGTCGACGCCTTCTTCGTCCTCTCGTTCGGTGCGACGTTCATGCCCGGTGCCATCGTGGCCTTCCTGGTCTTCGGCCCGATGATCGACATCAAGATGCTGGCCCTGCTGCGCACGACCTTCACGGCCAAGACCCTGATGCAGCTCACCCTGATTGTGGCTCTCTGCTCCGCGGTTCTCGGATTGGCGATCAACTATGTCGTTTAGACGGCTCCTGCGGCGCTGGCGGGCGCGCTTCTCAGCATCGTGGGCATTGTGGCCACGGTCTACCTGGGGGTCAGCGGGCAGCTCGGGCTCTACATCCACCCCCGGTACTTCGTGTTCACCATGGTGATGGCCGTGATCGCCGCCGCGCTGGTCGTGGCCGCATTCGCTCTCCTGCCCGCAGCCGAAGACGAGCACGAGCACGAGCTGCCTGAGGACGACGGAGGACGCTGGGCGTGGCTCTGGCCGGCCGGCAGCATCCTGATCATCGTCGCGGCCACCGTGGGCCTCCTGGTGTTGCCGCCGGCGACCCTGACCACGGCCACGGTCGCCAAGCGCGACCTGAACGGCTCGACCTCGCTCATCACGCAGAAAGAGGCGAGCGACCTCGTCGGCGGCGACTACTCGACCTTCACCGTGCGGGACTGGTCCTCGCTGCTGCGCCAAGGCGCCGGCGAGGACTTCTTCGCCGACAAGACCGCGACCGTGACCGGGTTCGTCACGCCCGACACGAGCGACCCCGAGAACGTGTTCTTCGTGGCCCGCTTCGTCGTGTCCTGCTGCGCGGTCGACGCGCAGCCGGTCGGCATCCCCGTCTACTACCCCGGCTGGCAGGACGAATTCCCGACCGACAGCTGGGTTGCCATCGAGAGCGGTTTCAACACCAACCCGAGCATCCGCAGCGATGAGACCATCGCCCTTGTTCCGAGCGAGATCACGCCCACGGACCAGCCCGCCCAGCCGTACGTCTACTGACGCCGGCAAGCTGATCGGGCCGCTCTGACGCCCGGTGCCCGCTGCATCCGTCGCTACGCAAACTCGGAGAAATTGCCGAAACGCCGGCTGGGAGGCCCGGAGTGCGCCGAGCTGCGTGGCACGTTCCCGGGTGATTAGGGTGCCGCCCGCGGGGCTCGGCGAGCTCGACCCCCGATCAGGCGGCCGAGGCATCCTTGGGGTCGGTGGCGGCGTCATCCGTGCCGAAGTGGTTGCTGCCCGCGGTCACGCCGGCGAGCCGCAGCCAGGTGTCGACCACGGTGTCGGGGTTCAGCGACACGGAGTCGATGCCCTCGGCGACGAGCCACTCGGCAAAGTCCGGGTGGTCGCTGGGGCCTTGACCGCAAATGCCCACATACTTGCCGCGGGCCTTGCAGGCCGCGATCGCCATGCTGAGCAGTTTCTTCACGGCCGGGTCGCGCTCGTCGAAGCCGCCGGCGACGATCGCCGAGTCGCGGTCGAGGCCGAGCGCCAGCTGCGTCATGTCGTTGGAGCCGATGGAGAACCCGTCGAAGTAGTCCAGGAACTCGTCGGCGAGCAGCGCATTGGCCGGCAGCTCGCACATCATGACGATCTCAAGGCCGTTCTCCCCACGGCGCAGCCCGTTCTCGGCGAGCAGTTCAATAACGCCCGCGGCCTCGTCCAGGGTGCGCACGAAGGGGATCATCAGTTTGACGTTGGTCAGCCCCATCTCGTTTCGCACGAATGAGAGCGCCTCGCATTCGAGGTCGAAGCAGTCCCGGAACGAGGGCTCGAGGTAGCGGGACGCCCCGCGGAACCCGAGCATCGGGTTCTCTTCGTGCGGCTCGTAGGCCGGTCCGCCGATGAGGTTGGCGTACTCGTTGGACTTGAAATCGCTCATCCGCACGATCACGGTCTCCGGCGCGAAGGCGGCCGCGATCGTGGACACGCCCTCGGCCAGGCGCTTGATGTAGTAGTCGCGCGGATTGCCGTAGGCGGCGATGCGGGTGTTGATCTCGCGGGCCACGTCGGCGGGCTGGTCGGCCAGGTTGAGCAAGGCCTTGGGGTGGATGCCGATCTGACGGTTGATGATGAATTCGAGCCGGGCGAGACCCACGCCGTGGTTGGGCAGCTGGGCGAACGTGAACGCCTGCTCCGGGGTGCCGACATTCATCATGACCTTCACCGGGGCCGGCGGCAGGGTGGTGAGCGCGGTCTCCTCGATGCCGAAGTCGAGCAGCCCTTCGTAGATCAGGCCCGCCTCACCCTCGGCGCAGGACACCGTGACTTCGAGGCCGTCGGAGAGGATGTCGGTGGCGGTCCCGGTGCCGACGACCGCGGGAATGCCGAGTTCGCGGGCGATGATCGCGGCATGGCAGGTGCGGCCGCCGCGGTTGGTCACGATGGCGCTGGCGCGCTTCATGATCGGTTCCCAGTCGGGGTCGGTCATGTCCGCGACGAGCACGTCGCCGGTGGCAAAGCTCGCCATCTGGTCGATGGACGAGAGGATGCGCACGCTTCCGGCGCCGATCCGCTGGCCGATGGCGCGGCCCTCGACCAGGATCTTACCGGTCTCGTTCATCTTGAACCGGCTCTGGGACACCGCGGTCGCTCGCGACTGAACCGTCTCCGGGCGGGCCTGCAGGATGTAGATGCCGCCGTCGATGCCGTCTTTGCCCCACTCGATGTCCATCGGGCGCCCGTAGTGCGCCTCGATCGAGAGGGCGTAGCGGGCCAGCTCCTCCACGTCGGCATCGGTGATGCTGAACAGGTTGCGCAGGTCGACGTCCACGGGAACAAAGTCGATCGTGCGGCCGATTTCACGGTTCTTCGTGAAGGTCATCTGCAGCGCCTTCTCGCCGAGGGTGCGCTTGAGGATGGCGGGACGGCCGGCCTCGAGTGCCGGCTTGTAGACGTAGAACTCGTCGGGGTTGACGGCGCCCTGCACGACGGCCTCGCCCAGACCGTAGGAGGAGGTGATGAAGACCGCGTCGCGGAAGCCGGATTCGGTGTCCATCGTGAACATGACCCCGGAGGAGCCGATGTCCGAGCGCACCATGCGCTGGATCCCGGCGGACAGCGCCACCTCGGCGTGCTCGAAATCGTGGTGCACCCGGTAGGCGATCGCCCGGTCGTTGTAAAGGGAGGCGAAGACATCTTTGATGGCCGGCAGGATGTTCTCGATTCCGCGCACATTCAGGAACGTCTCCTGCTGACCGGCGAAGGACGCATCCGGAAGGTCCTCGGCGGTGGCGCTGGAACGCACCGCCCAGGAAATGTCGTCGGAGCCGCCGTGCTTCAGGACCAGGGCCGCGTAGGCGGCCCGGATCTGGGACTCGAACTCGGGCAGGAAGGGCGTGTCACGCATCAGGCCGCGGATTTCCTTGCCGGCCGCTGCCAGCGCGGTGACGTCGTCGATGTCGAGGCCCCGCAGGCGCTCGATGATCCGCTGGTCCAAACCGGAATCGGACAGAAACCGGCGGTAGGAGTCCGCGGTGGTGGCGAATCCGTCGGGCACCTTGACGCCGGCCGACGTCAGATTCTGCACCATTTCGCCCAGGGAAGCGTTCTTGCCGCCCACCCGGTCCAGGTCCGTGAGTCCGATTTCGGAAAACCAGAGGATGTCTGTCGTCATGTGTTCTGCTCCCTTGCAGTGTGCGACCAGAGGTGAGGCCACGAGGTGAGGAGGCTCACCTCATGGATAAGCGCCCTGTTCCCATAGTGACAGGTCTATCCGGCCTGAGCGCAATTTGTTTACTTGATTGACATGTTCACTTGTCTGCGTTTTGAATGTGAGTCAGCGCTTGAGGTTCATTTGCTGCAGAATCATGGCCGACATCTCCTCCACGGACATGCTCGCCGAGTTGAGGAACGGAATTCCGTGGGAGGCATAGAGTCGCTCCGCACTGCGCAGCTCGAACCCGCACTGCCGCAGGGACGCGTAGGGCGAACCTTCCCGGCGCTGGGTGCGCACCTGGCTCAGGCGCAGGGGATTGGTGGTGAGCCCGAAGCACTTGTCCACGAACGGTCGCAGTGGCTTGGGGAGACCCTCCCGCTCGAAGTCCTCGTCGACGAGAGGAAAGTTCGCCGCGAAGATGCCGTGCTGCAGCGCCAGGTACATCGTGGTGGGGGTCTTGCCGCAGCGCGACGGGGCCACCAGGATCAGCTGCGCCTTCTCGAGCGCTCGCAGGCTCTGGCCGTCATCGTGCTCCATCGCGTATTCGACGGCCGTCATGCGGGACTGATAGCGGGCGGCGTTGCCGAGGCCGTGGGCGCGCCCTGGTTCGTTGCTGGCCTGCGTCGCCAGGGTCTCCTCGAGCTCGCCGAGATAGGTTCCGAGCAGGTCGATCAGGGTGGCCGTGCAGGTGCCGAGGGTGCGGCGGATGTCGCTGGTCACGGCCGTGGAGAATACGATCGGCTTCTGGCCGCGCTCCACCAGAGCGTCGATCAGGTCGACCACGGCCTGGGCCTGGTCCACATTCAGGATGAACGGGATCGTCGTGCGGTCGAACTCCACGGTGGGGAACTGGGACAGGAGGGTGCTCCCGAGCGTTTCCGCCGTGATTCCGGTGCTATCCGAGAGAAAGAAAACCGGGCATGGATCGTCAGTGGCCATACCTCATTGTGTACCTCCCGGCAGGCTCGGCGCGGATCGGTGCGCGCGTACTGAGCGCCGCAGTCGATTCCGCGAGTTGCCGTCGTCGCATCGTGCGCAGCAGACTTGAGTCTGGGGTTGCGACTGATTCGTCCGCCCGGTAGCTAAGGAACCCACCATGACTGAACCGAATGATGCACGCGTCGGCCTCTACATCGACTTCGACAACATCGTCGTCTCTCGTTATCAGCAACTACACGGACGAAATGCCTTCCAGCGCGATGGCATCCGTAATTTCGACAGATCGAGCGCGGATGCCGAGCCCGAGGTTGCCGCGAAGCTGAACGCCGCGACGGTCGACTTCAACGCGATCATTGATTTCGCCGCGTCGTTCGGCACGCTGGTTGTCAATCGCGCGTACGCCGACTGGTCCGTGCCCGTGAATGCGAGCTACCAACGCCAGCTCATGTCCCGAGCGGTTGACCTCACCCAGCTATTCACCACGACCACGCGAGGAACGAAGAACGGGGCGGACATCCGTCTTGCCGTCGACGTGGTCGAAGACCTCTTCCGGCTGCCCGACCTCACCCACGTCATCATCGTCGCCGGTGACTCGGATTACATCGCCCTCGCCCAGAAGTCGAAACGTCTCGGTCGCTTCGTGGTGGGCATTGGAGTGGCCGGGTCGACCAGCACCTCCCTCGCGGCTGCGTGCGACGAATTCGAAGACTATGACTCTCTCCCCGGCATAGCGAAGGTCGCCGCCACCGCGCCCGCCCCCGTGGCGCTCGTGCAGAAGCCCCCGTCGGGCAGGAAGGCCGCAGAACCCGCGACCGTGCCGCCCAAGACGGTGCCCGTCAAAGCCCGCACTCTGACGACGATCCCGATGTTCTCGCACACCACAAGTTCGCAATTCGACGAGCCGGAGCCGGAACCGGCCGAGGACATCGACCCTCAGACAATCGCGTCGGAGCTCCTCGTGCGTGCCCTGCAGATCGGGCACGCAAAGGGCGACGATGACGAGTGGCTGAACACCGGCACGGTAAAGAACCAGATGCGCCGGATGGACCCCTCGTTCAACGAAAAACCGCTCGGCTTCCGTTCCTTCACCGACTTCCTCTCCTCGCGCAGCGAGGTGGCCGAGCTGCAGGAAGATGGCCCGCATCGGCTCATCCGTCTGCGCCCGGAGGCCAACGCCGGACGCTGAGTCGGTCCGTGCGGTCCGGCGCCGAGCAGGAGCAACGCGTGGTGTGTCAGAACCAGGTTCCGTCGAACACTGACAGCGGTGTGATCTGAGCCCGTGAGCGTTTCGACCGAGACGAAGGCTGCTTTCAAGACAACCGAATTCATCGCCTGAATGCTGATTCTCGTCGTGCGTTCATCGCTTCCGCCATGGTCGATAACGGGGACGACGGGCAGGGTTTCGGGGCCAGCTCCGCCTGGCTGTCCGCCACGCTCCTCACCATCGGTTACATGATTAGCCGCGGCCTGGCCAAATCGGGAAGCCGTGAGAACCACGACCGTGACGAGCGCGACAACCGCCGCTAACTGACTCGGTGCACGGACCGGATCTGCCCTTGACGCGGCGTCCGTACAGGAGGCCCCCTACGCTTCGCGCAATGGGCCTTCTGCTCCGTGCAGGGCGCTGGAGCGTCCCGAACAACACCCGCCGTGGCTTCGGGGCCAGGGATATCGCCGATGTCGGCGACGGTGAAGAAGAGGAGGCACGTCGTTTTCCCGTTCCGCAGCTGCCGGAAGTGGGCAGCAAGGGAACTGTGGAAAAAAACGGGGACGCAGAGGCAACAGCGAAGGACTTCGATGCCATGATGGGCGACATCGACGTGGGACTCGGACAATAATCATGGGCGAATTTGTCTACGGAAATCCCGCTGTCATCGTCGAGTTCGATGATCGGGGTCTCGCAGCTCAAGATCGTCATCCTCGCCAAGGTGCGTCGAGGGGAGAGCTTCTCTTTCTCCTGGGAGTACACGGCGGCGGCTGGCAGCGGCCACAGCTCCATCTGGATCCACCCCACCATCCCGTTGCAGTTCAACTTTCAAGGCAGCAAAGAACCTCTCCTGAACCGGGCAAGGGTGGAGTAACTCGTCCGCATCTCGAACACACCCGCCGGTCTGCGCGTCACCCCAGAGCCGCCCCAACCGGGGGAAGTGCGACTCTGATTCTCAGAGCGGTCGCGAGAGCCGATCGGCCGTGATTTGTTCAAGGAAGTTCGCAGACCGCCACGAAAAAGCCCCGGCTTCACCGCGCCTGGGGGGAGGCGAGGAATCTGCCGGGGCCGATTCGTTTGGAGTGGGGGAACTCCATTGACCACGGTACGGCGGACGGGCTGAATTTCGGCTGGACGAGCCCCCATGTCGGAACAAAACCGGCCGGTCGCCGCGGAACCGGGCATCGACCGCGTGTTCGCCGACGCAGGCCGACGGGGGCATCGCCGTCGGAGCCGGGACGGGGGTCGCGATCGCCTCCGATGGGTCATCCTCGCCAGCGACGACCCGCGCCCGGAAAACAGCGCTCTTTCGGTGGTCTCCCGGCGGGCATAAAATCTCGGCATGTCTGCTGACCCGGATGACTATCGTCAGGCCCTGGAGCGAGCGAAAGCCCATGCCCTGGACTGGCTCTCCTCCCTGCCCACCCGGCCCGTGGGGCCACGCGTCGACGCCGACACCCTCGCCGCGGGCTTCGCAGCGCCGCTGCCGCTGCAGCCGACGGACCCGGCGGAGGTGATCGACGAGCTGGCCCGGCTGGCCGAACCGGGGTTGATGGCGATGACGTCCGGCCGCTTTTTCGGCTGGGTGATCGGCGGCACGTTGCCGGCAGCCCTGGCAGCCGACTGGCTGGTCAGCGCGTGGGACCAGAACGCCGGCATGCGCTTCGCGACCCCGGCCACGGCCGCCGCCGAGGAGGCCGCCGGCGGCTGGATCCTCGATCTGCTGGGTCTGCCGGACGGCGCCGACGTGGGCTTCACCACCGGGGCCACCATGGCGAACTTCGTAGGTTTGGCGGCCGGACGCGATCGTGTGCTCGGCGGCGCCGGCTGGGACGTCGCGATCGCCGGTCTGGCCGGGGCGCCCCGCGTCGCCGTCTACGTGGGCGATGAGCGCCACGCGGTGATTGACCTGGCCCTGCGCTACCTGGGACTCGGCGCCCCCATTGTCGTCCCGGCCGACGACCAGGGCCGCATGCTCCCCGAGGCCCTGGCGGCCGCGCTCAACCAGGGCACTGGCCCCGCGATCGTCTGCCTTCAGGCCGGCAATGTGCACTCCGGCGCCTTCGACCCGGTCGGTGAACTCACCGACCTCGCCCACCAGCATGGTGCCTGGGTGCACGTCGACGGCGCCTTCGGCCTCTGGGCCGCAGTGAGCCCGCGCTACCGCGAGCAGCTGGCAGGCCTCGACACCGCCGATTCCTGGGCCACCGACGCGCACAAGACACTCCAAGTGCCCTACGACTGTGGCATGGCCATCGTGGCCAGGCCCGCCGAGCTGCGGTCCACCTTCGGGGTGCACACGAGCTACCTGTTCGCCGACGAGACCGGTCCGGGTGACCCCTACGAAAAGGTGCCCGAGCTGTCGCGCCGGGCGCGCGGTGTTCCGGTCTGGGCGGCTCTGCGCTCCCTGGGCCGATCGGGCACCGTGATGCTGGTGGAGCGGCTGGCCGATCACGCCCGGGCCATCGCCGACGGACTGGGTCGCATCACCGGCGCCGAGGTGCTCAACGACGTGGTCTTCACCCAGGTCTGCGTCAGCTTCGGCGACGACGAGCGCACCCGACGGGTGACGGAAGAACTACTCAAGGAGGGAACCGCCTGGATGTCGGGTTCGCGTTGGCAGGACCGGGATGTGCTGCGGGTCTCCGTGAGCAACTGGTCGACGGATGCGGACGACGTCGCCGCATCCGTGGCCGCCGTCGAACGGGCCTGCGCGGCGGTCGCGCGCAACCGTCCGACGGAATATGAGAAGGCGTGAATACGGCCGTGGTCCGGGCCGATTCCAGGGCTGGCCCGGGCCCGGTCCGGGCGGCGATTCGTGCTCCGATCGGCGGCCGCCACCGACGGCCCGCGAGAGGCCGCTGGAAACGACGGTCGTAGGATCGAAGTAACAAGGATTGCCACAGGTTGCCGGTTGCCCCGGATTCACCGGCAACTGGAGGTATGTCGAATGCTCGCTCAACCACGGGTCGTCATCGTCGGCGGCGGAATCAGCGGATTGGCGACAGCACACTACCTGCACCGCCGGCTTGGCGACGGGGTGCGTCTCACTCTGGTTGAGGGTGGGGCGCGGTTGGGAGGCAAGATCTCCACTGAGCAATTCGGCGGGCACCTCGTTGACGTCGGACCTGACGCGCTGATGGTGCGGGCACCCGTGGTGGCAGCCCTCATCGAGGATCTCGGGGTCAGCGACCTCGTCGTGGCCCCCGCCGGGTCCGGCGCACGCATCTGGTCGCGCGGTAAGCTGCGACGGCTCCCGGCCGGCACCCTCTTCGGCATCCCCGATCGGCTGCTGCCCCTGATGAAATCCCGACTGCTGTCGCCGCTCGGTCTTGCCCGTGCTGCCCTGGACCTCGTGAAGGCGGCCCCGGCGGGATTGCCAGACGACCCCACAATCGCCGAAATCGTTCGCCCGAGGATGGGCGGGCAGGTGTTCGATCGCCTCGTCGATCCGCTGCTCGGCGGTGTGCATGCCGGCAGGGCCGACGAGCTCAGTGCTCGGAGCACCGCGCCTGACATCGACGCTCTCGCCCGCGGCAATCGCAGCCTCTACCTCGGACTGCGGCGCCGACGCCGGAATGCCCCACCCAAGCCCGCCGGAGCAGGAGGCGCGGTCCTCGTCACCCTCCGTGGGGGACTCGCCCGGTTGATCGACGCACTGGCCGTCCACGTCGTGGGCGACGATGTGCGCCTCGGTACGGCGGTCGTCTCCGTGTCGCGCGGCACCGCCGGCTATGAGGTGAAACTGAGCGATGGCACGGTGCTCGAGGCCGACGCGGTGGTGCTCGCCACTCCCTCGTTCGCTGCGGCGGACATGGTGCGCAAGGAAGCCCCCGACCTGGCCGCCGCGCTGGCGGGTATTCCCTACGTCGATGTTGCCACGATCTGCCTGGCCTATCCGCGCTCCGCCGCCGCCCACAACCTCGTCGGCACGGGCTTCCTGGTGCCGCCGGAGGAAGGCAAACTCATTGTCGGCTGCACCTGGTCCAGCGCCAAGTGGCCGCACCTCGCCGATGACACAACCATGATCATCCGCTGCATGGTGGGCAGGCGCCGCGACCAGCGCTGGATGGACCTCGATGAGGACACCCTGGTCAGCCAGGTGCACGCCGAACTCGTCGAGGCCATGGGTCTGACCGGGCGCCCGACCGAGCAGCACATCGAGCGCTGGCTGCAGGCGATGCCGCAGTACATCGTCGGCCATCAGGGCCGGCTCGCCGCCGCGGAGGTGGCTCTGGGTCGGCTGCCGGGGCTCTACCTGACCGGTTCCGCCTACCGGGGGGTCGGGCTGGCCAGCTGCGTGGCCGATGCCGAGCGCACCGCCGACAAGCTCGCGCAGCTTCTGACCGATGCGCGTCCCGCGAGCGAGGTGCCCGCATGAGCGGGCTCAGCATCCCCCTCGGCGAGACCGCCGTGTTGCCGACCCTGCCGACCGCCCGCCGTGGAAAGGGCCCGGACTACGCGCAGCGCCCGATGCTGGTGTTCTGGGAAACCACCCGCGCCTGCCCGCTTGCCTGCAAACACTGCCGGGCCAGCGCCACGATGCAAGCCCTACCGGGCGAGCTGACCACGGCAGCGGGCAAAGACCTGATTGACCAGGTGGCCGGGTTCGGCCGGCCGTACCCGATCCTGGTGCTCACCGGCGGCGACTGCCTGATGCGCCCTGACCTGTTCGAACTCGTCGACTACGCCACCGGCCTTGGACTGCCGACGGCGCTGTCCCCGTCGGTCACGCCGAGTCTCACTCCGCAGATGATCGAACGGATCGTGGCGAGCGGGGTCAAGGCGGTGTCGATCAGCCTTGACGGCGCCGTCGCCGCGACCCATGAGGGCGTGCGCGGGATCCCGGGCCACTTCGACGACACCATGGCGGCGATCCGGGCTCTCGCCACGGCGGGGTTGACCGTCCAGGTCAACACGACCGTCATGCGCGCCAATGTCGACGAGCTCGCAGATGTCGCGGCCCTGATCAAGAACGCCGGCGCCGCTATCTGGGAGGTCTTCTTCCTCGTCCAGGTCGGCCGCGGCGTCTCGACCGAGGCCGTCAGCCCAGCGGAGCACGAAGACATCTGCCACTTCCTCTTCGACGCCTCCCAGCACGGCTTCATCGTGCGCACGGTCGAGGCACCCTTTTTCCGGCGAATCGTCGCCCGCCGACGCGCCGGTGACCCTGCACCGATGAGCGCACCGTACAACACCCTGTCCGCGAGGCTGGAAGCCCTGATGGGGCCGCCCGCGGGCCTGCCGCGGGCGCAGACCGCGTCGACCCGCGACGGCAAGGGCATCGTCTTCGTGGCCTACGACGGCGAGGTCTACCCGGCCGGGTTCCTGCCACTCGGCCTCGGGAACGTGTGCACGACCCCGCTGGCCGAGATCTATCGGGACAACCCGCTACTCAAACAGATCCGGGCCACGGAGTTCACCGGCCGCTGCGGCAGCTGTGAGTACGCGGACCTGTGCGGGGGCTCCCGAGCCCGCGCGTTCGCGTCGAGCGGCGATCCGCTGGGGGAAGACCCGGCCTGCCCGTTCCAGCCCGGCGCGGCCGGCGCCCACGTCGGTGCCTGAGTCCCAGCCAGTGGATGGCCTCGTGCCCGCGCCTTCCGCGGAGCCAGCCGGGTACGACGCCGTGGTCCTCCTCGGCTTCGGAGGCCCCGAGGGCCAGGACGACGTCATCCCGTTCCTACGGAACGTCACCCGGGGCCGCGGAGTTCCGGAGGCACGCCTCGAAACCGTGGCCGCCCACTACCGCTCCTCGGGTGGTGTGAGCCCGGTCAACGCCCAAAACCGGGCGCTCCGTGACGCGCTCCAAACCGAACTGGCCGCCCGAGACACCTTCGTGCCGGTGTACTGGGGGAACCGCAATTGGGCTCCGTACCTGCGAGACGCCGTGACTGCGGCCGTCGACGCCGGCCACACCCGATTGCTCGCGCTCACGACGAGCGCGTACAGCTCCTACTCGAGCTGCCGGCAGTACCGGGAAGACCTGGCCGAGGCGCGGTGCGCCACCGGGCTCGGCGACGCCGTGCGCATCGACGCGGTTCGCCCCTACTTCGACCATCCCGGCTTCGTCGCCCCGTTCGTGCTCGGCGTCTGCTCCGCCCTCGCCGACTTCGCGCGGCAGGGCCTGGCCCCGGACGACGTTCACGTGCTCTTCACAACCCACTCCATCCCGATGGCGGATGCCGAGCAGAGTGGCCCACGCGAGCGATCCTTCGGTGCCGGCGGGGCCTACGAGGCGCAGCACCGGGCCGTCGCGGAGGTGGTGATGGCCGCCGTTTCAGCGGCGGCGGACGACGACACAGTGGCCGACGCCACCCCGGCCTGGTCTCTGGCATTCCAGTCGCGGTCGGGTCCGCCCGAAATGCCTTGGCTCGAACCTGACGTCAACGACGTCATCGTCGTGCTCGCCGCGGCCGGCACGCGGGCCGTCGTCGTGGTGCCGATCGGATTCATCTCCGACCACATGGAGGTCTCCTGGGACCTCGACACGGAGGCGGCGGCCACTGCCGCCGCGCACGACTTGGGGTTTACCCGGGTGTCGACCCCCGGCCTGCACCCGGCGTTCGTGGCGGGGCTCGTCGACCTGTTGCTTGAGCGACTGACGCCGGCAACGACCCCGGAACGCTGCGCGCTCACCGCGCTCGGACCATGGACGGATGCGTGCCCGGTGGGATGCTGCGAAAAGGGGCCGGCCCGGAGGCCGGGGGTGGAACCCTCATCCCCAGCAGGAAATCCCGCGGCCAGGGAGGTCCTTTATCGGGGGAGGCGCACCGCTGACGCCCGCGCAACTGGCCGAACGGATGGCCGCCATCCGCGGGTGACCCCGGCCTCCCACCGATTGGGTACGCTCGGCGATAGGGCTCAAGAAGGCTAACGAAGGACCAACCGTGACCCACCCGTATCCGTTGTATGTGGCCATCCGGGCGCAGTGCTTCTGCTGCCAGTCGCTGCAGCCGTTCACGTTCACCTCGGCGACCGACCAGGTGGTCTGCGCATCCTGCCTGCACCACCTGGGGGCGGAAAAGGCCACCCGCCGGGACGCGGAGCACATCAAGCTGTGGGTCGGGCAATACGCCGACCAGCAGGAGAACCACCGGCAGTTCGCCGAGAAGTCGGCGGGGGCGGATGCCGAGCAGCAGGCGGTGATCGACGGGCTCACGGCCCAGGTGGTGGAGCTGCGCGGCGTCGTGGCCGGCGAGTCCGACCGCACGAAGAGCGCCGGGGTGCGCGCGCTCCTCGAGAGTGACCTGGTGCGGCGCGCCGAGCGGAAGACCGAGCTCGCGCACCGTCAGCTCGACTGGGCTATGGCCGTGCTCTGGCGGATCGGGCAGCTGCACCACGCCGTGGAGGGCATGCCGCTGGCCTGCGTCTGCGGGCGCGCCGCCGCGGCTTGCGCGGAAGGTCGGGCGATCGATCCGCAGCGGCAGGCCGTGCTCGACTGGGAGCGGAAGAACCTCGTGCTGCTGCGCGCCGGCTCCCGGCACGCCCTGCCCGACGACCACCCCGAGGTGCGGGCCTCGAGACGACAGCCGTGAGCGGTGCGGGCCGCCAACCCCTCAAACGTGTCGGTGCACCGGCGAGCGGACGGCGGGGGCCTACGCTGGAAAAATGGAACCCCTCAACACCCTGCACATTGTCTCCGGCGTCTTCATCGTCGGGCCCATGGCCATCCTCCCCATGACCGCCATGCGCTCCATGCGTGCCGGGGAAGCCGGCCAGGTGGCCTCACTGGCGAAGTCCACCAATCTCTTCACTCTGCTGTCGCTGCTGGTGGTGTTCCTCGGTTTCGGCGCGGTGGGCTTCAGGGACAACGCCTCCCTTGCGTCGACCTGGATCTGGCTGTCGATCGTGCTCTACGCGGTGGCCCTCGTACTCAGCCTGTTCCTGGTGGTTCCGGCCATGAAGTCGGTCTCAGAGCTCCTCGCCGAGCAGTCCGCCAGCGGTACCCGGGTCGCCGGCGCCAAGGTCGCCGGTTACTCGCGCGTGGCCATGGGCTCGGGCATCGTCTCGCTGCTCCTGGTGGTCGTGGTCGTGCTAATGGTGGTCAAGCCGGTCTAGCCGTTCACAGTCTCGCCGGGCTAGTCCAGGTCGCCCACCGAGACCAGGCCGTCGTGACGGCGGCCATCGAAGATGATCGTCGGGATCTTCACGGTGTGGATGCTCTCCTCGACCAGCCGCGTGTTCGCGGCGATGATGTCCGCGACCTCGTCGGAGGCGGCGACGGATGCCACGTCGGCGACCTGTTCCTGGCTCAGGCCGAATTCGGCCGACCAGTCCTGCAGCAGCGCGGTGGCGACAGCCGGCTCGGCGCCGTTGATCACGCTCTGCCAGGAAACGCCCTTGTCATCGACTTCCGTGTAGATCCGGCGCAGGATCTCCCAGTCGACCGGTGTGGCGGCGTCGGCGAGAGGGTTCAGCCGCAGCGCCTCGAGGTACTGGGTGACGAGCAGCGAGTTCTGGAACTTGTAGCCGTCGGCGGCGGCGATCGGGTAGGCGATGTAGGTGAGGTTCATCCGGTCGTCGAACCCGGCCTCCTCGATGTTGTTGAACAGCTGCAGGCAGTAGGTGCAGCCGGGGTCGATGACCTCGAGCGCGGTTTCCTTCTTCGCGTCGTAGACGCCCAGGTAGCTGGCGTTGGCGGGCAGGTATTCCTCGGCCTCCCAGTTCTGCATGCGGGAGGGGATCGCCGAGAACGTCTCGCCAAGGCTGGCGAAGTCGTTGCCGAAGGCGCCGATCACGTCGCCGGAGAGCAGGGACTCGCCGAAGGTGGGCGTCTGGTCGGGGATCGAGCAGGCCTCGGCGCCCAGGCTGCAGGATGCGGAATCCTGCTTGTTGCAGGTGCCGTAGACGTACAGGTTCACACCGCTCTTGACGACGACGTATGCGCTCCAGACGGTGGTGAGCACCACGAGCAGCGCGACCGCCTCGAGGGCGACAGATGCCGGGCCGACGAGCTTCGGACGGCGCACCGCCAGCGGCGCGAGCAGGTGGTCCTTGATGTCCTGCTTGAAGGTGGTGTCGCAGGGGCGGAACGTGACACGGCGGAGGGTGCAGTTCCACGCCCTGCCTAGGTAGCGGCGGTATCGTGCCGACACGGCCCCCATGAGAACGAGAACGATGAATGCGGCAATGCAGAACACTTAGGAGAGGCCTTTCATCAGGCGCGCGAGGGCCTGTGCGGCCTGATCGACATCGGCCGTGGTTGAGTGCAGTCCGAGCGAGAAGCGCAGCAGCGGCGGCAGCCCGAGCTGGTCTTTCAGGTAGTGGTGGGCGCAGAAGTAGCCGCTGCGCACCATGATGTGGGACTGGGAGAGGAACACTGCGAGCCGGTGCGAATCCTGTTTCGGGGCGTAGACGCTGATCACCGGGCTGGCCGCGGTGTTGACCAGAGTGAGGCCGGGGATGTCGCCGAGACCCTCGAAGAGACGCTGCGAGAGACCCTGAAGGTGCTCGGCCGCGGGCCGGCCGCCGGGGCGCACCTGTCCCAGCCACTCGATCGCACGGCGCAGGGCGATGATCTCGCCCCAGGCCTGCAGCCCGGGTTCGAGCAGGGCGCCCGGGTCGTTGGCGAGAAGGTCGTAGGAGTCTTCGCGGACATCCGCCACCATGCCGCCGCCCACGAAGGTGAGCTCGAGGGAACTGAGCAGCTCGTGGGTTGCGACGACCACGCCGAGGCTGGCGCCGTACATCTTGTGGGCGGAGAAGCAGAGCGCGTCGGCCTCGGTTTTGGCCAGCAGGGTGCGTTCGTGCGCCATGGCCTGGGCGGCGTCGAGAATGACGATGCCGCCGCGGGCGTGGGTGTCGCGCACCAGGTCGGTGAGGTTGGTAAGCAGACGTCCGTCGATGTTGGAGGCCACGTTGACGACCACGATCGCGCGTTCGAGCTGGGCCGGCCGGTAGACCAGGGCGCCGTCGGGGGTGCGGTCGAGCACCAGGCGGGGCACCCCCAGTCGGGTCGCCGCCGTCATGGTGGGCAGGAAGACCGAATTGTGCTCGATGTGGCTCGTGACCATCTGCCCGAACCGGCCCTGCGGCAGCTGTTGCAGCAGCAGGTTCAGCCCGAAGGTCGTGTTGAGGGTGAAGGAGACCGCGTGACCCCGGCCGGAGAGGCCGAGCAGCTCGAGCACGGCCCGGCGGGCGTCCTGCACCTCCCGGTCGACGCGGGTGCCCCAGGCGTACTTCACGCGCCCGCCGCAGGCGTTGTACTCCGTGTAGTACTCGGTCAGGGCGTCGAGGACCGGCTGCGGCCGGAGGCTCTGACAGGCGGAGTCGAGGTAGACCGCGCCGGGTTCGAGGTAAGCGAAATCGGCGAGACGGCCGGTTTCGACCGCAACCGGTGGCGTGCGCCGGAACAACCCAGTGTGCTTCATGGCCTTCAATTCTTTCCGGCTCATTCTAGGCGAGCAGCGGGTTCTGCCCGGCGCGGCTGGGAACCGGCTGGGAGCGTGGTGGTCATAGCTTCATCCGTCGCACCGGGCTAGGCCTGGGCCGCAACGAGCACGGTCCAGGTGAGACCGAAGTCGTCGCTCGCGACGACCCCGCGTCGGTCGGCGGCGAGGAGCCAGGGCACGCTCCCGCCGACGAAGCCGAAGGCCTCCGGGCTGCCGTCGGTCTGTCCTCCGCGGGTCCAGGTTCCGCTTCCGGCCTCCTCGTGCCAGAGCACGCCCTCCGGGTCGATGCCGACGACACCCCCGCCGGCCGCGGCATCCTGAACGTCGATCAGGTACAGCATCGGTGCGCCGGGGACCAGCGCGAACGTGCGCCCGGCATCCTTGCTCACGGCGAGGCCGTTCTCGGTGGTCGCGAAGACCCGGTTGGGGGTCGCCGGGTCGGCGGCGAGGTCGCGCAGCGCCACCGCGGCTCCGGGCGACCAGGTGGCCCCATCGTCGTCGCTGATGCTGACCCTGCCGGCGGCGGCGTCGTAGCCGTAGACGCGCAAGGCTCCCGGCGGCAGGGTCACCGCGTCGAGGTCGTGGAAGTCGGTCTTGCCGGCGAGAGAGACGTTCGACCACGTGGCTGCCGCATCCACGCTGCTGATCAGTCCCACGTTGGGGCCCACCAACGTGGACTCGTCGGAGCCCGGATGCCCGGAGGCCAGCAGCAGGCCCGGCGCGGCCACCGTGAAGCCCATGGCGTCGAAGGCCGGGCCATCGCTCGGGGTGGGCTGGGTGAGCCCGGCCTCCGGCGCGCCGGCCAGGTAGCTGTCGGGCAGCAGGTCGGTCGGGATCTGCCACACGCCCTGGTGCGTGCCGGCGTAGGTCTTGCCGGTGGACGGGTCGGCGCCGAGGCCGTGAATGTGTTCAAAAGCCGCCGTGGTGGGGGCAGACGTGCCGGTTGGCGGAGCAGCCGGAGTGGGCGCGCAACCGGCCAGCGCGGCCGCGAGGCCGACGGTGATCAGGGCGGCGCCGCCGAAGCGGAGGGTTCTGCTGGACGTCGTCATGGGTCAGTACGCGGCGAGGAGGTCGGTCATGACGGCGATTTCGGCGGATTGCGACGCGACGATGGTGGCCGAGAGGGTCTGGGCGTCGGCGTTGCTGCCCTCGTCGATGTGCGTCTGCGCCATGGCGATTGCGCCCTCGTGGTGCGCGATCATCAGCTTGAGGAACACCCGGTCGGCGTCTGCGCCCGAGGCGTTGCCGAGCGTCATCATGTCGGCCTCGCTCATCATGCCGTCGGTGCCGTGGTTCATGTCGGACATGCCGCCCGTTTCGGCGCCCCAATCGGTCAGCTGGGTGATCTCGGGCTCCTGCGCGGCCTTGATCTTGGTCGCCAGGGCGACGACGCGCGGGTCGGTGCCGTGCTTGGCGAGGAAGTCGTCGCTCATCGCGACGGCCTGCTCGTGGTGGGGGATCATCATCTGGGCGAAGTCGACATCCGCGGCGTTGGCGTTGGCGGACGCGGTGGCGGTGGGTCCGTCGGCGGCCGGGGCGTCGGCGGCCGGGGTCGGGTCGCCGCAGGCGGTAAGGGTGAGCGCCGTGGTGAGCGCGGCGGCGGCGATCAGCGAGGTGCGGATGGTGCGGAGCATTGGTGTTCCATTCGTTGACAAAAGGGCGAGAAACCGGGGGCCGGGGTGCGGCCGGGCCGCGCAGGCCGGTGGGGTGCGCTGGCGAGGGTTTCGGCCTAAATGCGGCTGATGGAGAGCAGGGTGAGGCGGGGCCGATGCAGGTGCAGCGGAATCTCCCAAAAGGAGCCGACGATGAAGCTGCCGGCCTCGAGCAGGCGACGGCAGGCCGACGGGCGCCGTGCCAGCAGAATCAGGCCGACCAGCACAAGCAGCAGGGAACACGTCATCGAGAGGGTGGCCAGACCGGACATCGCGTGGGTGTCGGCGCTGCCGAGTGCGCCGGCGGACAGGGCGACCACGGTCGCGGTCGCGGGCGCGATGCGCTCGAGCAGCGGGCCGGTGAGGGATGCGGTGAGGGATGCCGGGAGGGATGCAGCGAGGGATGCAGCGAGAGGCGCGGCGGATGATGCGGTGTGCCCGGCCGCGGAGTGTGCGTCGGCGGTCATCGCAGTGGTCATGGTTGTTGACGCTGTTGTTGATGAGGGAGCGGGAGCGGTCGGGGCCGAGGACAGGCCGCCCGGTCCGTGCGCCGGCCCGTGTCCGGTTCCGGCCGTGTGCGCCGCGAGCAGGCAGAGCAGCAGCGCGGCCATCATGAGCAGGGCGGAGTGGAAGACCCGGCGTCCACCACGGAGCGAGATCGCAGCGCGTGTGTGCAGCTTGCCGCCTCCGTCCGAACTGTGGTCTGGGCTTCCGTCGGCCTGTCGCTCACCGTGGATGCCCCCTCAGGGTATACCGGGCGGATCGGCGTCAGCTGGGAGCAGCCTCGGTCCGGGGCGACACCCGGGCCGGGGCTCACCCCCAGTCGAGCGCGAGCACCCACGACCCGTCGGTGTCGCGGCGCAGGTCGTAGCGGTGTTGTTCCTCGTCGCCGCGCGAGGCATCGAGGCGCCAGAGCTCGGTGTCGATGCGGGACGGCACGCCGCCGGCATTCTCCCACCAGCGGGTGCGGGTGAAGATCGCCTGCGGCTGGCCGATGACGGTGTGTTCGAACCGGTTCCAGATGAACGCCCGCGGGTCGCCGTCGACGGACAGCTCCACGTCGACGACTGCGTCAATGATCTGAGGCATGCGTGGCTCCCTTGATTTTCTCGAACATCTATTCGATTCTGTGAGTGTAGTTCATGCCGCCGACACTCGCCAGACCCGATCAGGAAATCGCTCGCGACCCCGGCACCGAGGACTTGCCCGGTTCTCGCGCGCCCAGGCTCGACGAGCCGGACCGGGGCGTGAGCCCGAGCCGCCGCACGATCTCGGCGGCCTCCTCGGCCGGAGCGCGGCCGGCGTCGATGGAGATCGCGCGCTCGTCGGCGTCAGGCGCCTCGAGTGTGGCCACCTGCGAATCGAGCAGGGAGGTCGGCATGTAGTGGTCGAGGCGCGTCGCAAGCCGGCGCCCGATCAGGTCCGTCGACCCGGTCAGGTGCACAAAGATCACGTTGTGCTCGCGCAGCACGTCGCGGTAACGGCGCTTGAGCGCCGAGCAGGTGATGATTCCCGGCGCCCCCGCCATGGTGTGCTCGATGATCCACGAGGAGACCGTGTCGAGCCAGGGCGCGCGGTCCTCGTCGTTCAAAGGCCGACCGGCAGACATCTTGTCGATGTTCGCCTGGGGATGCAGGTCGTCGCCCTCCTCGAGATCCCAGCCCAGCTGGCCGGCGAGGAGCCCCGCCACGGTGGACTTACCGGATCCGGAGATGCCCATGATCACGAGCACGGGCTGCTGAGTCTCGAACATGCTAGATCACGATATTCAGCAGGAGGACGCCGGCAAGGCCGACCACGGAGATCAGACATTCCATCACGGTCCAGGTCTTCAGATTCTGCCCGACGGTCGTGCCGAGATACTCCTTGACGAGCCAGAATCCGGCATCGTTGACGTGGGAGAGGAAGAGCGAACCGGCGCCGATGGCGAGAACCATCAGCGAGACATCCGTGCTGCCCAGGCTGGCCGCGACGGGGGCGAGGATGCCGGCGGCCGTCACGGTGGCGACGGTGGCCGACCCGGTAGCGACGCGGATCAGGGCGGCGACGAACCACGCCAGCACGAGCACCGAGACGCTGCTGCCGGCCACGGCGTCGGCGATGACGGTGCCGATGCCGGTGTCGATGAGCACCTGCTTGAACCCGCCGCCCGCACCCACGATGAGCAGGATGCCCGCGATCGGCGGGAGGGAGTCGGAGAGGGACCTGGCGACCCCGGCGCGGTCCATGCCGCCACCGCGACCGAAGACGATCATCGCGTAGATCACAGCGATGCCGAGGGCGATCATCGGCGTGCCGAGGAAGTCGAGCGTGGCGTTGAGAGGCGAGGTGGATCCCGGGTCGATCGCGTCGGCGATCGATCGGGCGAGCATCAGCACGACGGGGAGCAGGATGCCCGAGATGGTGATCAGGAAGCTCGGGCGCCGCATGTTCTCGCCCAGACCCTGATCCTCGTTGGTGAGGAACAGGGCCGGCACAGGCACGGAGACCCAGCGGCTCGCGAACCGGCTGAAGATCGGGCCGGCGATGATGACGGTCGGAATGGCGATGAGCACGCCGATCGCGAGAGTGAGCCCGAGGTTCGCATCGAGAGTGGTCACGGCCACGAGCGGACCGGGGTGCGGCGGCACCAGGCCGTGCATGACGGACAGGCCGGCGAGGGCCGGGATGGCGATGCGGATGAGCGAGAGCCCGCTGCGGCGGGCCACCAGGATGATCACCGGGATGAGCAGCACGAGGCCGACTTCGAAGAACATCGGCAGGCCGATCAGCCCGCCGATCAGGGCCATCGTCCACGGCAGGGTGCGGGCGCTCGAGCGCGTCACCAGCGAGTCGACGATGCGGTCGGCTCCGCCGGAGTCGGCCAGCAGCTTGCCGAACATGGCGCCGAAGCCGACCAGGATGCCGACGCCGGCCATGGTGGCGCCGAAGCCGGCGCTGAAGCTCGTGACGGCGGCGGCGGGAGCGAGGCCGGCCCCGACGCCGACGCCCACGGCGCCGATCGAGAGGGCGAGGAACGGATGCACCTTGAGCCAGGTGATGAGCAGGATGATCACCGCGACGCCGACGAGGGCGGCGAGGATGAGCTGGAGGTCGCTGCCGGCCGGTTCAATCGGAACCACCGGAGCCGCGTAGGGAAGAATCATCTGAATTTCCATTCCGAGGCTGCTTCACTGCGACCTCATCGTCTAATAATCTGATTAATCAGATATTTGAGTGTGGCACACGAATCGCGACTCCGGGACCAACGCCGGTACGATCACGATGGGCGACGTAGCGACGACGCGCGCGGCCAGTCCGCAGGGAGAAGCTGAGATGAACCGTGGGGCGGGCGCAGGAGTGTGGCGTGAGCGAGGGCTTCATGCGCGGGTGGTGAACTCGCTGGGCCAACAGATCGTCGACGGCGGATACCTGACCGGCGACATCCTGAACCTGGACGTGATCAGCGAGGAATTCGCGGTTTCTCGCTCCGTGCTGCGCGAGGCACTGCGGGTGCTGCAGTCGCTGGGTATGGTCGAGCCGCGGCAGCGGGTGGGCACCCAGGTGCTGCCTCGCACCTCCTGGGACCTGATGCACCCGCAGATCATCTACTGGCGCGGACGCGGCACCGACTATCTCACCCAGATGCGCGAGATGCTCGAACTGCGCCTCGGCATCGAGCCTGTGGCCGCCCGACTGAGCGCGCGCCTGATGACCGCCGAGCAGCTGGACGCGGTGCGGGCGGCAGCCGAGGGCATGGTCGCGGCTGACCTTGCCGGCGACGGTCGCGGGTTCCTCGAGGCCGACATCGAGTTCCACTCCCTGATCCTGATCGCCTCCGGCAACAGCGTGATGGGGCACTTCGCCGGCACGGTCGCGGCGCTCCTCCGCACGCGCGAGGAGGAGAAGCGCTTCACCATCACCGAGTACACGCCGCCGTCGGCCCACCGGCACAACCAGCTGGCCGAGGCGCTGTTCGCGCGCGACGAGGATGCCGCGTACCGCTGGTCGTATGCCACGATCGAAGCCACCCTGACCGAGTTCATCCAGGAATCGGGCCGCGCCGAACGGGGCCTCGGGGCCTGAGGTTGCCGGCCTGGCGCGGTGTCCGTTGCCCGGCACCTCGTGCTCAGAGCCGGGCGAGCCGCTCGATGTCCTCCAGGAATTCGCTGGCGACCTGGGCCGACACGGTCGTGCGGGTCGACCGGATCGCGACCAGGTAGTCCTCGGTGCCCGGGCCGCCGGGCGTCGACTCGTCCTCCCCCTCGAACAGTGCGCGTTCCAGCGCCTGCTGAGAGGCGCGCCGGGCGGCGTACTCGATGTCGGCTGGTGAGAACCCGTCGCTTGCGGTGACGAGCGCGCTCAGGTCGACCGTGCTTTTCCTGCCCTCGGGGATGTAGCGCTCCCAGATGGCCTGGCGGGCGGCGACATCCGGAAGCCCGATCGGGATGACGTAGTCGAAGCGTCCGTGCCGGAGAAAGGCGGAATCGAGGGCGCGGATGAAGTTCGTGGCGCAGACCAGGAGCCGGCCGGGCTGCTCGCGGAAGGCGGGAATGATCTTCAGCAGCTCATTGGTGACGCCCTGCAGCGCCGAGGGTGGCTCGCCGCCGCGTTGCGCCGCGATCTCCTCGACCTCGTCGATGAACACGACCGCGTGCTCCAGCTCGGAGATCTTCAGGAAGGTCTCCCGAAGCGCACCGGCAAGGCCCTTGGGGTCAGCCGCGAGCCGCGAGGGGAAGACCTCGACAAAGGGCCATTCCAGCCGCGACGCGATGGCCTTTGCGAAGGTGGTCTTGCCCGTTCCGGGAGGCCCGAAGAGCACGACCGCCTTCGGTGGCACGACGCCGTACTGTTCGGCCATGTCGGGTTTGGCCAGCGGCATAACGAGCCTTCGTTCGAGCAGCTCCTTTTCGGCGCGCATGCCGCCGACGCCCTCCCAGAGATCGCGCGGCAGGATGCGCCCGCCCAGTTCGCTGAGCGATCGCAGCTCCTCGCGCTGCACCGGGATGTGGCGCTCGAAGTAGCGCAGGTGCTGCTTGACCTCGAAGCCCCGCTTCACGAAGGCGTCGACGCGCGTGGCCGATTCGGGCATCAGCGCGGACAGCTTGGTCAACGCGTGCCGGGACATCTTCTTCTCGAGGGCGGCCAGCAGGGCCGTGCCGATGCCGCGGCCCTGGTAACGCTGCGCGGTGGCGAGGAAGACGACCCAGCCCTGGGCGTGGGCGGCGCGGCCCACGGCGGCCCCGACGACCTCGTCGCCGGCAAGGGCGACCACGGCGTCATCCTTCTGGCAGGAGGCCAGCACCTCGGACAGGCCGTAGACGGGCTCCGTCTTGGCGGCCGTGATCTCTTCCCAGAGGCGAAGGATGCCGTCGAGGTCGTCCGAGTGAAAGTCGCGGATCCGCCAACCAGTCATGAGTGCTCCTTCGCGCCGACACGTACGCCTCCCAATCTATGGCACTTGCGTCGCCGAACTAGCGATCAGCCAAGCGGCGGGCAAGGTAAGGCGCGGTGCGGCTGTGCGGGTGCCGCGCGACGGCATCCGGGGTTCCGGTCGCCACGATCTGGCCGCCCGCATCTCCGCCGGCCGGTCCCAGGTCGATCACCCAGTCGGCGGCGGCCACCACATCGAGGTTGTGCTCGACGACGATCACCGTATTGCCGGCGTCGACGAGGCGGCCCAGCTGGGCCAGGAGAAGGCGGACATCCGCGGGGTGCAGTCCGGTGGTCGGCTCGTCGAGGAGGTACATCGTGTGGCCGCGGCGGGCGCGCTGCAGTTCGGTGGCGAGCTTGATGCGTTGGGCCTCGCCGCCGGAGAGCTCGGTGGCCGGCTGGCCGAGACGCAGGTAGCCGAGCCCGACCTCCCGCAGGGTGGCGAGGCTGCGGGCAGCGGCCGGCACGTCGGCGAGGAAGCCGGCGGCCTCCTCGACGCTCAGGCCGAGCACGTCGGCGATGGACTTGCCCTGATAGGTCACCTGAAGGGTCTCCGGGTTGTAGCGCGAGCCAAGGCAGGTCGGGCAGGGCGTGTAGCTGCCGGGCAAGAAGAGCAGCCCGACGCTCACCGAGCCCTCTCCGAGACAGGTCTCGCAGCGGCCGCCGGGCACGTTGAAGGAAAACCGCCCGGCGCCGTAGCCGCGCTTCCGGGCCTCGTCCGTGGCCGCGAAGGTCGCGCGCACCGCGTCGAAGAGCCCGGTGTAGGTGGCCAGGTTGGAGCGCGGAGTGCGCCCGATCGGCTTCTGGTCCACGCGCACCAGGCGGTCCACGGCCTCCAGGCCGGTGATCCGGTCGACCCGCGCCCGCGGCTCGGGGTCGCCGCGTTCGCCGTCGTTGCCGTCGTCGTCGACGGCGCCTGCGGCTGCCGTCGGATCAGAGGCGACGGCGACGTCGGACTCCGGATGCAGCGCGAGCCGCACGGCATCCGCCAGAACCTGGCTGACCAGGGTGGATTTGCCCGAACCGGACACGCCGGTCACCGCGGTCAGCACACCGAGCGGGAAGCCGGCGTCGACGCCTCGGAGGTTGTGCCGGGTGACACCGTGCAGGCCCAGCCAGCGTTCTGGTGTGCGCAGCGCCGCGGGCTGGGGCGCGTCGGGCTGGAGCGTGGCTGGCGCGGCCGGCTCCGGCGCGGCCGGGAACAGGAACTGCCGGGTAACCGACTCCGACACATCGGCCAAACCTGCGATGGGTCCGCTGTAAAGCACGACGCCGCCGCCGGCCCCGGCCAGCGGGCCCACGTCGACGACCCAGTCGGCGCGGCGCACGATGTCCATGTTGTGCTCGACGACGAAGACCGAGTTGCCGGATGCCTTCAGCTGCTCCAGCACGAGCAGCAGCGGTTCGGCGTCGGCCGGGTGCAGCCCGGCCGACGGTTCGTCGAGCACGTAGATCACGCCGAACAGGCCCGAGCGCAGCTGGGTGGCGATGCGCAGGCGCTGCATCTCGCCGGGGGAGAGGGTGGGCGTCGCGCGCCCGAGGCTCAGGTAGCCGAGGCCCAGTTCGAGCAGCACCTCGATGCGGGCGAGCAGGTCCCGGGTGAGGGTCACGGCGGCCTCCGTGGGCTCCGCGGCGTGCGGCCTCGCGGTGTGCGGCTCCGCGGAACCAGGCGCGGCGGTGCGCTCGGCGCCGCTCGCCCGGAGCGTCGGGCGAAGCAGCTCGGCGAGCACGGTCAGCGGCAGCAGGTTGAGCTGGGCGATCGACCGGCCGGCCACCGTGACCGCCAGGGCCGCGGGCGTGAGACCGCTGCCGTCGCACAGCGGACACGGGCCGGATTCGACGAACCGCAGCGCGCGCTCCCGCTGACTCTGGCTCTTGGAGTCGGCCAGGGTGTGCAGCACGTAACTCTTCGCGCTCCAGAATCGGCCCTGGTACGGCTTGGCGATGCGGTCGCGCTGCGGTGTGACCTCCACCACGGGCTGTTCCTCAGTGAACAGGATCCAGTCCCGCGCAGAGCGCGGCAGGTCCTGCCAGGCGGTGTCCACGTCGTAGCCAAGGGTGATCAGGATGTCCCGCAGGTTCTTGCCCTGCCAGGCGCCCGGCCAGGCCGCGATGGCGCCGTCACGGATGCTCAGGGCAGGGTCGGGCACGAGGGTTGCCTCGGTCACGGTGTGCGCCGTGCCGAGGCCGTGGCACTGCGGGCAGGCGCCGGCCACGGTGTTGGGGGAGAAGGAGTCGGACTCGAGGCGTGGGGCAGCCGCCGGGTACATGCCGGCCCGGGAATACAGCATGCGCAGCGAGTTGGACAGGGTGGTCAGGGTGCCCACGCTCGAGCGGGAGCTGGGCGCACCTCGGCGCTGCTGCAGGGCCACGGCCGGCGGCAGCCCCATGATTTCGTCAACCTGCGGGGTGTGGCCCTGCTGGATCAGCCGACGCGCGTAGGGCGCGACGGACTCCAGAAACCGGCGCTGGGCCTCCGCGAAGATGGTGCCGAACGCCAGCGACGACTTTCCGGAGCCGGAGACCCCGGTGAAGGCGACGATGGCGTCCCGGGGAACGTCGACATCAACGTTCCGGAGGTTGTTCTCCCGAGCCCCGCGCACCTGCACGAAGCCCGCGAATGGCGCGTTCCCTAGTGCGGTCGACGGAGCGTTCCGGGTCGAGGCGGCGGTGTCGGCGTCAGGGCGAGGCGGTTGCATCCGCCGACTCTAGCCCGAACGTCTGGGCGGATGCCGGGCTAGAGACAGTGGACCTGAGAGGCGACGCGGTATACTGGTGAATTGCGATCCCGTCCGCTGATGGTGGTGGGCCGGTCTTCATCTCGATGCTCAACCGTGACAGATCCCGATGTTCTACCGTGACAATCTCGATCGCTCTTCTATTGAACCAGGCTCAGCGGCGTGCCGTTCAAACCACGTTTGAGACTGAGAGAACCATTGGCTGATACATCCGGATCCACCGCTACCCACTACGTTTCCCTGCTGCGTTGGGCGTCCCTGAAGAGAGCGTTCCTGTCCCGCCAGTCCCCGCCGAGCGCCGCCCCAATCGGCGAGCGTCGCTGAGTACCCCATGGCCGACCGCTCCACTCCCACCGGTTCCGACCAGCAGGTACCTGCCAACCAGGTCTCGATGCCCCGCTGGGCCGAACTCAAGCGCGCTTACGTCGCGCGGCTCTCGAAAAGCGAGCGCGCCGCACTGGCCGCAGCCGCCGAGCATGCGAACGACCCCCCGGAGTGACCCGTCGGTTCCCCTGAGCCGGTGTAGAACCAATTCGACGGAGATTTTGGCGTGAAAGCGCTCTTTCGCAGGATTTAGGTCCGATTCGCGCAAAATCTCCGTCGAATTCGTTCGGGCCGTAAGGGCGCGCCGGTCACGGCAGGCGCAGGTGGTCAACGGGCATCATGACCAGCGGCGCGCGCAATTCCATCAGGTCCCGGGCGTGCTGGTCGAGCCGCTTGTCCTCCGGGGTGATCAGCGTCAGTGGTTCTACCGGCTCGGCGTGCCCGTTCGCGCCGAGTGCGACGAAAATGCTCATGCACTGCGTCGTGAGGTGCAAATCGTGGGGCGTGCGTGGACTGCCCGAGCGCACCCGGATGCTGATGTGCATGCTGCGCTTGCCTGTGTGGATGAGCCGGGCATCCACTTCGACGATGTGCCCGATGTGGATCGGCCGGTAGAAGTGGATGCCGCCCGAGTAGACGGCAACGGCCGCTACGGAGCTCCAGGCCGCCGCCGTAGCGAAGGCGGCCTCATCGATCCAGCGCATCACGGTTCCGCCGTGGGCGTTGCCGCCCCAGTTCGCGTCGGCGGGGTCGGCCAAAAACCGGAACACCGTGCCTGGCGTGGTGCTGTCATCGGTATATTCCTGTGAGCGCATGACAGTCTGGATGCGCTTGCGCGGCTCGAGCCGGGCCGTCGCGTTCTCTTGCAGCTCCCGGTCGACGTCGGAGTGGGGCACCCACAAGGGAACTTCCTGCGGCTTCCCGGCATCGTCGACGGCGACGAAGACGAGGATGCAGTGGGTCGCCGGACTGTATTCGCGGGCGCGGACATCCGTGGTCTCGACCGTGACAAGCACGTGCATGCTCGTGCGTCCGGTGTGGATGATGCGGGCGTGCACCTCGACCAGGTTGCCGGGCTTTATCGGCCGGGTGAAGTGCACATTGCCGACGTAGGCGGTGACCGTGTCGGATGCGCTCCAGCCCACCGCACAGGCGTAAGCGGCCTTGTCAATCCACTCGAGCACGCTGCCAGCGGCCACGGTCGCGCCCGAAGCGGCGACGTCGGCGGGAACGGCCATGAACCGCAGGGTGATGCGATCGTCGGGCATGCCCGCGTCGAATTGCGACATCGAACGGACAGGTGCGGCGGTCACGGATACTCCAACGAAAGCAGGTCAGGGGCTTCGGTCCAGACTTTCACATCCGGGCAGGCTGCGGGACAGGGCTGCGGGACAGGGCCGCGGGACGGGGCAGCCGGGGCAGGGGAGTCGGGTGCGGGCCAGACCGTTGCCGGTCAGCCGTGGGTGCGGCGGTATTCCTCGAGCGCCTCGACGACAAGGTCGTGGTCATCGCGCTGGGCCAGCCCGGAGACGCCGACGACGCCGATGAGCGAGCCCCGTACGCGCAGGGGGAAGGCGCCGCCGTGCGCGGCGTGTGTGTTCGGGTCGAGGTTCGAGTCGGTGCTGAAGTCGCGGGAGTTCGCTCGGAAGCGCATGCCCACGGCGTAGGAGGAGTTGGCGAAGCGCCGCACCACCCGGAACTTGTTCTCGAGCCAGGCGTCATTGTCGGCGCAGGCACCGGGCAGGGCGGCATGGAAGACGCGCTGGTCGCCGAACATGATCGACACCGCGATCGGATGCCGCCGGGCGTTTCCGAGTTCCACGAGCCGCGACCCGACGGCCCAGGCGTCGCCCACGTCGAAGGAGTCGAACTGAATGACACGTTCCTGCTCGAAGAGCAGCGGGAGAAGGTCTGCGGCGTCGTGCGCGTCGGTCATCGCATGCCTTTCGGGTTGAATGATGAACAGGGCAGAGGCGCCCGCAGTCAGTCTTCCACTCCCGCGCTCGCAACGGGAGCCAGTGCTAACGCAAACGAGTCGCCAAATATCGATAAGCGTCGATATACTGGGAGGACCGTCATCACGGACAAGTCGTCCCCTCTGGATGCCGGTCTAGGAGATGGTCACCCATGGCACACATCGAGATTTTCGAACCGGGACTGTGCTGCGGCACAGGCATCTGCGGAGTCGACGTCGACCAGGCGCTGGTCACCTTCTCCGCGGACCTCGATTTCACCCGCGCGAACGGCGGCGACATTGCCCGATTCAACCTGGCCCAGGAGCCCCTCGCCTTCGTGCAGAACGAGGTGGCCCGCCAGTTCCTGCACACCGTCGGCCAGGAGGGCCTGCCCGTCACGCTCGTAGGGGGAGCCACCGTGCTCACCGGCCGCTACCCGACCCGCGCCGAGCTCGCGAGCTGGACCGACGTGGCGGCTGTCGACACCGGCGCGGCCAGTCACCGTGCGGCCGTGCAGCCGGAGGGAACGGTGCGGCTGCTAGCCATGGCCGGGTCCGGTAGCGCCACAGCCACCGAGATCACTGAAAATACCGCGGGCGCCGATGCCGGCTGCTGCGGCAACGGCGGCTGCTGCTAGGGCCGATCATGACGACCCTGCGCTTCCTCGACGACGCCCCACGTTTCCTCTTCTTCACCGGCAAGGGCGGGGTCGGCAAGACCTCCATCGCGTGCGCGAGCGCGGTGCGTCTGGCCGAGTCCGGGGCATCCGTGCTGCTGGTCAGCACCGATCCGGCCTCCAATGTGGGCCAGGTCTTCGGGGTGACCATCGGCAACACGGTCACGCCGATCGCGGCGGTGCCCGGCCTGTCGGCCCTCGAGATCGACCCCGAGCAGGCGGCCGCGCAGTACCGCGAACGCATCGTCGGCCCGGTGCGCGGCCTGCTGCCGCCCGCCGAGATGGCCTCGATCGAGGAGCAGCTCTCGGGTGCCTGCACCACCGAGATCGCCTCGTTCAACGAGTTCACCGACCTGCTGACGGATGCCGCGTGGACGGCCGCGTACGACCACATTCTCTTCGACACGGCCCCCACCGGGCACACCATCCGTCTGCTGCAGCTGCCCGGGTCGTGGACCGACTTCCTCACCGAGGGCACGGGCGACGCGTCCTGCCTCGGGCCGCTCTCCGGCCTCGAGAAGCAGCGCGCCGTCTACGCCGACGCCGTGGCCGCCCTCGCCGACCCTGCCCGCACCCGGCTGGTGCTCGTGGCGCGCGCCCAGGGCGGCGCCCTGCGGGAGGCCGCCCGCACCCAGGCAGAACTCGACGCCATCGGCATGCAGCGTCAGCACCTGGTGGTCAACGGCATCCTGCCGGCCGGACCGGCAACGGATTCTGATGCCGATGCGGGCACGCCCGCCGAGGCCGACCCGCTCTTCGACGCCATCCGGGAGCGCGAACAGCAGGCGCTCGCGGCGATGCCCGCGGGGCTGCGCACCGCGCCCACCGACTACGTGGGGCTGAAGAGCACCAACATGGTCGGCTTGGCCGCGCTCCGCAGCCTGTTCGAGCCTGAAGTCGTCCCGACACCGGGCACCGGAATCGCCACGGTCGCTCCGGGGGCCCCGCTCTCGGCTCTCGTCGACGAGATCGAGGCCGGCGGCCACGGCCTGGTGATGCTGATGGGCAAGGGCGGTGTGGGCAAGACCACGCTCGCGGCGGCGATCGCCGTCAGCCTCGCCGAACGCGGGCTGCCCGTGCACCTCACCACGACCGACCCGGCCGCGCACCTCGATGACACCCTGGCTGGCGGGCTGGCGAACCTGACCGTGTCCCGGATCGACCCGGCCGTCGAAATCGCCAACTACTCCGAGCGGGTCATGCGCACGAAGGGCGCTCACCTCGATGCGCAGGGCCAAGCCATGCTCCGCGAGGACCTGCGTTCGCCGTGCACGGAGGAGATCGCCGTGTTCCAGGCCTTCTCCCGCGTGAGCCGGGAGGCGAAGGGCACCTTCGTCGTGATGGATACCGCGCCCACGGGCCACACTCTGCTGCTGCTGGATGCGACCGGGTCGTACCACCGCGAGGTCAGCCGGCAGCTGGGCGACGGCATCCGTCTGACGACGCCGATGATGCGGCTGCAGGACCCGGAGCAGACGAAAGTGATCCTGGTCACCCTCGCCGAGACCACGCCCGTGCTCGAGGCCGCGGAGCTGCAGGCCGACCTGGAGCGGGCCGGCATCACCCCGTGGGCGTGGATCGTGAACAACTCGATCGCCGCGGCGGCGCCGACCAACCCGCTGCTGCTCGCGCGGGCCCGGAACGAGCTCCCCGAGCTCGAGCACGTGCACGAGAAGCGCGCCCCGCGGCTCGCGGTGGTGCCGCTGCTGGCGGAGGAGCCGGTGGGCATTCCGGCGCTGCTCGCGCTCGCCGCGGGGCGGCAGCCCGCGCCGGCATCCGTTCGCTAGCTGGCCGGTCGGCCAGCGAGGGGGTCGGCCAGCGTTCCAGCCCCTACGTCTGTCGAGTCTGAGGCCCCGCAGTACCTGCGTCCCGAACGAATTCGACGGAGATTCTGGCCAAATCGGGTTCAAACAGTTGGAAAGAGCGCTCTCAGCACAAAATCTCCGTCGAATTGGTTCGACACCGAGGGCGGGATGCCAGCTGTGCGGAAAGCGTCCACGCGGTGCGGTCGACTCGCACCTGCCGCAGTGAAATAACCAATCGTCAGGACTGACCCGGTTAGCGCACGACCGGCCGGGCCGTGGTGCCGCGAACGGCAGACCAGACGACGATGACGCCCGCGAGCACCATGGTGACCAGCCCGAGCCCGGAGTAGCCGATCGCGCTCAGGATCAGGCCGGCCAGGGCTCCGCCGAGGGCACCGGCCCCGTTCATCGATAGGTCGGAGAAACCCTGCAGGGCGGCGCGGTCGTGCACGCCCACCACCTCGGCGATCAGCGCCGAGCCGGCGACGACGGATGCCGACCAGCCCAGTCCGAGCAGGATCAGCCCCACCGTCATGGCAGTTTGTGACTCCCCGGCCAGCCAAAAGATCGCCAGCGAGACCAGCAACAGGCTCTGGCCGATGAGGATGACGGGCATCCGTCCCAGCCGGTCGGCCAGCCAACCGAAGACGGGCGAGAGCGCGTACATGCCGGCGACGTGGAAACTGATGGTCAGCCCCACCAGCGTCAGGGTGGCGCCGTGGTCGCGCAGGTGCACCGGGGCCATCGACATCAGGGCGACCATGGTGGCGTGGCTGCAAGCGATCACGACTACTGCGAAGCGGGCCTGCGGGTTGACGCGCACGATGGCCAGGCCGCCGCGCCGCGTGCCGCCGACGGGGTCGACCTCGCGTGCGGCGAGGGCGGTGAGCAGCGGGTCGAGGCGGAGTCCGACCGTGTAGACAACGGCCGCGCCGACCGTGGCGATCAGGGAGAAGGCGAAGGCACCGGTCAGAGGGGGCAGGCCGAGGGCCTTCCCCACGGTCTCGCCGGGGCCGAACAGGTTCGGGCCGAGCACGGCGCCGATGGTCGTCGACCAGACCACGATGGACAGGTCGCGCGCCCGGAATTGTGTGCTCGCGAGGTCGGTGGCGGCGAAGCGGGCCTGCAGATTCGTGGCCGATCCGGCGCCGAGGAGCATCAGGGCCAGCAGGAGCAGCGGGAAGATGTCGACCGCGACCGAGGTGATGGCGAGAACAGCGCCGGAGCCGGCGATTAGCGAGCCGGTCGCGAGGGAGCGGCGGCGCCCGCGGCGCTGGGCCAGGCGGGCCAGCGGTACGGCCACGAGGGCGGCGCCGAGGGTGCTCATGGTGGCGGCCATGCCCGACCAGGCGCTGGAGCCGGAGAGCTGCGCGGCCAGCAGGGCGCCGAGGGAGAGCGTCGCGCCCATGCCGATGCCGCCGAGGATCTGGCCTGCGATGAGCACCCGCACGACCGTGCGCTGCAGCGGCGTGTGGTCGGCGGGCGCGGGCGCGGGGCGGGCGTCCGGGGTCACGGGCGCGGGCGCATCCGGATTGGTGGACATCGGACTCCCTTGTGGCATGTGCGCTGGGGTTTCAGCATACCCCAGGGGGTAATTAGACTTCGACGACGAGCAGGGTGTCGAGGGCGAACGTGACGCCGCCGCCGTCGCCGGGGGCCTCCGGGTCGGTGGCGAGGTCGCGGCGGATGGTCTCGCAGCGCACGACCCGGGAGGCACCCGGGCTTGCGGGGTCGATGCAGGAACGCAGCAGCTCGGGCGAGTAGAGGATGGCCGGATCGCCTGGTCCGGGGGCCCCGGTCGCGAGGTTGGTCTGGTCGTGCCCGAGCGCGACCAGGTGCCCGCCGGGGGAGAGCCACCCGGCGGCGCGGGCCAGCACGGCGCGCAAGGCGGGCTCGGGCAGGTGCAGGTACATCACGGTGACCAGGTCGAAGCTTTCGCCTGTCGGATCCCAGGTCGTGGCGTCGCCGACCTGCCAGTCCACCGACACGCCTGCCTCGGCGGCGTGCGCTTCGGCCTGGCCGACGGCTTCGGCGGAGAAGTCGACCGCCGTGACCGTCCAGCCGTGGCCGGCCAGCCAGATCGCGTTGCGACCGTCGCCGGTGGCCAGATCCAGCGCACGCCCCGGCGGGAACGGGCTCACGGTGTCCTGCACGATCTGTGCCGGCAGAGCCGACCACAGACGTCCGGCCTGGCCGGCCTGTGCCTCACGGGCGAGGCGGTAGCGGGTGTCCCATTCGGTGGCGTCCATGGCGTGTCCTCTCGGCGGGCATCCGTCGGTGTGAAGGGATGCTGCGCGATGGCCAGTTTCGCACGGAAGCGGCGGCTCAGCGGGAGAGCGCTGCCAGCTCGGCCCGGGTGGAAGCACCCACCTTGCGCAGCAGGTTGGCGACGTGGAACTTGACCGTGTTCTCGCTGATCGAGAGCGTCTCGGCGATCGCCCGGTTGCGGGCGCCGGAGGCGACCAGCTCGAGCACGCCCTTCTCGCGCGGGCTCAGACCCCACGCGGCGGCGGCCGTGAGCGGTGCGAGCGGCACGTCGAGGGGGAGGGTGACGGTCATTTCGGACCCCCAGCCGGTCGTCGCCTCCAGCCGCAGCGAGCCGTTCAGTGCGGCCACCCGGCTCGTCAACCGGCTGACGCTCGGGCTGTCCGGGGTGAGGTCGCCGGAGCCGTCGTCGCGGATGTGGATCAAAAGGTTGCTGCCGTCGCAGTCCCAGTGCACGCGCACGCGGGCCACCCCGGCCTGCTCGACCAGAGCCAGGACCGCGCCGCGCACGATGGCCCGGGCGGCGTGGGCCACCTCGCCGGGCAGGGCCCGGCCGTTCACGGGCGGCTCGATGAACTGCACGTCGAGGTCGCCGAAGCGCACGAGCGGGCGCAGGTCATCGCGCAGGCGTTCGAAGGCCCGAGCAACGGGCTCCTCGGTGAGGGACCGGTCGAGGTCGGAGACGGCGCGCAGCGCCACCATCGCCGTCGCGGCCAGGTCGATCGCGGTTTGCCGGGCCGAGGCGTCGCTCGTGTTCCGGGAGCGGAGCACGGCGAGCAGGGACTCGAGCGTGGTCGCCTGCGTGTCGGTCAGGTCGGCGACGACCCGGGCGCGCTCTGCGGCGGCCGAGCGGGAGTCGAACGGCTCGATCGAGGGGGCTGGGCGCTGACTATTCACCTCAGCATCCTACCGGAGGCGCGTTCAGCCATCCGTTCGGGTAGGTGCACCGCCCGTTCGGTGGGCCTCCTGCCCGCCCGAAAGAGTGGACCATAAGGGGATGCCCTCTTGCACCGACACCCCCGTGACACTGACCGTGACCGAGTCGCTCGCCGCCATCGCGGCCGAGAACGCCGGGATCGTGCGCCAGCTCTTGACGACGGCGACCACGAACAGCGCGAACACCACGAACAGCACGAACAGCAGTGACGACACGGCCGGCCTCCCGACCCTCGACCAGGCTGCGGCCGCCCTGCGGGGAGCCCGGCGCGTGTTTGTGCTCGGCGCGGGCCGGTCCGGCCTGGCCCTGCGCATGACCGCGATGCGGCTGATGCACCTCGGGCTCGACGTGCACGTGGTCGGCGAGGTCACCACCCCGGCGATCGCGGCCGGCGACGTGCTGCTGGTAGCGAGCGGGTCCGGCGCGACGGCCGCCGTCGTGCGCGCGGCCGAGACCGCCGCGGCATCCGATGCCCGGGTAATCGCGATCACCACCGCACCGGACTCCCCGCTCGCCGCGCTGGCCGCGGTGACCGTGGTCGTGCCGGCCGCCCAGAAGCAGGACCACGACGAACTCCGGTCACTGCAGTACTCGGGCGCGCTCTTTGAACAGACCGTCGTCGTGCTCGGCGACGCGATCTTCCACAGCCTGTGGAAGGCATCCGGGGCCACGGCCGACGAACTGTGGCCGCGGCACGCCAACCTCGAATAATGCTTTTCACTCACTCAGACCTATCAGACCTCACCAGACGTCACCAGAACCGGAAAGAAGACCATCATGAAGCTTCAAGTCGCCATGGACGTACTCACCACGGATGCGGCCCTCGAGCTGGCCGCGAAGGTTGCACCCTACGTGGACATCATCGAGCTCGGCACCCCGCTGATCAAGGCGGAGGGGCTGCGTGCCGTGACCGCCATCAAGGCCGCTCACCCCGACAAGACGGTCTTCGCCGACCTCAAAACGATGGATGCCGGTGAGCTCGAGGCCGACCTGGCGTTCACCGCCGGCGCCGACCTGGTGACCGTGCTCGGCACGGCCGGGGACAGTACCATCGTCGGGGCCGTCGCCGCGGCCACGAAGCATGGCAAAGGCGTCGTCGTCGACCTGATCGGCGTCGCCGACAAGGTGTCGCGGGCCCGCGAAGTGACAAAGCTCGGCGCCGTCTTCGTCGAGATGCACGCCGGCCTTGACGAGCAGGCGGAGCCCGGCTTCTCGCTCTCGACTTTGCTCAACCAGGGTGAGACCGCCCGGGTTCCGTTCTCCCTGGCCGGCGGTGTGAGCGTCGCCACCATTGCCTCCGTGCAGCGTGCCGGGGCCCGGGTCGCCGTCGCCGGCGGCGCCATCTACGGCGCGGAGGACCCGGCCGCCGCGGCGGCCGCCCTGCGCGCCGCCATCATCTAGCCACCCCGGAGTTGGCGCGGGAGTCCGCGTGGATACGGAAAAAGCACCCTCGTTTCGAGACGAGGGTGCTTTCTCGTGGGGCCAGGGAGGGGGGGTGTCAGCCGAGTAGCATCTTGCCGAGCGTGTCAGCGGAGTAGACGGTCGCGGTCGCCTCGGCGGCCTCGGACGGGGAGCCGTAGCCCCACTCCACGAGGATGGCCGGCACGCCGTGGGCGGCCGCACCTTCCGCGTCGTAGCGGCGGTCACCGACCATGACGGGCTTGCTGAGGTCGGCACCGGCGGCGGCGAGGCGCTCGAGGGCCTCCGCCACGACGTCGGCCTTGGAACTGCGCGTCTCGGTGTCGGTGGAGCCCACGATGGCGGTGAAGTACTGTGCCAGGTCGAAGTGCTCGAGCACCGCGATCGCATTGTGCTGGGTTTTGCTGGTGGCCACGGCCATCGGGATCTTCGCCGCGTGGATGCGCTCGAGGAGTCCGGCGACGCCCGGAAAGATGGCGGTGTCCAGCAGGTGCTTGCCCTGGTCGTCGGCGCGATAGACGGCGACAGCCTCGGCGGCCTCCTCCGGTGTCATTCCGGCGTACTCGCGGAAAGCGGCCAGCAGAGGCGGCCCCACGTAGGCCAGTAGTTTCGCGTCGGCGGGAACCGGGCGGCCCAGCACGGCGAAGGTGCGGGCGAGGGCATTGGTGATGGCCGGGGCGGAATCGGTGATCGTTCCGTCAAGGTCAAATATGATGGCACTCCACGTGCGGGTCAATGTCGAAATCACAGCCTAATACTAGGGGTCGGGGGTCGATCCATCGCATGAATTTAAAGAAAAATAGGAGTAATACGCTTTCGCGCGGGCCGCCAGCCCCTAAAAGAGTTTCGATTGTGTGTCGTCGAGTCCGCGCATGGCGTCGTAGTCGAGAACGAGGCAACGGATGCCCCGGTCCTCGGCCAGGGTGCGCGCCTGCGGCTTGATGATCTGTGCGGCGAAAACCCCGATCACCGGCGCAAGATGCGGGTCGCGGTTCATGAGTTCGAGGTAGCGCGTGAGCTGTTCGACCCCGTCGATGTCGCCGCGCCGCTTCAGCTCCACGGCGACGGATCCGCCCGTGGAGTCGCGCGCCAGGATGTCGACCGGGCCGATCGCCGTCATGTACTCCCGGCGCACCAGGATATGGCCGTCGCCGAGCAGGTGGATGTGCTCGGCCAGCAGCTTCTGCAGGTGGGCCTCGACGCCGTCCTTGATCAGCCCGGGGTCGATGCCGAGCTCGTGGGCGGAGTCGTGCAGCACCTCGTAGATGCTGACGATGAGCTGATCGGCGGTCTTGGCGTGGGTGACCGTCCAGACGGCCGTGACGCCGGCCTCCGTCTGGTCGTCATCGGGCTCGGACAGCGCCAGGCTGCACGGCGGGCTCATCCAGTTGAGCGGCTTGTACGAGCCGCCGTCGGAGTGCACGAGCACGCTGCCGTCCGACTTGATCATGAGCAGGCGGGTGGCCAGCGGCAGATGCGCGCTCAGTCTCCCGGCGTAGTCGACGGAACATTTCGCAATCACAAGGCGCACGGTTCGAGCCTAACCGCGCCGCGGCATACGTTCGCCCACCCTCGACGAACCTCCCGCGCCCCGGGTCCGAACCAATTCGACGGAGATTTTGCCGTTTCGGCTTGAAACAGCCCCAAGACCGGCCTCTAGCGCCAAAATCTCCGTCGAATTCGTTAGGCGGCGGGGGCGCTGGTGCGCTCGCGCGCGGCGGGGGCGGCCAGGCCCGCCAGAACCATCAGCGCCAGGATCAGGAACAGGGCGTTCAGGATGCCCCAGGCCTCCCCGAGCAGGCCGAGCACGGGCGGGCCCACGAGGAACGCGAAGTAGCCGATCATGGCGACGGCGCTCACTCGGGCGGCGGCGTTCTGCGTGTCGTCGGCGGCGGCCGACATGCCCACCGGGAAGCCGAGCGACGCGCCGAGACCCCAGAGCACCGTGCCGCTGTAAAGCAGCCCCTCGTTCGGCGCGAGGATGAACAACACCAGGCCCAGGATGCCCAGCGCGGCGCAGGCGCGCAGCACCGGTACCCGCCCGAACCGGTCCAGGATCGGCCCGCCGAACACTCGGCCGACGGTCATCGCCGTCACGAAGACGCCGAAGATGATGGCGCCCTCCGTGTTGCTCAGCCCGTGCCCGTCGACGGCGGCCAGGGCCAGCCAGTCGTTGGCCGAGCCCTCGGCGAAGGTCATGCCCAGCACGATCGTGCCGATCAGGAGGATCCTCGTGTCACCCCACGCGGACAGGCCGACGCGCAGGCGCTCCCGCCACGGCGGCGCAGGGCGCGGCCCGGCCTCCGCCGTTCCCGGCGCGACGCCCGGCTCCGCGCCCGACGCCGACGCCGTCGCCGGCTCGTCGCCGAGCTCCGCTCGCACCGGGATATACCGCACCCCGGCGACGGCCGTGGCGAGCACGAGAAGCGCAACCCCGGCCAGGTGCCAGAACACCGGCAACGAAACGAAGGATGCCCCCGCGCCCGCCAGTGCGCCGACCACGGTGCCGAGGCTGAAGCAGGCGTGCATCAGCGGCATCAGCGTCTTGCCGATCGCCCGCTCAACCGCCGCCCCCTCGACGTTCATCATGACGTCGACCGAGCCCATCCCGAAACCGACCAGGGCCAGCCCGGCGAAGACCAGCTCGGTGGACCCCAGCAGGCTCGTGCCGACCCCGGCCGTGATGAGCCCGGCCGAGGAGATCGCGACGCCGAGCACCACGGCGCGCCGGGCGCCGAGGCGGGCGAGCAGCCCGACCGCCGCCACCAGGCCGATCACCGACCCGGCCGAGAGGCCGAAGATGACAATGCCCACCTGCGCGGTCGAGAGCTCGAGGCCGTCTCGCACGGCCGGGATGCGGGACATCCAGGTGGCCAGTGCGAGTCCGGCAATGAAGAAGAGTGCGAACACGGCGTTCCGCCAGGCGTGCAGCCCGGGCCGGGCGGCTGGAGTGGCGGAGATTCCGAGGTCGCGAGCGGTGTGGGTCACACCCTCCACGTTATCCGAAACGCAATCTGCCGCACGTGGGGGGACTTCAGGGGGCAACAGAACGGGGGTGCCGCACCCCGCCGCACCGCGGTCGCTCTCCGAGATCTGCGCCGAGAGCGGGCTGCCACAGAGCACCGTGCGCCGCCTGCTCGGCGAGCTCGAAGAGTGGGGCGCCGTGCAGCGGGATGCCCGCGGCCGCAACCAGATCGGCCTGCGCCTCTGGGAACTCGGCTAGCACGCGGGGCGGCAGCTGCGCGACGTGGCCCGCCCCCTACCTTCAGGACCTCTCCGGCCTCACCCAGGAGACCGCGCATCTGGCCATCCGCGACGGGGCCGACGTGCTTTACATCGACCGCGTCTACGGCACCCGGCGTGTGCCGCAGGCCCCCCCGGGTCGGCGGCCGGCTGCCCATGCACGCCACCGCCATGGGGCGCGCCATCCTGGCATTCGAGGAGGACTGGGTGCAGGACGCCGTGCTCGGCGGCACGCTGATCGCCCGCACCGCCTTCACGAAGACCGACCACGAGCAGCTCCGCCGGGAGATCGAGAAGATCCACGTGCAGGGGTTCGCGCTCGCCTCGGAGGAGGTTCGCCTCGGCTCCGGCTCCCTGGCGGTTCCGGACTTACAGGCTGACGGCCGCGTCGTCGGCGGGCTCGGCATCGTGCTGCCGACCAGCCGCGCCCACCAGCTCGAACGCAACCTGCCGATCCTGCTCGGCACGGCCGAGCGCATCCAGGCCGGAATCGCGCAACTCCCCCCTCGGCGCTGCAGCCCGCCGCCCGCGCCCGCAAACCACCCCGGTGATCGACCCCGTCGCGATCTGAGACCCGATGGATCCGGCAACCGTGTTCGGGCCGAGCGCGACCGCCGCGCAGGGGGACACGGTGCTTGGTTACATCCGGTCGGGCCTGGCGGAGGGTGCCCGCGCCACGACCGGCGGCGACGTGCCCAGCGGGTTCGACCGGGGCTTCTCCGTCACGCCGACCGTGTTCGCCGACGTGACGCCCGGCATGCGGATCGCCCGGGAGGAAGTCTTCGGGCCGGTGCTGTCGATTTTGCGCTACGACCGCCTCGAGGAGGCCATCGGGATCGCCAACAACACGGATTTCGGCCTCGGAGGGACGGTCTTCTCCGCAGACGAGGATGCCGCCCTCGCGGTGGCTTCGCGGGTGGACACGGGCTCGATCGGGATAAAATTCTTCGCCGCAAACCATGCCGCCCCGTTCGCGGGGCGGCATGGCTCAGGGCTCGGCGTCGAATTCGGCCTGGAGGGTCTGCACGTCTACCTCAAGCCGCAGTCGGTGCACCGCCGCATCCGCTCGTAGCCGGCACAGCGGTGCGCTCAGGATCGCGGCAGGATCAGGGCCGCACCTGCGGGGGCAGGGCGGCGATGATCGGGTGGTCCTTCTGGAACACGCCGGATTTCGCCGCCCCGCCGGGCGAGCCGATGTCGTCGAAGAACTCGACATTGGCCTTGTAGTACTCGGCCCACTTCTCGGGCACGTCGTCCTCGTAGTAGATGGCTTCGACCGGGCAGACCGGCTCGCAGGCGCCGCAGTCGATACATTCGTCGGGGTGGATGTAGAGCGAGCGCTCACCCTCGTAGATGCAGTCGACCGGGCACTCGTCGACGCAGGCGCGGTCCTTCACGTCGACGCAGGGCAGGGCGATCACATAGGTCATCGGCACGCCCCGGTCAGACTCAGCCGAATCGGGGCAACGGGCTGGCTAAATGTTGAATCCAAGAGCGCTCATCATCTCCCGGCCGTCGTCGGTGATCTTGTCGATGCCCCACGGCGGCATCCAGACCCAGTTGATGCGGAACTGGTCGACGATGCCGTCCAGGTTGACGCCGATCTCCTGCTCGAGCACCTCGGTCAACGGGCAGCCGGCCGAGGTCAGGGTCATGTGAATGATCAGGGCATCGTTTTCATCGTCCCAGCCCAGATCGTAGATCAGGCCGAGGTCGACGATGTTGATGCCGAGTTCCGGGTCGATCACATCCTTGAGGGCCTCCTGGACGGCATCGAACCGCGCCGCGCCCAGGGTCGATTCCGCCGACTGCAGTGCGGTTGTCCCGAGGCTCATCGGGCGACGTCGGCGCTCTGGAAGCGATCGTAGCCCTCGTCTTCGAGGCGGTCGGCGAGTTCGGGGCCACCCTGTTCGGCGATCCGGCCGTCGACGAAGACGTGCACGAAGTCCGGCTTGATGTAGCGCA
>NZ_SOFB01000031.1:0-9605 GCF_004402815.1 Cryobacterium sp. Hz7
GTGTCAAGAATCTCCCGCTCGAGAAATCGGTATCGGACAGCAAGTTTCTTCAAAGTGAGGGCCGTTGCGATCTCAGTGTCCGTGAGGTTTCCCATTGGACGGGAACGCTTCAACGCCGGGATGAGTTGCGCTGTGGTCAGCGGGCGGAACCGACTGCGCACGTGCTCCGGAGCGGAGACGAGTATCCCCTTGATCTGGTTGATGGCAATTGTGCGGGCCTTCATCGCTGAACTGCGGGCGGCACGGAGGACGCGGAGGCATTCAACGGGGCCGTCCTTGGTTTTCGGCGTCGACGTGCCTCGTCCGGCCAAGACCGATTCTGCTGCCTGATAGGCGTCTAAGGGATCCGATTTTCCGCGTAGACGCCGTGCTTGACGGTTGGGTCGGTTGACCTCGGGGACAGGGAGTCCTGCTGTTCGCAGAACTCGACTCAGTTCCGCCCCGTAACTGCCGGTTCCTTCGACGCCCACGCCGATGATCAGACCGAAGTGGGTAATGAAGGCGAGGATCTTCCGGTAACCCGAACTGACTGCCAGGAATTCTTCAGCAGCTAGGTGTTTGCCGTGCTCGTCGATGATGGCGACAAAGTGAGTATCGGAGTGGGTGTCGACGCCGACGATGACATTCGGTGGGTCTGTTGCCATGATGAAGCTGCCCTTCCATTGCGTCCATCTGGGTAAAAGATGAGCACGTTGGCCAGGTGGGCAGACAAGACGGTAATGGGAATTCGCTTCAGGCTCCTATAAAGTCATGTCCGCCTGGTCAGCGCACCTTGAGCAGCCTCAAGACCGCGGACAGATCACGTAAAAGACAATCCTTGAAGGACGTCAGTCAGGGTTAGAGTCACGCAGCCTCAAGACTCTTCTCATCATTACCGTCAGGGTGAGTTGAGGCCAGTAGCTCAGAGCAAGTCCGCCGTTTGACGTAGGGCGAGAACCAGGAAGTCCGATCATGTCCAGCCCTTCTTTGATCGTCGTGCGCGACGATAGTTCGATGAGTAAGAACAGCAGTCCTGGCCCGCGTGCGGGTGGCCCGAGCGCGCGGCGCTCGTTCACGCCGGCGCAGAAGCTAGAGCACTTGGCCGCTTACGAGGACGCGATCTCCCGGAATGGGGGCGGGGCGTATCTGCCGGAGCAGGGCATCTATTCCTCGCAGATTACCGAGTGGCGAAAGCTTCGTGATGCGGGCGTGCTGCAGGGCAAGAAAGCCGGAGAGAAGATTGGCCGGCTCACGCCAGAGCAATCCGAGATCGCCAGGCTCCGCCGCCAGCTCGATCAATCCGAACAGCGCCTGGCCACGACGGAGGTGGCGTTGGAGATCATGTCAAAAATGCACGAGCTACTCGAAAATCTTTCGAAGAGCTCGCGGGACGAAACACCGCAGACGAAACCGTGATGACCACCTACCGTGAACTGACCCGCCGGGGTATTTCGACCCGCACCGCTGCCACGTTGGTGGGGATACCGCGGGCGACGGCAACCCGGGCGCCACGAACCCCGGCTGCCGGGCCGGCGTTGGTGCCAATGAACAAGCTGGGCGTCCTGGAGCGGGCCCGGATCCTGTCCGTGGTGAACTCGGCCCGGTTCGTGGACTTACCGCCGATCCAGATCTACGCGCAGCTGCTGGACGAGGGCGTCTACCTAGCGTCGATCTCAACGATCTACCGGATCTTGGCCGAGAACAAACAGGTCAAGGAACGCCGCCGCTTGGCCCGCCACCCGCCGCGGGCGATCCCGAAACTGCTAGCCACCGCCCCCGGGCTCGTGTTCTCGTGGGATATTACAAAGCTGCCTGGCCCGATCAAGGGCAAGTACTACGACTGCTACGTCATGATCGATATCTACTCCCGCTACATCGTCGGCGCCGTGGTCCACGCGTCTGAGTCCGCGGTCCTGGCCGCGGAAATGATGACGGAAACCTTCGGCATCCACGGCACCCCGCAGGTCGTCCACGCGGACCGGGGAACGTCACGGTCACGGATCCCGTCAAATTGATCAGGAGCGAGAGGGCCGCAGCGTCGGACGGCTTGGGGACCTCGATGACCCCCAGATCGTCGATCTCCCCGAAGCGTGGTAAAAACTCTCGACCGACCGACCGACCGAGCGGCACTGGAGGTGCTGTTGGCCGAATTGTCGTCGCTGAATGCCGACGAGAGGTCTGACAGGACTTCGCAGGGAACCGTGAACGGAACGTTCGATGCCTCGGGCCGTGTTCGTTGGGAGGTCGTCGGTGAATTAGGCCATCCTGAATGCATGGTGCACAGAAGCTGGTTGTCGATTTGGGGCGCTGCAGTGGTTCTGGCTTCCCTCAGCGCCTGTTCTTATGTTCCGCCGACCTCGTGGCGGGTCGTGCCCATCGAGTTCGACAACGCCTTGGACGTCGGTCCAGAAGACCGGATTGACGTTACCTATTCCATGACGAACATGACCCAGGACACTGCGGGCGGGTTCTGGACCGAGTCCGCCGGGTCTCGGTTGCACCTGAATAGTGCTGGCGACACCCTGCGCCGATTCAATGACGAGATGTTTACGAGAGTTCATGGAATATCAGCCATCTCCCCATCGGTCCTCGCTGTGTCCAGAACGGGCAAGGCAGGGACCGAGATCGAGACGGGAATCTATCTCTACGACACGGATGCTGAGACGTGGACACCTGTCGACGTCGATGCGACCACGATTGGCGACGTGGCGGCCGGGGCTGATGGGCGACTGGTTTTCGTCGATTTTCTGGGCGAGATGGTGCCCGAAGGTGCGATGACTCCGCTCGAGTCGGCTTTCATGTGGCCTTTCGCGATTCGAACCGTGGCGAAGAACGGGCAGCAAACGACTGTGCTGGGTGCGGAATCGGGGGTCACCGCCGCCGCTGTTGCTATCGATATCGATCCCGCCGGCACGGTCTACGTCAGTACGGAGAGGGAAACGTTTGCGATCGGCGCCGATGGAACTCGTTCACCGATAGCCACATACCCGCCTCGAAATCCCGTGCTCGCCGTGAACGCGGTCGGCTATGTGCTCACAGCGGCACCGACGAATACGGATGCCACCGAGAGGCCAATCGATTGGAAGATGGTTCGCGCGTCTTCACCGGCCAGAGGCGTCATGGCCAAGAAGGGCGACTGCCCGCAGTCAAGTGAGCAGGGAATCAGAATTCTGACAGGTGAAGAATCGACGTCCTTGCCGTTTTCCTGCAACACGAACGGTGCCGTCTGGCTCAATGACACTACGTTCGTGCTCTCAATCGGTGACGAATCTGGAACGATCCTCGCCAGAGTGACCCCACCCGAGGAACCCACGAAACGCTGACCAGCACGTCGCTGCGGAAGCGGAACCCAGTGTGAGTGGTCATCCCAAGACGTATGAAGACTTTCACCGGGGGCGGCCGCGCGGCCGGCTTCGCGTGGTTGGATCGCGGCCGGCCGACGCGGTCTCAATGAAACGTTTTCGGAACAGTGGCTGCAATGATGTGGAAATGGATAAGCAAAGTCGCTCCATCAGGGCTCTCGCAACGCTGCTGGTCGTGACATCAGCAGCGTTGCTTTCGGCGTGCAGTCAGCAGCCAGGTACTGAGGTCACTGCCCTTGGACGCGCTCAGACTTCAACGGATGAGTTGCCGGCCGGCCTCGACGCCGATGAAGAATTGGGAGTGGCACCCGACTCCTCTCGTCTGCTTTCGGAGCAAACAGGAGTGGACTACTTCGCAGCGCGCTCCGCGTCCGGCAAGGAGGTTTGTCTCATCGTGTTCGCGTCACTCTCTGCGTGGACAAGTGCGTGCTCGACTGAGTTGCCGATTGAGCTCTACTTGGCCGGGGTTGGATCTGCGCAGTTGATCTCCGAGTCCAACCTTCCCTCGTCAGATAGCTGGACCCAGGTGGCGGACAATCTTGCTATCGGCAAGTGAGCACCGGCAATTCAGGCAACAAGGTGTGCTGGGGTGCCCGTAAGCCGGACAGTAGGCAGCACCGTGCTCGCAGTCGCATATACCCGGCAGGACTGTGACTTTTTGCGCTCTGTGGCGGCGTTCTTTGATCGCTATTTGGCGCATTGAGTTGTACACCCACGACGCTCCGGGGCGTCAGCGTCCTATAACCCAAGAGTAAATTGCCCACTGTCGTGATGTTCCCCGCAAGAGGAAGGTCCAGGACGCCAGCCAGCTGCCGAAGTTCCTCGGTCTGGGTCAGTAGCCGAATCCGCTGAGGCGGTGCTGGTCGTTTACGGTCGATACTCTTTGGGCGGCGGCGATGTTGGCAGGTCGCCTGGCGCAGCTCGGCCTCCGAAAGTCATGGTGGCGATCGAGGACAGCCCGGCACCGATGCCCTTGGCGAGGAACGACAGGATTGCCCCAAGTACTTGCCATAGCCCAGCATGGCCACGTGACTGAGTCATGCGGTACCTCGATCTCTAGGTCGTGTGCGTCTCGGCGTCGAAAGCCTGCACGATCGCGCAGCTACTTCTCGGCGCGTGCTTGCCACTCTACGAGGGTGACCAACGTGTGACCAGTAGGCACAAGTACAAGATCGTCTGTACGTCTCCCTGGTGGCACCAGCATCTAAAAGAGCGTGACATTCTGCCGTCACGCGTGGACTCATCCGCTGTCCCGCAAGACGGACGATAACCGCGGCAGCACTTGTGCGATCCCACCCAAGGGTCGAGCGTGCCGATGTTGCGTCACAAGGGAACTTGCTGCGGACGCTTTCGGCGGCTGATTCAGCCGCGCCAGGTCGGTGCGCTCGTCGTCGCAAGGGGATCGTCATAGAACAGAGCCTTGTTGGCACCATCGCGGAGTGGCGGTCAGGCGCGCTGACTCCGCAGCAAGCCATTGCGGAGGCTAGGCGTGCGGCCACGGCAATGAATCGACTTCCTGCGGAGGGCAAGGCGTAGGCGGCGCGTTTGTCAGCCGTTGAATGCCAACGGCACTGTTCCGACGTAACCAGTGTGTGACCGCACGGAAGCCGGTCCGCTTGCGGACGTCTGATGACGGCTCGCCTAATGAGCTGACCGTATTCCCGGGCGAACGCCTCCCGACGAAGTTCCCCCACCGTCTCGTTGCAGATAGCGAGAGGCGTCGCGCCACTGCTAGGTTGCTTTCGTGCAAGCACCTGACTCGATCCCCGCAGTCGCCGAGCCCACGGTGATCTTCGTGATCAACCGGGAATGGTCCCCCGACGCAAACGAGCGGGCGACGTACGATGCGACTCGCATGTACTGGCGCGTGGGCGCGGACACTCGGCAACGTGCGGTCTACGCGCTTGGTGTCGCAGGCGGTGTTGTCCGAGGCGCATATCGAATCCAATCCTGGCATTCCGGTGACGAAGAGGGGCGGTGGGGCTTCGATGGAGTGCCTGCGCCAGAACTCGGCGCCGTAGGGACGAGCGTCGAACGGCTTGCACCGCCCAGGGGCGGGGCGAACCCTGTGCGTCGTTACCTCGACGGCATCCCAACGAGCGATGAGAAGCCGGTGCAGGTGATCGCCCGGGAACTGAACGTGGAGCCGCTCGCGCGGATCATGTACGGCCAACGCGAGTTGTTCCACAGCAACTTCCTCGCTTGGTTCTTCGACGCTCTGCCGAAGCTGGCCGATGCTGTGTTCCGCGATCTCACGACCGACGACGTCACAGGCTTCACCAAAGTGCGGCGCGTTGAACGAGAACGAGAGAACCTCGACCTCGTGCTCCATTGGCCGGACGCGGCGCCGTTGGTCATCGAGAACAAGGTGTTCTCGCTTCCCGAGCGAGCTCAGCTCGACGAATACCGCGCCAAGACTGGGCGGTGGAAGGGTGAGCCCGCGCATCACATCCTGCTGAGCATGTCTCCACCGCATGAGCCTGTCGAGGGCTGGACCTACCTGAGCTATCAGGAACTCGCTGAACGCATCGACCTCGCCCTCTTTGACAATGAGGACAGCAGCTACGAGGTCGAGACGGTCAGACGGTACTCGCGAGTCGTGAGGCTCCTGAGCGCGCTACTCGACACCACTGTCGTGCACTCCATGGAGGAGTCTGCGTGGATGGACAGTTCGCAACTCGCAGAGATTGACTCGACCCAAACTCGTACCGCGCTTCGAAAGCTCCGCGCGCGGCGGGTGCAGGCTGTGCTCGCGGGGGAAGGCCCGGCGGTGGGATGGACGGAGGCCGCCATTAGCCACGGCCAGCCTCTAGTCGGCTGGCGACGTCACGTTCGGGTTGGTGGCATCGAAATTCAAGCGGGGTGGCAGAACCAGGAAGGACAGTTTCGGTTGTGTGTCGTGTTGCCACACCTCGAGGGTCGCTCCGGAGAGGACAGAGACGCCCGCGAGGAATTCGCCACATCGCACCCGGAGCTGTTCGATTTCGCGCCGCTCTACGAGGTCCTCGCATCGCCGGATGGGCAAGTCATGCCGCGCGAGCGCTTCGGGCACTTCGCTCCGTCGTTCGTGTACCGCTACGTGAAGGCGCCGGACCAGACCGTCCAGCAGCTCGTCGCGGCGACCCACGCGATCAATGCCGCATTTGAGGCGTGACGAGCTGCTCGCCGATTCTGTCCGCAGGCCGGACGTCTACGGTCGCAGGTTCGACGCCCAGTCTCCGAGGTTTCGGAGTTTCAGGGGAGTGGTGTTTGGGAACCTTTCGTGAGCAGGCAGGCTTTCAGGGGCGGGCCTACACTTAGCGGCAAGGCTGAACGGCGCCGTTCCACGGTCTGCCCAGTCCTGCGTGCTTTGCAGTCGGCTGGACACAGCACCATGTCGGACGCTGAAGGCTACAAGCGGAAGGTGGGCAACATGATCGGGGACCGGGACCGGGACGTTCAAGAGGCTGAGAGCGTTCAGGAGGACGAGGACGAGGACGTTCGGGAGGACGAGGACGTTCGGGAGGACGAGCCTGTCCCAGGTCTGGCGGTTCCTCTGGACCGTTGGCGAGCCTTGCCAGCTCGGGTGCGAGTGGAGGACCAGAGCTTGTCCGTTCCAGCTTCGGATGCACCGGACCCTGAGGGTGGCAGGAACCCTGACAATGACTGGCTGCTCCGTGGTGTGTAAGCGGAACCGCCATCGGGACGGTCTGGGTCTGATTCTTCAGAGCGATGCCGGCCAGGTTCGCCGAGTGGCGAGGCGTGCGGTCAGGAAGAGCGCAACGCCAATGACTCCGAGGATTGCGGCGAACGTGATTCCCCAGTCCCACACGCTCGACTGGGTGTGCACCAGGAGGAGTTCGTGATCGGTCGTGAAATAGGAGCATCGGACTCCAACGGGAAAGAACGAAAATGCACCGTCCGCGGTCCATCCTGCTGAGGGCAGAGCCAGGTTGCCTAGCTCGGGATTCTGATAGCAGGATTCACCGATACCCGAATGTGAGATGAACGCGAACTGCAGCCCAGCCAAGGCCATGAGGGCCATCGACGAAATGCCGAGGATCCAAGACCGCGCAGTCACGGCGAGGAGCACGGGAAAAGCCGGTCTTTGCAGTTGCATTTCGTCTACCCCCTCCTGAATAAACTACGTGCTGCCAGACACCGGGTAAGCGCTTTAAGACTGGAACGAAGGAAGTCGCCGGCCTACAGAGTCAAGGCCCGTAGCCGAACGGAAAGCGGACATCAAAGGCGTGAGCCGTGCACCGATCGGACGTCGATCGCCCCGCCATAGCCGTCCTCTTCGAATTCCAGCCCGATCTTTTCCGCTGCTCATGTGGAGGCTCTGTTGTCGCGGTGGATGATCGCGACCAGGTGACCTGGCCTCAAGGTATCTCGGGCGAAGTCGCGGCAGGCGGCTGCGGCCTCGGTTTTCGGCACCGGCTACTGACGCGGGAGCCAGAACGGTTTGTTCGGCCGGCTGCCGATTTCGTGGTCAGGTACGTGTGGGCGGAAGCTACCGAGGTGGCATGCATCGGCCGGTGGCTGGACAGCAGTCGAGCACACTGCCCGTGGAGAGATAAAATCGAATGATCATGGCGCCTCCAACGAACAGCTACCGGCGAGTCAGCACTCAGGACGAAGCTCACGGGCACCTTGTGGAGATCGACGCCAGGTACTCCGAGTGAGTGCGGCCGCCGTACCCCACGCACGCTGGGGTGAACCCCGCCGCGATGGCCAGGTTGAGTGAGTTGACGGATGAGCGGCCACGGACACCGCACCGCAGGAGCGAAACAACGGAGCCGCTCACGTGAAACCGATCACCATGTGCGGACAAGTAGGTACCGACGCGCAATCCGACATCGACCACACGCTGGCGCTTATGCGGGAGATGCAGGCCGTGGTGGTCCCCAGCCCGATCCTGAGGGTGTACGCACCGCGCCCCACGGTGGCGTTTGGCCGTCGGGAAAGCCTCATGCCGTCGTTTGCAGCCGCACAGGAGGCGGCTCGCGACCATGGCTTTGCGCCCGTGATCCGGCTTGCGGGCGGGAGGGCGGTGGCCTACGACGAAAGCTGCCTCGTCATTGATCTGCTGACGCCGTCCGATCGGCACATAGCCAATGAACTCGTTTTCGACGTGGTGTCCGAGTCAATGCGGCGGGTACTCGTGGATTTGGGCGTCGACGCGCGTGTGGGGGCGGTCCGACGCGAATACTGCGCGGGGCCTCACAGCGTGAATGCACGCGGAGAGGTGAAGCTCGTCGGAATCGCCCAGAGGGTGACCCGAGGAGCACGGCTCGTCACGGCGTCTGTCGCGTTGGGTCCCGCGATGCGACTCCGCTCCGTTGTGGACGCCGTGTACGCGGCCATGTCGCTCGACTGGGATCCGCAAACATTCGGGACGTTGGCTGGCGAAGGGGTGCAGGCCTCTCCGGAGGAGCTCGCACAGGGCGTCATAACCGGCCTCGCTCTGACGCACACAGAGTGGGCTGAGCCGTTCGTTTGAGTGCACGGAATTCCTCTCTTGACGCCCCCGTTCTGCCCTTGTCCGCACGTGATTTCTTCACCGACCTCGATCAGGGTGAGGTGGTTGTGCTCTGGTGCTCGGAGCCTTCGACACCGTCAAGCCAAAACATACCGGAGAGTCCGATGGTGATGACGGCGATGACCGCGACCAGGCTCAGCGCCCGGACGTAGGTGGAGAAAGGTGCTCGTCGTAGCCACCCCTCGCCACGCAGGAGGACGACAGCCAGGACCGGCGTGCCGACCTCCAACACGCAGGCCATCAGGTCAGCCAGGCCGACCTGTTCGGGGACGCCGCTTCCCCTGACATCGTGCTGCTGGACCCGTCGATGCCGGGTCTTGACGGCATCGACGCGACCCGCGAAGTGCTTGCGGTTCGGCCTGCGACCAAGGTGTGTCTGCCCTTGATGCCGGGGCGGGGGTTACCTACTCAAGGACGCCGACCCCGACGGCCTCATCAGGGCCCTGCGCGACGCACGCCATCGACTTCGTCTCTCTGAAATCGAACCCTCTCCGCGAAGAGAAATGAAGGTCGAGGTCTACCGAACCTTGTGTGTGAGTCGAAGGCCGAATGGGTGTGGCCCGGCGAGGTACCAAACGAGCGCGCCGAGCAGAGGCGCGAATACGACGGCGATCATCCAGAGGGCCTTCTCCAACTCGGACAGGTCGCGGGTTCGCGCAATCTGGACGATGGCGTACGCGATCGCAGCGAGGTAGAGGACGGCGACGACGGATGCGAGAGCGACTGCAAGTGCGGCTGGACTG
>NZ_SOFB01000026.1:0-172669 GCF_004402815.1 Cryobacterium sp. Hz7
GTCGCGGAGCTGAATCGCCCGGCGTTGCGCGGCGGTGAAGCACCGTTCGGGTGAGCCGAGGGCGATGATGCGTCCCTCGTCGGTGATGACGACTTTCTGCTGACCGCCGTTGCTGATCAGGTCCGTGACGGCGCTGATCGAGATCGGGGTTTCGACGCCGTCGATCCAGCCGACGCCGCGGCCCTGACCGAAGTCCGCGTTCAGGTCCTGTTCCCGCACACTGACCAGAACCGTAGCCGGGGCGCCGCCGATGGTCGGGGCCTCCCCGGCCCGGGAGACGACGTCGAGGATCACGGCGAGCACGTCGTGGCGCCGCTGGTCGGGACCCGTCGGGGGCGAGCACGGCCCTCCAGACCGCACCCTGCAACCGGATCTCATCCGCCGGCACCGACGCCGGCACCGACGCCGGCACCGGGGTCTCAGAAATGGTGCCGGTGGCCGAGGCGACCAGCTCGCTCTCGGCTGCTGGCACCGAGTCCAGGTCGGTGTACCGCAGCGTCGGCGTCAACGCGGTGAGGATCGCGTCGGCCGTGTCGACGCCGATCGCCCCGGCGGCCAGGCCGATGGCCGTGGCGGGGAAGGTGGGCGGCAGCGGTTCGCCACCCCAAGGAGCGGCCGGTGCGCAGCTGCGTGCCCAACCGCATCCGTCGCCCCGCGGTCGGCCCGGAGACGAGCGTCAGGCGCTCGAGTAGTTCTCCGGCGGTGCGGCAGCCCAGCTTCGCCGAGAGCTGCCCGGTGCCGAGCTCGGGCCGGGACCGGTCGGCGACCTCCGCCGCGGCCGCCACCCGCAGCGCGTCGACCCGCCGGCCGAGGACCTCGACCGCCGTGGTCACCTGCAGGAGGCCGTCGTCGTCGAGACCGCGCACCGCCGAGCACCGCAGGGATTCCCCGAGCCCCGCCGCGAGAGCATGCAGCCCCGCGACCGCCCGAGCCGCCGCGGACAGGCCGTGCGCGGCATTCGCTTCGGGCTGTTCCAGGAGGTTGATCACCAACCCGAGTTTATCTCAATGTGAACAAATAAACTATGTTAGCCTAGAAAAAACTCAGAATTTATCGTAGTTATATACGCCTTCCAAGGGAGCCCCGCCAGGAGCCCCGCCAGGAGCCCCGCCAGGAGCCCAGCCCGGACCCGTATCGATGAGGGATCGTTTGGAGGACCACCTCAACGCTGACTTCAAGCAGGTGGGCTACCGATGATCCAGCGCAGCGGTGCCGGATACCGAGAACGACGGAGACCTCAGCCGGTCAGGGCCTTGTGGATCCGCTGGAGGGAAACGGGCTCCGCGGCCTTCAGTTCCTGGGCGAAGAGGCTGATCCGAAGTTCCTCGATCAGCCAGCGCGCACGCACCAGGTTGGCGGCCGCGTTCGCCTGCAGGGGGATCGTGCCGCCGGCATCCTCGAACCGGCCCGTGGCTGCCTGGCTCTCATTCATCCAGACCCGGTCGCGGCTCGGATTGTCGCTGAGCTTCACGATGCGCGCGGTGATGCCGCCGAGGTATCGCGGCAAGTGCCGCAGCTGCACGAGTCCCGTGGCGCTCACGAAACCGGGGTAGACGAGCCCGGTCAGCTGCGCGCGGGCATCCGTCAGGGCCGGGAGCAGGGCCATGCTGGTGGACGCCTTGAGCGCCTTGTCGGCGGCGCGCGCGGCGGCGAGGATGCGGGCGACGAGGCCCACCGTATCGAACATGGAATCCATCACGACGCCGGACACCCGGTCCCGGATGGTGTCGAACTCGGCGTGCATGAACACCTGGCCGCCGGGCTTCACCCGGAACAGCACGTCGTCGACGCTCGCCGCGAGGCAGTCGTCGAACAGCGCCTGGGTGGTGCGATACGGGCTGGTGGCCAGGCTGAGCTTCTCTGCCCCGGTGAGGTGCTGCTGCACGTAGGCCACCGGGGAGGGCGTGGCGAGCAGCAGCAGGCGACGCACCCCATCGGGCAGGGTGCGGGCCTGCTCGGCCTCCGTGCTCATCATGCGGATCGCCACCGACGCACCCTCGTCGACGAGGGTCGGGTAGCCGCGGATGGTGTTGTCACCCTGCCTGGTGTCGAGGAACCGGGGCAGCTCCGGGAAATCCCAGGTGGTGAGTCCGGTGCGCTCGATCGCATTGGTGGGGGTGGCAGCGGATGCCGCGGCCACGCTCTCGCGGGCCTGGGTGCCGAGCCGGCGCTGCAGTTCCAGGAGGTCCTTGCCGGAGGCGCTCGGGCGACCGCGTTCGTCCACGACACGGAACGTCATGCGAAGGTGGGCCGGAACCCGGACCAGCTCGAAGTCGTTCGCCTTCACGGACACGTAGGTGAGCTTCTGGATCAGGGCGGCGAGCGTCTCGGTGAAGGGGACATCGTCGCGGTCGAACACGGAGCCGCGGGTGGCTTCGCCCAGGCCCGACACCCCGACCGAGACCTCGCCCGGCGCCGGCGGCAACTCGTTCAGCAGTCGCTTGGCCCAGTCCCCCGCCGGCACCACGTTGCGACGGATGCTCTTGGGCAGCGACTTGATCAGTGCGGTCACCAGGTCGGCGCGGAGGCCCGGTACCTGCCAGTCGAAGCCGGTGGGAGAGAGCCTCGCGAGCAGGGCCAGCGGGATCTGCACGGTCACGCCGTCGTCGTCCGCGCCGGGCTCGAACCGGTAGCTGAGCGCGAACTTCTGGTCGCCCTGGCGCCAGATCGGCGGGAACACGGCCTCGTCGATCTCCGGCGCGTCCTCGGGCACCAGTGCCTCGGCGGTCATCGTGAGCAGATCGGGCGTCTGGGTGCGCGCCTGGCGCCACCAGGTTTCGAACGTGCGCGATGAGCATACGTCGGCGGGAATGCGTTTCTGGTAGAACTCGAACACGGCCTCGTCGTCGAACAGGATGTCACGGCGCCGCGTGCGCTCCTCGAGTTCGGCGAGTTCCTTGCGCAGGCTCGTGTTCGCCCGGTCGAAGGCCGTGACGCGCTGGTCGATTCGGTCAAGGTCCCATTCACCCTCGACGAGCGCGTGCCGGATGAATAGGTCGCGAGCGTAGGCCGGGTCGACCCGGGAAAACTGGATCCGGCGGCGCGGCACGATCGGCACCCCGTACAGGGTGACCCGCTCGTAGGCGACGACCGCGCCCTGCTTCTTCTCCCAGTGCGGCTCGGAGTAGCTGCGCTTGCAGAGGTCGCCGGCGAGCGGCTCGGCCCACGCGGGGTCGACGACCGCGTTCATCCGGGCGAACAGGCGGCTGGTCTCGACCAGTTCCGCGCTCATCACGGCGTTCGGTTGCTTCTTCGCGAGCGCCGAGCCCGGGAAGATCACGAAACGCTGCTGGCGCGCGCCGATGTAGTCCTTCTTGGCGGTGTCCTTGAGACCGATGTGGGAAAGCAGACCGGCGAGGAGCGAACGGTGGATCCCATCGGGATTCACGCTGGGATCCCCGATGTGGAGACCGAGCGGCTTGGCCATCTGGCGCAACTGCTTGTACACGTCCTGCCATTCGCGCACGCGCAGATAGTTGAGGAACTCGTTCTTGCAGAGGCGTCGGAAGGCGCTGGAACCGAGCTCCTTCTGCTGCGTCTCGAGGTAGTTCCAGAGGTTCAGCAGGCTCAGGAAGTCGCTCGTCGGGTCGGTGAACCGGGCGTGCTGCTGGTCGGCCTGCGCGCGGCGCTCGAGGGGCCGTTCGCGCGGGTCCTGGATGGTGAGCCCGGAGACGATCACCATCACCTCGCGGCTCACCGCCTGCGTCTTCGACTCGATCACCATTCGTCCGAACCGAGGATCGATGGGCAGCTTTGCGAGCTGCTGGCCGATGCGGGTCAGTGTGGAGATGCCGGGCTTGGAGATGCCGGGCTTGGAGATGCCGGATTTGTGGCCGGCGGTGAGCGCAGCCACCGCGCCGAGCTCGGCGAGCAGGTCGAGGCCGTCCTTGATGCCGCGCGAGTCGGGCGGGGTGAGGAACGGGAACGCGGCGATGTCGCCGAGGCCCAGCGAGATCATCTGCAGGATGACCGCGGCCAGGTTCGTGCGCAGCACCTCCGGCTCGGTGTACTCAGGCCGGCGGGTGAAGTCCTCCTCCGAATAGAGGCGGATGGCGATACCGTCGCTGGTGCGGCCGCTTCGGCCCGAGCGCTGGTTCGCGGAGGCCTGCGAGATGGCCTCGATCGGCAGCCGCTGCACCTTCGAGCGCACGCTGTACCGGCTGATCCGGGCGGTCCCGGCGTCGATGACGTAGCGGATGCCCGGCACGGTCAGGCTGGTCTCCGCCACGTTCGTCGCCAGCACGATGCGGCGTCGCACGCCGGCGACCTTAGACGGCTGGAACACCTTGTGCTGGTCGGCGGAGGAGAGCCGCCCGTACAGCGGCAGGATCTCGGTGGGGCTGGTGCGCCCCGAGGAGGCGTACTTGCCCTGCAGGGCGTCCGCGGCGTCCCGAATCTCGGTCTCACCGCTGAGGAAGACCAGAACATCGCCGTTGGACTCCCGTTCGAGCTCATCGAGCGCGGCGGAGATTCCCTCGATGTAGTCCCTGTCCACCGTGGGCGCGGCATCCGTCGTGTCGTCGTCGTCGCCGTCCATCGCCTCGACGACCAGCGGCCGGTAGCGGATCTCCACCGGGTAGGTGCGCCCGGAGACCTCGATGATCGGGGCCGGCGTGCCGTCGGGCGTGGCGAAATGCTCGGCGAAGCTCTGCGGGTCGATCGTCGCGGAGGTGATGATGAGCTTGAGGTCGGGGCGCTGCGGCAGCAGCTGACGCAGGTAGCCGAGCAGGAAGTCGATGTTGAGGCTGCGCTCGTGCGCCTCGTCGATGATGATCGTGTCGTACTTGCGCAGCAGACGGTCGCGGTGCATCTCGTTGAGCAGGATGCCGTCGGTCATCAGCTTGATGCGGGTGTCCGGGCCGACCTGGTCGGTGAACCGCACCTGGTAGCCGACCGTCTGGCCGACTTCCTGTCCGAGTTCCTCGGCGATGCGTTCAGCGATCGTGCGCGCGGCGAGACGGCGGGGTTGCGTGTGGCCGATGTTCTCCCGGCCCAGCTCGAGGCAGATCTTCGGCAGTTGGGTGGTCTTGCCGGAACCCGTCGCGCCGGCGACGATGACCACCTGGTTGTCACGGATGGCGCGCGCGATATCCTCCCGGCGCTGGCTGACCGGAAGCTCGGGTGGGAAGGTGACTTCGACGGGGATCATGGGCCTTCCATCGTATGACCTCGCGGTGAACGACGGATGCTGCCCGGGTTCGCCTGTGATCGGCCCGACGGCTGTGGCTGTATCGGCGCGTTTTTAACCGCACGATGTTAGCATCAAAGAATGATCAACGACGAAGGGACGGGGGACCGGCACGCCGCCCTTGCCTCCGACGCGCGCCGCCAGGTGCTCGACCTCCTGATGGGATCGGCCACCCCGCTCGACGCCGCCGCGGTCGCGGCGCGCATCGGACTGCACGTGACGACCGCCCGGTTCCATCTCGATCAGCTCGAGAACGCCGACCTGATCCGGCGCGCCGTCGGGCGCGCGGGGACGCGTGGCCGCCCGCGAATCCTCTTCACCGCTGGACCCGCCGCCCGGGAAGGTGGCGCCCAGCACGATCTGAGCCGGGTACTGGCCACCGCGCTCGCCGAGGACGCCGACAGCGGGCGGGCCCGGGCAATCCGCGCCGGTGAGACCTGGGCCGAGAGCTACGCCGACGAGCTGCGGGGGAGCACCGCGGAGGGCATCGCGCCGCTGCTGAGTATCCTCGACCGGCTCGGCTTCGATCCGGAGCTGGTTTCGGCGGTGGAGCCGGCTCCGGCTTCGGAAGCCGAGTCCGCGGTGGACGACGGTGCCTCCGACGGTGCCTCCGACGGTGTCGCCGACGTTGCCGCCCCGCTGATCACCCTGCTGGCCTGCCCGTTTCGCGCCGATGCGCGGGACGCCCCCGACGTCATCTGCTCGGTGCACCTGGGCCTCGTGCGCGGGGTCGCCCGCGAGCTCGGCCACGACCCGGACCAGGTCGGGCTGCGCCCGTTCGTGGGTCCCGAGCTGTGCCATTTGCACCTCGGAAGCGAGTGGGCCGAGCCGAGCCCGCCGGCCGGGTGAGCGCGCAGCCCGACGACGTGAACTGACGCGCTCCGCCTCGCGCGGTCTCGTTCCGCCCTGCCGCCACCGGGAATAACAGCCCGGGAGGAGGGTTAGGTTGGGGAGGGCGGGAACCGCCCGGCGAGGAAGATGACGGATGAACCCGATCGAGTGGCTTTTCGACGCACAGCTGCAGATCGGAACCCAGACCATTCTTTGGCGCGAGATCATCGGCAACGCCTTCGGCATCCTGAGCGCCGTCGGCGGGATGCGCCGTAAGGTGTGGGCCTGGCCGATCGGAATCGCGGGCAACGCGCTGCTGTTCACGGTGTTCCTCGGCGCCGTGTTCGGCACGCCCAACCCGGTCAATCTGCTCGGCCAGGCCGGGCGGCAGATCATGTTCATCGTCGTGTCGATCTTCGGCTGGGTCCAGTGGTCCACCCATCGTCGGGGGAGCGCGCAGGCTGCCGTGGCCCCGCACTGGGCCGGTGCTCGCGCGCGCATCCTGCTCGGATTCGGGCTCGTCGCGGGCACTCTGGTGCTCACGCCGGTCTTCCGTGCGCTCGGCTCGTTCGAGCCCGTCTGGGCCGATGCCTGGATCTTCACCGGCTCGTTGCTGGCCACGTACGGCATGGCGAAGGGCTGGACCGAGTTCTGGCTGATCTGGGTGGCGGTCGACATCGTCGGGGTGCCGTTGCTGCTCAGCGCCGGCTACTACGCCTCGGCCATCCTCTACATCTTCTACGGCGCGTTCACCCTCGCCGGCTTCTTCGTCTGGATGTGCGTGCAGCGCCGCGCCCGCAGGGCCCTCGCGGTCGACCTGGTGGCCGCCCGGCTCTGACCGGCCCTGACCTGCTCCGCTCAGGTTCGTTGAGGAAATACGCAGGGAGCGTCGGGCCGGGGACAGCGGCACAATGGAGGCATGTCCAATCACCTCGCCGACGCAATCAGCCCCTATCTGCGCTCGCACGCCGACAATCCCGTTGCCTGGTTCGGCTGGGGTTCGGAGGCTTTCGTGGAGGCTCGGCTGCGGGATCTGCCCGTGCTCGTCTCGATCGGCTACTCGACCTGCCACTGGTGCCACGTCATGGCCCGGGAGAGCTTTAGCGACCCGGAGCTCGCCGATTACCTGAACCGGCACTTCGTGAGCATCAAGGTCGACCGGGAGGAGCATCCCGAGGTCGACGCCAGCTACCTCGCCGCGGCCAGCGCCTTCGTGGGCGGGCTCGGCTGGCCGCTCAACGTCTTCGTCACCCCCGACGGGCAGGCTTTCTACGCCGGCACCTACTTTCCGCCGCTGCCGTTGCCGGGGCATCCGTCGTTCCGGCAGGTGCTTGAAGCGGTGACGGATGCCTGGACGAACCGCCGCGCCGAGGTCACCGCGAGCGCGTCCCTCGTCGCCGAGACGCTCGCGGCCGCCGCCGCACAACAGGGTGCCGGCGGAGCGCTGCCCGGCCCCGCCGCGCTCGACCGGGTCCAGGCCGAACTCGTGGGCCTGGAAGACCCCCGCTTCGGCGGATTCGGCGGCGCGCCCAAGTTTCCCATAGCGCCGGTGCTGGGGTTTCTGCTCGGCCGGCCGGGTGCCGTGGGACAGGTCCCGGAAGCGCAGGCCCTCGCCCTGCGCACCCTGAAGCGCATGGGTGCCTCGCCCCTGCGCGACCCGGTGGAGGGCGGTTTCTTCCGCTACGCCGTGAACCGGGACTGGAGCGACCCGCACTACGAGCGGATGCTCTACGACAACGCGCAGCTGCTCGACCTCTACACCCAGGCCTGGCAGCTCACCGGCGAGAAATGGGCGCAGACGGTCGCGGAGGGTGTCGCCGGGTTCCTCACGACCGTGCTGCGCCTGCCCGGCGGCGGGTTCGCCAGCGCCCAGGACTCCGAGAGCACCGTTGCCGGTCGCCGCGTCGAGGGCTTGTACTACGCCCTGGACGAGGACGCCCGGCGGCAGGAGGAGCCGCCCGCGCTCGATGAAAAGGTGCTCACCGGCTGGAACGGCCTTGCCATCAGAGCCCTGGCCCGCGCCGGGTTCGCCCTCGCCGATCCCGACCTCACGACGGCGGCCGCGAGGGCCGCCGACCACCTGCTCACGCGTCACCTGCGCCGGGACGGCAGCCTCGTGCGGGCCTCCATCGCGGGGCGCACGTCTGCCGCTCAGGCCACCCTGGAGGACTTCGGGATGTGTGCACAGGGTCTCCTCGAGCTTGCTCTGGCCACGGGCGAGGTGCGCTATGCCACGGCCGCGCGCCGGCTCATCGACGGCACGCTGGGGGGAACGGATGCCAAAACGGTACCGTCCGCCACCGACATCCCCGGCTCCGGCACTCCCGGTACCAATGCCCCCACCGACGCCGCCGGCACGGCCGGCACTGTCGCCGGCGGGATGCCGTTTCGCGCTCCCGACGGGCCCGACCCGGTGCTTGCCGCGCAGGGACTCGCCCTGGACGTCAACCCGTCGGAGGGGGCCTATCCGTCCGGGATCACGGCGACCGCAGAGGCGGCGAACCTGCTCTACCTGCTGACCGCCGACGACCGCTATCGCGCGGCCGCCGTTGCCGCGATGGCGGCCCTCGCCGAGCGCGCACTCGAACGCCCGCTCGCCTTCGGGGCGGCCCTGCGACTGTCCGGCATTCTGACCGCCCCCGTGGAACAACTCGTGGTGGTCGGGGCGGACGTGGTCGGGCCGGGGGCAGGGCCGGACGCGGCCGCCCCCGAGCAACCCGCCGCACTGCTCGACGCGGTGCGCCGACGCGGGAGCGGGCTCGTCGCATCCGTCACCGAGGTTCAGGCGCAGGCCTTCGCCGACGCCGGCTTCGAACTGTTCCGCGGCCGGGTCGCACACCAGGGTCTGCCGACGGCCTACCTCTGCCGTGACTTCGTCTGCCGCCTGCCCGTCACCGATCCCGCCGACCTGCCGATGGCCTGACCCGGACGGAGGCTGGTCGGCCCGGTGGCCGCGCCGGGAACAGAATGGACAGATGGGCATACAGATCAAGCGGGTCTACGACGAACTTTCCGCGAGCGACGGGACCCGGGTGCTGGTCGACCGGCTGTGGCCGCGCGGAGTCTCGAAGGAGGAAGCCCGGCTCGACGCCTGGCTCAAGCAGATCGCGCCCAGCCCGGAGCTGCGCCGGTGGTGGAACCACGACCGGGCACTTCTGGATGAGTTCGCGGTGCGCTACCGGGCCGAACTCGACACCGCACCCGAGACGACGGCGGCCGTGCAGGAACTCCGCACGCTCATCGCCCGCGACGAGGAGAAGCAGACGACAACCACGCTGGTCTACGGCGCTCGGGACCCGATGGTGAACCACGCCAGGATCCTGGCCGAGTATGTGATTGACAGGGCCTGACCCGTTCGCCTGACCCGATACCTGAGCGGAAATCGCGCCGGCCGTCGGGCCTCCGAAGTAACTACAAGCCGGTAACCTCAAGCCGGCAACCTCACGCCAGCCGACCTCATCGGTCGGCGCCGACGACCGAACGGACTCCGGCGATGGTTCCCGAAATCACCATCCGGGCCGTACTCCTGGCCACCGCGTCCAGCATGGTCGTCGGCGCGATCGGGTACTCGCACCTGGCGTTCGGTACCTCCTGGATGACAGCCGTCGGCCACGACGAGGAAAGCCTGCGCACGGGCTCGACCGCGATCACCGGGCGGTCCCGTCACCGCGGCGAGCGGGGGACGCAGAAGACGTAGAATAGCAACGGCGCCACCGCGTTCCGCCGGCTGCTTCGCTCCGGTCTCTGAACCGGTCGTTGCTGTCCGGCATCAACGGACGCACTCTCCCCGGCACTGCGTGTGGTTGCCTCGTGAATGAGTGTTCCCAATTCTTCTCGAGGAGGACCATGGCCACGTTCGATCGCCCGGAAACCGAGCGTCGCTCCTCGAACGAACCGGCAGACAACCTGCCCGTGCTGACGCTGAGCCAGGAACCCGAGCTCGTGCTGCTCTCACCCGACCCGCGCACCCGCCGTTTCGACCGTGATGACGTGGTCGTGCGCAAGGGCGAGATCAACTTGATCAACGGTCACTTCACCCCCCACGAGTCGATGGTCAAGGACCTCCTCGCGGTCCGCGACGCGCTCGAACGGGCCGGCATCGACTTCCTGCTCGTGCGCGGCGACGGGGACCGCCCGGTGATCGCGGTCGACCGCAAACGCCGCAAGAACCTCACCCGCATCCTTGCGGAGGCTTTCGCGAACGAGCCCTTCTACGCCAAGCCCCTCGACGGGAATCTGGCCCCGGCCCTGCTCCTGGCGGACGGCGCCCTGACGACGCTGCGCAAGTCATCCGTCTTCCGGGTCTACCGACCGCGCATCGAGCCGATCGGCCGCCTGCGCTACGGCGCCGAGACGGCCTTCCAGTTCGAGCTCTGGCACTTCGGCGACGATGAGATCGTCGCGCCCGTCGAGAACTCGCTGATGCGGGCACGTCTGCCGCGTTCGGAGGCCCGCGAGACCACGATCGACCTCTTCGGGCGCACCTGGCGCACCCTGCAGCACATGTTCGACGACCTGGCCAGCGACGTCAGTTTCGATATCGACATGGTCTTCTCCTGGGTCGACGGCTCGTCCAGTGATTTCCAGCGTGAGCGGGCCAAGCGCATGCAGGCCTATGTCGTCGGAGACGGCGACGATTCGGATGCCCGTTTCCGCCAGATCGACGAGCTCAAGTACGCCCTCCGCAGCGTCTACATGTTCGCGCCCTGGGTGCGCCGCATCTTCATCGCCACGGATTCGCCGGCCCCGGTGTGGCTGGCCGAGCACCCGCGCGTCACCATCATGCGCAGCGAGGATTTCTTCCCCGACCTGAGCGTTCTGCCCACGCACAACTCGCACGCCGTGGAGAGTCAGCTGCACCGCATCCCCGGACTGGCCGAGCATTTCCTCTATTCCAACGACGACATGTTCTTCGGCCGCCCTGTCGGACCGGAGCTGTTCTTCTCTCCGGGCGGCGTGACCAAGTTCATCGAGGCATCCACCCGGATCGGCCTCGGCGAGAACAACACCAGCCGCAGCGGGTTCGAGAACGGCGCCCGGGTCAACCGCGCCCTGCTGCGCGATCGGTTCGGCAAGGTCACCACGCGGCACCTCGAGCACACGGCGGCGCCGCTCCGCAGGAGTGTGATGCAGGAACTCGAAGCGGAGTTCCCCGGCGATTTCGCCCGCACTGCGGCCAGCCAGTTCCGCTCAGCGACCGATATCTCGGTCACGAACTCGCTGTACCACTACTACGCGCTGATGACCGGGCGGGCGGTCGAGCAGACCCAGGCGCGCTCACTGTACATCGAAACCACGCTGAAGCTGGCACTGCGTCAGATGAACGCCCTGCGCAAGCGCCGCGACCAGGACATGTTCTGCCTGAACGACGGAAGCAACCCGGAGATCTCCGACGAGGTTCGCCGCGCGGCCGTGACCGACTTCCTCGAACGTTACTTCCCGATCGTCGCCCCGTGGGAACGCGAGAACCAGCTCGTTCCCGGCCAGGCCGGGCACACGCCGCCGTCTAGTGCAGAACCGGGATCGGTGTGGTCATCGGGGGTTCGCGGAACGTTGGCAGAGTACCCGCGGGCATGATCCGGATGTTGTCGCCGGCGAGCCGTCGCGCACTTTCCGTCGCGTCGACGTAGTCCAGCGCCGGGTAGTCACCCAGCGGAACGACCGAGTGCAGTATCGTGTCAGCGAACACATGCACGAGGTTGAAGGTGCGTGCCCCGTCGCGGCCCCGCGTGCCGCCGACCGGAACATTCAGGTCCTGGGTGTAGCAGGTGGCCGACGCCACCGACACCGGAATGCCCGCGAACGTCGCGGTCGAGGAGTAGTGCAGGTGCCCGGCGAGGATGCTGCGCACATCCGAGCCGCGCAACACCTGTGCAAGACGGGCCTGGCCGCGCAACTCGACCGACACGGCCAGGTCGAGCACGCTCGGCACGGGCGGGTGGTGCATGGCCAGAATGGTGCCGTCCGGCGCCGGAACGCTCAGCTGGCCGGCCAGCCAGCGCAGTTGGTCGTCGGTCACGGCGCCGTGGTGGTGGCCGGGAACGGAGGTGTCGAGCGTGATCAGGCGCAGGCCGCCGATGTAGTCGACGTGGTCGATCGGCTCGGTGGTCGCCGGCTCGTTCAGCAGCGTGCTGCGGAACGCCGCCCGATCGTCGTGGTTGCCCATCACCCAGAAGACGCGGGCACCGAGCCGCGCCGCGGCCGGCTCGACGATTAGTTGAGCGGCCCGGTAGGCATCCGGTTCGCCCTTGTCGGCCAGGTCACCCGTGATGATGATGGCGTCGGGTCGGCCGGAGGAGGCTTCGACCTCCGCAAACAGCTGCGCGAGATGGGCGGTGCTGTCGACCTGGTCGTACAGGCGCCCGCCGTTCGCAAGCAGGTGGGTGTCGCTGAGGTGGAGTAGAAAATGATCCGGCTTGGGGTATTCGGCCGTTCGAATGTTCACGGAGCATCCATTCGTTGGGGCTAAGAGCTCTTCGAAGAGTTGGCTGACTCTACTCTGATTATTTGAGCAGCATGAGCTGAACCTTAGGTGAATGCCAGGCGAACACGGTGAAGAGCCCGGGTGTTTCGCCTCCGGGTCCGTCGTCACCGCGAGATCAGGACGTGGTCTCCTTCGTACCCTCTTGCGCCTGCAACGGCTGCTCGGCCGAGGTGGCTCACCGAGGGATGGGTCAGGCCCGAGGTCCGAACGGAGTCAACCGCGCCGCCGCGTGCGAAGCTAGAGCGTGCGCACCTCTTCGTCGATCAGCCCCGTTCGCTACCTGGTGGGGGCGTTCGTCGCAATCATCCTGTTCGCCGGGCTCTACCTCTACTTCGTGCGCACCCTCTCCGGCCAGACCATGGACCAGCTCGCCTTCGACGGCGCGGAGTTCGGACGCCGCAGCGTCACCCCGCTCGCGCAGGAGCTGCTGGATGCCGTTCCGCTGGTCTCCGTCATCGCCGGACTGCTGCTCACCGGGGTCGTGACCGTCGTTCGGCGCAACGGCAGGACCCTGATCGTGGCCTGCGGGGTAGCGCTGGCCGCCGTGTTGAGCACTCAGCTGCTGAAGATCATGCTCCTGACCCGGCCGGACCTCGGGGTGGAGGGCTACGACGGCAACTCGTTCCCCTCGGGACATACAACGGTGGCGGCGGCATCCGCTCTCGCCGTTTTCCTGGTCGCGAGTCCCCGCACGCGCGGCCTCGCCGCCCTCGGCGGTTCCGGCTTCGCCATCCTGGCCGGGGTCGCCACGCTGGCGAACGGCTGGCATCGGCCCAGCGATGTCATCGCGGCTCTGCTCGTCGTGGCGGTCTGGGGTTGCGTGGCCGGCCTGGTGCTGACCCGCGGCCCGTGGTCGATGGGCGGTGCACCGCGCGGCGGGACGAACGCCCGCCCGCCCAGAGTCGACCGCCTGCAGCTGCGCATCCTGATCCCGTTCGCCGCGGTCGCGGTCGCCGCGTTCCTGGTCACGTACTTCCGTGCGTTCGGCGATACCCCGGGAACCCTCATCGCGTACATCGGCGGCGTCACCGCGATCGTTGCCGCGGGGCTCGGGATCGGGTTCACGGGCATCCGTTTGTTCGCCCCGCTGCCCTGATCTGACGGCATTTACGGGGGTGTGCCGGGCCGTGCCCACGTGTAACACTTGGGCTATGCCCGTCACTCTTAGAGCGCTCCAGACCGTGGTCCCCCCGACAGTACTGATCCAGGATCAGGTGCGCGACATCTTCGCCGCCCAGCCGGGACTCAGCCGCCTGGCCCAGCGCCTGGTGACCGCGTCGTTCAACCTGTCCGGGATCGACACCCGGCACACCGTCATTGACGAGCTCACTCTCGACAAGGCGTCGTCCGATCCCCAGTTCTTCGACGCCGCCACGCAGGAGCTGCTCAAGCCGAGCACCCGGGTGCGCAACGAGCTCTACATCGTGGAGGCGACGAAGCTGTTCGTCGAGGCCGGGCGACGGGCCCTCGAGGCGTGCCCCGGCATCGAGGCCTCGGACATCACGCATGTGGTTACCGTGTCGTGCACCGGGTTCTACGCTCCGGGACCCGACTACATGCTCGTGCGCGAGCTGGGCCTGAACCCCGCGACCCAGCGCTACCACCTCGGCTTCATGGGCTGCTACGCGTCGATGCCGGCCCTGCGCACGGCGAAGCAGTTCGTCGACGCCGACCCGAACGCCGTCGTGCTCGTCGTCAGCGCCGAGCTGTGTTCGCTGCACCTGCGCACCTCGGACGACCCGGACACGATCGTCGCCTCCTCGCTGTTCTCGGATGGAGCTGCGGCTGGGATCGTCAGCTCCCGCGCCCCCGCGGCGGGCGAGAACGCCCTCAACCTCGACCTGTTCGAGACCGTGATCACGCCCATCGGCGAGGGGGACATGGCCTGGAAGATCGGCGACGAAGGGTTCGAGATGATCCTCAGCACCTACGTGCCGCACATCATCGACCAGCACATCGAGGGGGCGCTGGCACCCCTCTTCGCGCGGGACGTCGCGCTCAGCGCAGTGTTGGCGCCGGCGCTTGTGCCTTCCAGGGTGCCGTCGCTCCTGCCTGCCGGGGTGCCGGAGGGTGTCTCGGCCGGGTCGGTCGCAACCCTGGTCGCACCGGTTGACGTCGCACCGGTCACCACACCGGCCACCGCGATCGCGCACTGGGCGATCCATCCGGGCGGGCGCAGCATCCTGGACAAGACCGAGGCGAAGCTCGGGCTGAGCGAGGCGCAGCTCGTGCCCTCGCGGGAGACTCTCCGCACCTACGGCAACATGAGCAGCGCGACGATCCTGTTCGTGCTCAAGGCCATCCTCGACTCCCCGGCCACGGATGACGGCGAGCGGGTCTGCGCGATGGCGTTCGGCCCGGGGCTCACGGTCGAATCCGGGCTGATGACCGTCACCGCCGGGTAGCGGAAGTGGGCATCCCGTCGATGCATTTCCCTTCGGCGCGCCGATCGTCGCGGAGTCGTCCCTTCCTCGGCGTCTCGTCGCTGGGCGTTCCGTCGCTGGGCGTTCCGTCGCTGCGCCGGCGCGCGAGTGACGCCGTCGAGCTCATGGACGACCCCGACTGTGACCCCGTCAAACTCGCCAGCACCTACGCGAACTTCCGGTTTGTGAACGGCGTGGTGTCGGGGTGGCGCGGGATGTACCGCCGCGATATCCGGCCATTGCTGTCGAGCACTCGGGAGAGCACCCTGCTCGACGTCGGCTGCGGCGGCGGCGACGTGGCGCGGGCGCTGGCCCGCTGGGCCGCACGGGACGGCCTGCGCCTGCGCATCACGGCCGTTGACCCGGATGCCCGCGCGCACGCCTACGCGATGAGTCTGCCCCCACTGCCCGGACTGACGTTTCGGCGGGCGCTCAGTTCCGATCTCGTCGCAGAAAGGCGCCGGTTCGACGTCGTCGTCTCCAACCATGTGCTGCACCACCTCACCGGCGAACAGCTCGGCGGACTGCTCGCCGACTCGGAACGGCTCGCCGCGCACCGGGTGCTGCACGCCGACATCGAACGCAGCCGGTTCGCGTACCTCGGCTTCGGGCTCGGCACCTGGCCGCTCTTTCGCCGGTCGTTCATCCGCGACGACGGGCTCACCTCCATTCGCCGCAGTTTTACGGCGGCCGAGCTGCGCGAGGTGGTGCCGCCCGGGTGGCAGGTGACGCGGGAACATCCGTCACGCCTCGTGCTGCGCCGGGTGGTGCCGGCCGGGCCGGCGTCTGCCGGGTTCGCGTCGGCTGTGCCGTCGGCTGTATCGGCGTCGGCTGGGTCGGTTCTTGCTGAGACGGTGCCGGCGAGCGTGTCCTTTCCGGTCAAAAGTGACCGGCGCAACGGGCACTCTCGACCGGAAAGGGAACCTGAACGCGTGCACGTGCACGTGCACGAGCGGGGGCAGGCGAACGACAGCGGGGCACGGGTTCGGGACGTGATCGTGGTCGGCGGGGGACCGGTGGGCATCCTGCTCGCTGGACTGCTGGCGGTGCGCGGTGTCGACGTGGAGGTGGTCGAGCAGCGAGCCAAGCCGTCGCTGCGATCCCGGGCCATCGGCATCCACCCGCCGTCGTTGCGGGCTCTGGAGCAACTGGGCGTGGCAGAAGAGGTGCTCGCCCGGGCGGTGCGCATCCGCGGCGGTGTGGTGCGCTCGGACGGGCGCACGCTGGGCCGACTGGCGTTCACCGAAACCGTCGACCGGATGCAGAGCGTGATCTCTCTGCCGCAGTTCGAGACCGAGGCCGTGCTGCGCGCGCGCTTCGCCGAACTCGCGCCCGGCCGGCTGCGCGGCGGCGTAACGGTGACCGGGGTGTCCGAGCGCGGTGGTCGGGTCGCGGTCGAGACGGCTAAGACAGTCGAGACGGCGAAGCCAGGCGGGACTCACGGGACGGTCGAGGGGATCGGGACGGGCGGGACGGGCGAGGGGGGCGTGTCTGCCGGCGAAACTCTCGAGGCTCGCTACGTGGTCGCCGCCGACGGCGCCCGCAGTCTCGTGCGCGACCTACTCGGCATCCGCTGCACCGCGCGCACCGGCGGCGAGACGTATCTGATGAGCGACTACCCCGACACGGGGGAGCATCTCGGGGAGGCCGTGCTCTTCTTCGAGCGGGGTGGTGTGGTCGAGTCGTTCCCGTTGCCGGGAGGCCGACGCCGCTGGGTGGCCATGACCCCGACCCTGCAGGCCGATGCGACGTCCGACGACCTGGCTGCGCTCATCCGTGCCCGCACCGGCACGCAGCTGCCTCCGACGACCGCGGAGGCCAGCGCCTTCTCGGTGCAGCAGCGCCTCGCCACGAGACTTGTAGCGGGACGGGTCGTGCTCATCGGCGACGCGGCGCACCAGATCAGCCCGATCGGCGGGCAGGGCATGAACCTCGGGTGGCTCGACGCGCTGCAACTGGCCCCGGCGCTGGAGCGGGCGCTGCGGGATCCGGAGGCCGCTTCAGGCGTGCTCGGGGATTACGACCGCCGCCGCCGGCGCAGCGCTCGGATGGCCGCCCGGCAGGCCGACTTCAACATGGCGATGGGCGGACCCGTGCAGGGGCTCAGTCTGCGCGCGCGGAACGGCCTCGTGCGCGCCCTCGCGGCGCCGCCCGCCAGCGCCGTGCTCGCCCGCGCCTTCACCATGCGCTGGCTGTAGCTCGCCGCCGCCGGCGCGCCCGCTCGACTCGATCGGCCCGGTGCGCTGGGGCTAACTCAGGAGAAACGTGCGGATGGTGTGGCCGAATCGCAGAACTCAGCGCAAACATGCGGAAATTTGCGGGGGCTCGGCCGCCGCTCGACGGAATCTCCTGAGTTGGCCACGACGTGTGCGCGGCTGCTGCTGCTGCCCGATTCGGGGTGCAGGTCGGTCCGTGCGCACAACTCCTCCAATTCGGCGGAGCTGCGGCACGGATGCCCGGGACGCCTGGGCGGTTCCGGGCACTCACCGGAATTGGCAGGAGTTATGCGCCGGGACGACGGATGACCCGGGCCGGCCGGGTGGTGCGGGCTGGGCGGGGCTGGCCCGGTCGGGCAGGTCGTTGGGGCTAACTCAGGAGAAACGAGCGCACGGTGCGGTCGGCCCGCAGAATCATGCGAAACTTCGCGGGGCTGGGACCGCTGCTCGTGGAATCTCCTGAATTAGCCACGGAATGGAAGGCTCAGCTGGGTGTGCACGGCGAGATGGGCCGGCCGACGGGCCGGGCCGCGACTAGCCGACGCGGGCCGGCGCCGGCGGGGTCCGGAGGCCGCGCACTGCAACGTCGCCGACGACCGCGGGGATAATCGGGGTGGAGGTGACCTGGCCGGTGACCGGATCGGGTTCCAGGCCGAGCACGGTGCCGAGCACGGAGACCGCCGCCGCCGCCGACCAGGCCTGCGGGCGGCAGGCGGCCGGGTAGGGAACCGCGGCGGCAACCAGGGAGGACGCGTCGCCCGAGTGCAGTTCCGGCATGCGGTAGTCGAATGATTCGGCCGCCGCGAGCAGCCCCTCGATCAGGATGCCGGCCTCGGCACCGAAACCGGCGCGCCCCAGACCGGCGATCGCGATCGCGGTGTCGTGGGTCCACACCGAGCCGCCGTGGTAGCTCAGCGGCCAGTAGCCGACGGAGTCCGTCGACATCGTGCGGAGACCGTAGCCGGAGTTCAACTCCGGGGACACGAGCCGGGCGGCCACGAGGGCGGACTCCTCCGCGGAGAGCAGCCCGGTTCCGAGCAGGTGGCCGATGTTGCTGGTCACGGTGTCGACCGGGCGCTTGAAGGCGTCGAGGGCGACGGCCGGGTAGCGGCCGGCGGGCGCGTCGATCCAGAACGAGTCCCGGAACCGGGTCTGGAGCGCGGCCGCCCGGGCGCGCCAGGCGTCGCCGCCGGCCCTGCCGAAGGCGTCGAGCATTTCGGCGCCGCCGATATAGGCCTCGTAGGCGTAGGCCTGCACCTCGCAGAGGGCGATCGGTCCATCGGCGAGGCTGCCGTCGCGCCACTGGATCGAGTCGCCGGAGTCCTTCCAGCCCTGGTTCGCGAGGCCGTGGCCGGTGATGTCGACGTATTCGAGGAAGCCGTCGCCGTCGCTGTCGCCGAAGTCGCGCATCCAGCCGAGGGCAGCTTCGAGGGCAGGCAGCAGAGCCTCGACTTCTTCGGTGGCCAAACCCCAACGGTAGGCGTCGCGCAGCAGGCAGATCCAGAGCGGGGTGGCGTCGACGGTGCCGTAGTACAGCGGCGGCAGCGACAGGCTCTCGCCGGGCATCGAGTACACATCGGGGCGCAGTTCGTGCATGATCTTGCCGGGCTGTTCCGCGGTCTCGGTGTCGCTCTTGGTGCCCTGCAGCTGCGCGAGCAGGCGCAGCGTGGAGCCCGCGATCTCGGTGCCGAGCGGCAGCAGGAAGCGCGCCGCCCACAGGGAATCCCGGCCGAACAGGGTGAAGAACCAGGGGGCGCCGGCGGCCAGGAACGGCTCGGCCGGACTCGTCGTGGTGGCCATCCGCAGACCGGTCAGGTCGTCGAGCGCACGTGCCACCCAACGTCCGAGACGCTCATCGCCGGAGCGCACCGACACCCCGGACCACTCAGGCAGCCCCGATGCGGCCTGCACCACGGTGGCCGCGTGCGCGATCTCGACGGTCCACTCCACGGTGACGCTGCTTTTCGCGGGCACGGTGACCGACCAGGTGCCGGTGACCTCGGTGTCAGCCTCGGCGGTCGAGCCGACCAGCACCCCGTCGTCGCTCACCCCCACCAGCGCCGCCACGGTGTCGGTCGACAGACGGATGCCCCCGCTCGCCTCCGTCACAACGACATCCGGTGCCGCGGGCAGGTCCACGCCCCCGAAAGCGTCGCGCTCGGCGGCACCCGCGAGGCCGGCCTTCACGGTCTGCATATCGGCGAAATCGGGCGTCAGGCGCACGGACACGGTCGTGTCGACAGCCTGCTCGAGTCCCGAGATGATCTCGATCCGTTCGGTCAGGCGCCCCGCGGTGACCGTGCGGGTGACTTCGAGCCGCAGCCGGGGGTCGGCGGTGCGGTCGTCGAGGTGGCGGAGCAGCGACGTGAAGGTGACCTCTCCCGCGCCGCGCTGGGCGTGTCCGATCGCTTCGCCGGTCCGGCCGCCGATCAGCAGGGACCAGCCGGAGAGGATCCGGGTGTCCGCGTGGTACAAGCCGTGGATGGGTTTGTCGGTCTGCCCGTCGGACCGCGACCACGCCTGGGTCGGGGCCGCCAGAACGATGGCGGAGTCATGGAGCAGAGGCTGAACGGGGTGAGAGAACATGAGCGAGGTACGACTCCAGAGGGGGTTGTGGTGCGGATCTGCAGAAGGAACAGAAGGAATGGAAGTAGAGAAGGGATGGAAGTAGAGAAGAAACAGAAGAAACAGAAGAAACAGAAGGAACAGAAGGAACGGAAGTAGCGAGGGAACGGAAGGAAAAGGGTGGAGAGAAGGACTACTCCTTCACCGCCCCATCGGTGGTGTTCATGATGCGTTTCTGGAAGATGAAGAACATCACCGCGACCGGGATGGTCATGATCGCCGCCGCGGCCAGCTTGAGTGGGTATTGCGTGCCCTGGCTGAGCTGCCCGGAGGCCAGTGACGCCACGCCCTTGGTCAGCGTCGTCAGCTCGGGGGACTGCGTGGCCACGATGAAGTGGGACAGCTCGTTCCAGGACCCTTGGAACGACAGGATGATGATGGTCACCAGGGCCGGCCGGGCCATCGGCAGAACGATCGACCAGAACACCCGGAAGGTGCCGGCCCCGTCGATGCGGGCCTGCTCCTCCACACTCGCCGGAATCGACTCGAAGAAGTTCTTCATGATGAAGACGCCCGCGGCATCCGTGAGCAGCGGCACGATCATTGCAACGTAGGTGTCGTAGATGCCGAGCTGGTTGATCACCAGGAACTTCGGGATCAGGAGCACGACCCCGGGCACGCTCATCACGGCGATGAGCAGCGCGAAGATCACGGTGCGGCCCCGGAAGTGCAGCCGCGCGAGGGCGTAACCGGCCAGGGAATTGAAGAAGACGCGGCCGAGGGTGACGAAGACGGTGACGATGGCGGAGTTCTGGAACCAGACCGGGAAGTCCGAGTTGAGGAACAACCTCTCGTACGCGGCCGTGGACCAGGTCTGCGGCAGCAGCGACATGGGATTGCTGGCGGCATCGCCATCCGTTTTGAAGGAGGTGGCGACCTGAATCAGAAACGGGGCGATGTAGATGATCGCCAGCACGACCAGGATCGCGTACAGCAGTGACCGGCCGGCGATCGCGCGGGTCGGCAACTGTTCCCGGCCCAGGGCGCGCAGGCGTCGGGAGGGAGAGACGGTGCGCTCGCGGGTTCTCACCGTGGTGCTCATTTCGAACCTCCGGATGTCGGGCTCTGCAGATACGGACGCATCCGCCGGTTGGAGACCTTGCGTTCGGCCAGCAGAGCGCGCTGGAACAGGGTGAAGGCCACGATGATGACGAACAGGATGAAAGCGATCGCGGCGCCCTGGCCCCAGGCCTGGTTGGTGAAAGCGGCCTGATAGGAGAGATAGGCCGGAGTGAGCGTGGTCTTGCCTGGTCCACCCTGCGTGCCGGTATAGATCTGGTCGAAGACCTGCCAGGCACCGATCAGGCCGAGGGTGAGCACGGTGAAGAGGGTCGGTCGCAGCTGGGGGAGGGTGACCCGCCAGAACCGCTGCCAGCCGTTGGCGCCGTCCATCATGGCGGCCTCGACGACGTCGCCGCTGAGGTTCTGCAACGCGGCGATGAACAGCAGCATGAACGTGCCGCTGGTGGTGAACACGGCCATCAGGATGAAGGCGCTCATGGCCACGGATGGCCCGGCGAGCCACTCCCAGAAAGAGATTCCGAGGAACGTGTTGCCCGTGAGCGCGGCCGGGCCGGTCTCAACGCCGAACGCTCCGAGGATGTTGTGCAGCACGCCGCTGGGGTCGTTGAACCAGTTCGGTCCGTTGACGCCGATGAACGCCAGCAGTTTGTTGACGGCGCCGCTGGCGCTGAACAGGAACAGCCAGAGCACCGTGATGGCCACCGAGCTGGTCACCGACGGGAAATAGAACGCGGTGCGGAAGAAGCCGCGGCCGCGCAGGATCTGCCGGTTGACCAGCACGGCCAGCAGCAGCGACAGCATGGTCTGGGTCGGCACGACCAGGAGGACGTACCAGGCGTTGTTACGCAGCGCCGTGCCGAAGTCCTGTTCGGCCAGGCCGCCGCCGCCGACCAGGGCGGAGTAGTTGTCGAGGCCCACGAACGACACTGCGCCGCTGAAAGGGCTGCCGCGGCCGTTCCAGTCGGAGAAGCTGACCCAGAGGGCCATCAGCACCGGGATGACCAGGAACAAGCCGAGCAGGATGATCATCGGGGCGGTGAAGAGCCACCCCGAGGCGGTCTCGCCGCCCCGGATATTCGAGCGGCGAGCCGTGCGTGCAGGCGTCGACATGGTGGACTACTTCAGCAGTGCTTCGAGGTTCTTCTGCACGGAATCGAGAATCGCTTGCGCGTCCCCGGTCTTCAGCGACTCGAGCTGGGCGTTCAGGTCGCTCGTGACATCCGCGGCGCCCTGCACGTTGGGCACGCCCTTGGCGTAGTCGGCGCCGTCGAGGAAGGCCACCAGGGTGGGGTTGGCGCTCTTCCAGTCTTCGGCGGCCGACTTGATCGAGGGCATCGGGCCGAATTCTTCCGAGAAGGTGAGCTGGGCATCCTTGCTGGTGAGCTGTTCGACGAGCTCGAGCGCGCCGGCCTGGTTGGGGCTGTCGGCGGCGATTCCCCAGCAGTTGGTGAACTGCAGGGTGCCCTGGCCCTCCGGGCCTGCAGGCAGCTCGGCGACCGTGTAGTTGACGTCGGGGAAGTCGCTCTTCATCGCGCCCGTGATCCAGTTGCCCTCAATGGTCATGGCCGAGAGCTGCTTGCCGAACGCCTCGCCACCCCACCCGGCACCGATTTCGCTGGCGTAGCTCATCACCCCGTCGTTCAGGAGGGTCTGCGCGTATTCGAGGCCCGCGACGTTCTCCGCGCTGTTCGCGGTGACCTCGGTGTTGTCTTCGCTCATCAGGCTGCCGCCGGCCTGGGCCATGAACGCGCCCAGACGGGCGTATTCGCCGCCGAGGGCGAGTCCGACCTGGCTGTCGGTCGTGAGCGTCTTGCTGACGGCCGCGAGCTCGTCCCAGGTGGTGGGGATGTCGGCATCCGTCAGCCCGGCCTGAGCCCAGAGGTCGTCGTTGATGATCAGACCCAGGGTCGAGAAGTCCTTCGGCGCGCAGTAGAAGTCGCCCTCGTACGTGAAGGAACTGACCAGGCTCGGGTAGAAGTCGTCCTTGTTGGCCAGATCGTCGCCGTAGGCCAGGAGCGAGCCGTTCGAGGCATAGCCGGCGAGCGCATCCGTCGACAGGTAGAAGACGTCGGCGGGCTTCTGGGCCGCGAAGCCCTGGGCGAGCTGCTGGTTGAGGTCGCTGGCGACGCTGACCTTGGCGTCGGTGCCAGAGGTCTCGGACCAGGCGGCCACGGCGGCGTTGACGGAGGCGGTCTCGGCGTCGCCGCTGGAACCGATCAGAATGTTGAGCCCCTGGGTGGAATCGCTCGTGAGCTCTCCGCCCGAATCGGCGGTGTCGCCGCCGAAGCCGGATCCGGAACCGCACGCGCTGAGGGTGAGGGCGCCGGCCACGGCGAGCCCGGTTCCGATCAGCCAGCGGGAGTTGCGTCGTTGCATCTTGTTTCTCCTTGAGTCGCGCATCGATGCGCGTTTGCTTGTGTAACGGTCACGATAGCTGAATTCATTTGATCGATCAAACTTTTTTTGATCGATCTAATCACCGTGTTTCCGCGATCCGTCGAGACACGGTATTCTGTGCAGAACAATATTTGATCGTTCAATTCACGGGGGCAGGCGCGTCCGACAAGGGCGTGGGGCAGGAGCGGCGATGGGTGGGTTCCCCACGGTGACGGATGTCGCGCTCGCGGCCGGCGTCTCCCGGCAGACCGTCTCGAATGTGATGAATTCGCCCGGCATCGTGCGCACCGACACCCGCCAGCGGGTCGAGGCTGCCATCGCCGAACTCGGGTACCGGCCGCACGCCTCCGCCCGCCGGCTGCGCACGCGGCGCAGCTCGACCATCGGCATCCGGCTGGACCCGGTGATCGACGGCATCTCCGGTTCGGTGCTCGACCGGTTTCTGCACGCCGTGACCGAGCAGGCCGACGCCCAGGGGCTGCGGGTGCTGCTGTTCACGGCCACGAGCCCCGAAGACGAGATCATCCAGTTCCGGCGCCTGAACGACGGCGCGGATGTCGATGGTTTCGTGCTCACGTCGACGTTCGCCGGCGACCCACGCACCCGATGGCTGATCGAGAACGGCATCTCCTTCGTCACCTTCGGGCGGCCGTGGGGAGTCGACGATATGAACGACCCGCAGCACCTGTGGGTGGATGTGGATGGCTGGTCCGGCCTGCACGCTGCCACGCGGACACAGCAGGAGACCGGAGCCCGGCGCATCGCCTACATCGGCTGGCCCAGCCCGTCGGGCACCGGCGATGACCGCCGACGAGGCTGGTACGACGCGATGATCGAACGCGGCGACGTCTCGGAGCGGGACTTGGCCGAGCTGGAGATCGTCACCACTGACGGCGTCAGCCAGGGCACCGCGGCCATGCAGCAGTTGCGGCAGAACGCCGGCCAGATCGATGCCGTGCTCTGCGCGAGCGACTCGCTCGCCCTCGGGGCGATGATCGCGAACCCCGAGCGTGTGCATGTCACCGGCTACGACAACACCCCCATCGCCGCCGCGATCGGGCTTTCCAGCGTCGACCAAGCAGTGGACGAGGTGGCCGCCGGAGTGCTCGAACTGCTTACCGGCGAGTTCGGCGGCAAGGTGCACGGAGCCCCCGAGTCGGCCGAACCCCGGCACCGGATGGTCACGCCCCGGCTGGTCGTGCGCGAGTTCGCCGCCATCCCGATGGACGTGCCGCGGTAGCCGCTAGCATGACGCCATGACTCTCCCCGAGGTTGTCGGACTCCCTGTTTCTATCGGTGTCCCCGTCCCTCTCGCTTTCGCCCTGCCCGACGCGTGGAACCTCGCCGGTCGTACGGCCCTGGTCACCGGGGCCGGCAGCGCCTCCGGGATCGGATTCGCCGCGGCACGGATGCTGGGTGAGCTCGGTGCACACGTCGTGCTCACCGCCACGACCGAACGCGTGCACGAGCGAGCGGCTGAGCTGACGGAACGGGGCATCGCGGCATCCGGCATCGTCTGCACCCTCCACGCCGAGGCCGGCGCGCTGGTGCTCGCCGACTCCCTCGCGACCGCCGGGCTGGCGCCCACGATTCTGGTGAACAACGCGGGCATGGTCGCGGTCGGCGATGCCGAGATGCTGCACGGCGACGTGAGCACCACGTTGCCGAACGAGTGGGACCGCGGCCTCGCGATCAACCTATCGACCGCCTTCCACGCCACGCGCACCGTGATCGGCTTCATGCACGCGGCGGCCTGGGGGCGCATCGTCACAGTGTCCAGCGTGTCTGGGCCGGTGATGGCGTCGCGCGGGGACCTGACGTATGCGGCCGCGAAGGCTGGTCTGGCCGGGCTCACCCGAGCGCTCGCCGTGGATGAGGCCTGGCTCGGCATCACCGCCAACGCGGTCGCACCGGGCTGGATCGAGACCGGGTCGCAGCTGGAGAGCGAGGCAGTCGAGGGCGCGCTCGTGCCCGTCGGGCGCAGCGGCACGGCTGCCGAGGTGGCCTCCGTGATCGCCTGGCTGGCCTCGCCCGGCGCGTCATACGTCACCGGCCAGACGATCGTCGTCGACGGCGGTAACAGCGTGGCGGAGGAGCGCCGGTAGCGGCGGCCGGTCCGGCAGCCGGTGCAGTTGAATAGACGGGTGACTTCTGCACTGATCGACCGGCTTCGCGCCGACCTCGCCGCCGCCAACTTCTCGGTCTCGGCCCTCACTGGCCTGTGGGGGATCGAAGCGGATGCCGCGTTGCGCCGCAACCAGCGGGTCCCGGCGCTTCGGGGGCTGGACGGTCTCCGGGAGAGGCTCGGGCACGCCGAACCCTGCGCCACACTGGCTCGCCTGTTCGTTCTCGGCCTGCCCGTCGACCGTGCGGATCTCGATGTCGCCCTCCCCGCGCTGGGTGCCGCCGGGGCCGAGGAGCTCGGCCTCGCGGTATCCGTCGACGCCGGTGTCGACGCCGATGTCGACGCCGATGTCCTTCCGGGTGTCGGCCCTGTCGCATCCGGTGCGGCCGGAACCCTCCGCCCGCTCCTCGAACTGCGGCCCTACAGCTTCGTCGACGCGCATGGCGCCGGAAGCTGGTGGATCGTGTCCGACCTGGGAGAGCTCGCACTCGGCCGCCCGCTCGGCGAAAGCCATGTGCTCGGGGTGGGTGGGGCATCCCTCACATTGACCGGGCTCCTGATCCCGACCCCGGTGGCCAACGCCCTCGACCTGGGCACCGGATGCGGAATCCAGGCCATGCACGCGTCCCGGCACGCCGACCGGGTGGTAGCCACCGACATCTCGGTGCGAGCCCTGGAGCTTGCCGCGCTCAACGCCGAGCTGAACGAGATCGGGAATATCGAGTTTCGCCTCGGGAGCCTGTTCGAACCGGTCGCGGGGGAGCGCTTCGACCACATCATCTCCAACCCTCCGTTCGTGATCACCCCGCGTGTGCCGGGTGTGCCGGCCTACGAATACCGCGACGGCGGCCTGGTCGGCGACGCGCTCGTCGAGGCGGTCGTGCGCGGCGCTGCCGAACATCTCACCCCCGGCGGCGTCGCCCAGCTGCTCGGGAACTGGGAGTACCACGCCGGCCAGGATGCCTTCGAGCGTCTGGCCGCCTGGCTCGCCGCCCCTGTCACCCCTGTCACCCCTGTCGCCCCTGTCACCCCTGTCACTCCTGTCACTCCTGTCACCCCTGTCACTCCTGTCACTCCTGTCACTCCTGTCACTCCTGTCACTCCTGTCACTCCTGTCACTCCTGTCACTCCTGTCACTCCTGTCACTCCTGTCACTCCTGTCACTCCTGTCACTCCTGTCACTCCTGTCACCCCTGTCACCCCTGTCACCCCTGTCACCCCTGTCGCATCCCCTGCATCGCCAGCTTCCGCCCCGCTGCGCCCTGACGAATTCGACGGAGATTTTGCCCCAAACAGCCTGAATTCGGCGCGTTTGGCCCCTCTGGGAGCAGAATCTCCGTCGAATTCGCACACGCCCGGGGCGGAGGGTGCCGCCGGGGCGGAGGGTGCCGCGGGGGCCGGTGCCGAGGGTGCGCACGGGGGCCAGCAGGAGACCGTGCAGGCCACGGATGCCGCCGCACTCGACGCCTGGATCATCGAACGCGAGGTGCAGGCCCCCACGCTCTACGCCGAGACGTGGATCCGCGACGGCGGCACCCGCTCCGACACCGCCGACTTCGACCGCCTCTACGGGGCCTGGCTCGACGACTTCGCGGCGCGCGGCGTGAGTCAGGTCGGCTTCGGCTACATGCTGCTGCGCCGCCCGGCCGCCGGCACCCCCACCTTCCGTCGGCTCGAACGCCTCCCCGGCACCCTCGGCCACAATCCAGGAGGCATGGGCAGCCATCTTGCCGCTTGCCTCGCCGCCCACGACTGGCACGCGGCAACGGATGACGCCCGCCTCGCCCGCGCGCGGCTCGCCGTCGCATCCGATGTCACCGAGGTACGGCACTACTGGCCCGGCCAGGAGGACCCCACCCTGATGACGCTGCACCAGGGCACCGGCTTCGGCCGGTTGATCGCGCTGGACACCGGCCTCGCCGCCCTGGTCGGCGCCTCTGACGGTGAGCTCGACGTCGGCTCGATCGTCGCTGCGCTGGCCCAACTGCTCGACGTCGATGAGCGCGAACTCGCCGCGGACCTGCTCCCGCGCGTGCGGGAGCTGCTCGAGGACGGCTTCCTGCAGCATCGGCTCGCCTGACGTGCTGTGTGCTGCCATCGTCTGCTGCCAGCCACGTGCTGCCAGCCACGTGCTGTGAGCTGACGCGCTGACGAGGACCCCGCCCGCCACCAACGCACGCTAGACCGCCACCAGCGCACGCTAGACCGCCACCGCGTCACCGGCGAACGCAAACTCGGAGATTTTCGCGAAACGCCGTATTTCAGGGTGGGATGCCGCGTGTCGCGACAATCTCCGAAGTAACGTGCGCAGACCCCACTCCACCCCCACCCGACCGGCCACTTCACCCGGCTCTGCGGTAGCTTGGTCGTACTGCCCGGCCCGCTCGGAGAGGAGGACGTCGGCGCCATACCTGGTGCCGACACAGCGATGAAACGACGAACCTTTCTGCTCGGCTCAGTCTCCGGCCTGAGCCTGGTCGCGCTCACCGCGTGCGTGACGCCGACTCCGCGGCCCTCGGCACCCGTCACGCCCAAGCCGACGTCGACACCCTCGCTCGTCCCGAAGCCGGCGGCCATGCGCCGCACGTCCTGGTCGGCCGACCCGTTCGCCCGCGGCTCCTTCAGTTACCCCGCGGTGGGCGCCACGCCCGAGCAGCGCGCCGCGCTCGGCCAGCCCGTCGACGACCGCCTCTTCTTCGCCGGTGAGGCCACCTCCACCGACGCGCCGGGCACGGTGCAGGGCGCCCGCGATTCAGGGAAGCGCGCCGCCCGCGACGTGCTCGCAGCGGCGCGCCCGGGGGAGCGCATCGCCGTGATCGGCGCCGGAATCGCCGGACTCACCGCGGCCCGAGACCTGCAGGACGCCGGCTTCGACGTGTTCCTGGTCGAGGCCCGCGACCGCATCGGCGGCCGCATCGACACCGTCACCGACAAGGACTGGCCATTCCCGATCGAGCTCGGCGCGGCTTTCGTCCGGCGCACCGGCCAGACCACCCTCGACGAGGACCTCACCGACCGCGGCGTCGCCACGGCCCCCTTCACCGATCCGCCGGAGGCCCGCACCGCGGCCGGCACGGTCGTGGAGGTGCCCGACACCGGCGCGCAGGCGGTCGCCACGGCGCTGGCCTGGGCCGCCGAGCAGCCCACCGACGTGTCCATCGCGCAGTCCCTCGCCGATTCGGGGGCCTCCAAGCTCTCGACGACGGATGCCGACACCGGCGTTTCCGACGCCGACTGGCTCGACTACCAGATCACGGTGGTGCTCGACCCACTGGCAGGGGGCCCCGTTCCGGAGCAGTCCTCCTGGTACTCGGACGCCAACCCCCAGGCCGACCCTGACACCGACCCCGGCGAGGACCGTATCGTGCTGGGCGGCTTCGCCACCCTGCTTACCGACCTCAGCGACGGCATCGACATGCTCGGGTCGAGCGTGGTCACCAAAATCGCCTACAGCGAAGCCGGCACCAGCCTCCGGCTCGGCACCGGCGAGTCGCTCTCCGCCGACCGGGTCGTCGTCACCGTGCCGCTGGGGGTTCTGAAGACCAAAGTGATGGAGTTCGACCCGCCGCTGCCCTTCACGCACCGCGGTGCCATCTCGGCCCTGGGCATGGGCACGCTCGACAAGATCTGGCTGCAATTCGACAAGCCGTTCTGGGACACGGATGCCCCGCTCTGGTCCACGGTCGGCGGCGACGACGACTTCCGCGTCTGGATCAACATGGTTCCGCTCACCGGCGAACCGGTGCTGGTGGGCCTGGTTGCGGCGGAGACCGCTCTGCGCCTCGCGGAGGTCGACGACGACGAGTTCCTCGCCGCCGCCTTGAGCAGCCTCGAGCCGTTCTACTCGGCCGTGCCGACCGACAACCCGACCACGGAGTAGGTCCGCACCACGCCGCTCCCCGAATCCCCGGCCGGCGCCTCGCGATTGTCCACCCGTCTTAATTCTGAGATTCGTGGTGTACCCACCTGCCAACGTCCAGTCGATGAATTCTGGCTCCCACTCGGGGCACGTTCTCATGCAGTCGCAGCCCGTCGTGGTGCAGCGCCCAGAGGTCCAGTCGTTACCCGGACTGGCCTTGCCGACGGATTCCTGACGGGTGGATGCCCCCGTTCCAGGCCGGGCTCGTTCCGCCGGCCATCCCAGTGCGGTCGTCACCGGGATGCACCACCCCCGCCCGCGACTGCTCCACTTTTCTGCTTGACCGTGCGATTGCTGTGCTCCCCATGGATATCCTCCTCGACATCGACATCGACATCGACATCGACCGCGAATCCGTCGTCCTTCTGGACGTCGACCCTGACCTGCCCTGTGAAGGCACTCACCACATTCGTGGCCTGAACGGGCACCAACCCACCGCCCCCGGTGCCTACCTGGTGGTCTCGCCGTGCTGCGGCACCAAGGTCGTGCAATGCACACCCCGGGTCCTCGCGATGCGGGCATCCGGGGTGCTCCACTGCGGCGCCTGCCGGGGCGGGCACCTGACCAGCGAATACACCTTCACGCCGCTGTAGGTTCGCGCCCCTGCGCCCGCGGGGGCAGCCGCGACGTGGCCGTGAGTACGGCGGCGATCGCGGTGAAGAGCAGCAGCGCGACCAGGCAGTAGATCACGGTCTCGAGCGGGCCGCGCACCTGCACCGGGTCGAGGAAGAAATACGGGTACCACCCCACGATCGACCCGCGGATGAGCGTGAACACTCCCCAGATCGAGGGCACCACGAGAACCCAGACCAGGATTTTCCAGGGCAGGCGGGCCTTGCCGGCATCCGTCAGCCAGTCAAGGAGTGCGATCGTGGGAATCCAGAAGTGCAGCAACTGGCTCGACCAGGGCACCTCGATCGTGTAGTCCAGCGAGGAGGACTGGATGACGATGGTCAGGAATACGATCCCGGAGACGGTGATGTAGGTCGTCACAAGCAACCGGAACCAGTTCAGCCAGGGTGGGTCGGTCGTGTGCCGAAATGCGACGAATGCGGCAGCGGCGAAGGCGACGATCGCGGCCATACCGCTCTGCACGGTGAAATAGCTGAAGTAGTTGTAGATCTGAAACGTGGCGAAACCGAGCACGTAATCGAAGTAGCCGGCGAGGGCCACCACGCCCAGGCCGGCGAGGAGCAAGCGGCCGATGCCGAACCCGCGGCGCACGGTGTGCACGGGCTGCGTCCGAGAAGTTCGGGCGAGGGCCCGGCGTACGGGTGCCGCAGTGAGTGCGCGCACGCCCGATCTCGTCGCCGCCGAGTGAACGCGCTTCGGGGGGTCCGTCCGAGCGGGATCGGCAGCTCGCGCGCACATGCTCCCACGCTACGCCAGCCGGTCGGGTGCCCGCTGACCTCGGTATCAACCGGATGCCGCCGCTCAGCCGGCCGTTCCGCTCAGAAGCCGATCCGGAACCCGGTCTCGCCGAGCGGCGGAATCGTGGTGACCTCGACCGCCTCGACCCGGGCCGACGGCGGGCCGTGCTGCAGCCACGAGAGCATCACCCAGACGGTTGCCGCGTCGCCCTCCAGCTCGACCTCCACCGCACCGTCCCCGCGGTTGCGCACATGACCCGCGAGCCCGAGTCGGCGCGCCTCGGTCTGGGTGTAGTAGCGGAACCCGACTCCCTGCACCACCCCGCGCACGACAACCTGCTTGCGAACCATGCTTCCAGTGTGCCCCGCCGCAGGCGAGCCCGCATCCATCGTTCACCCGACCCGTTCACCAACCCGCGCTGTGGCTAACTCAGGAGATCCAGCGCGGGCATCCGTCGTGCACCGAAAATCCCACGGAAACACGCGGATGCCCCTAACCGGCCCGAGCATTCTCCTGAGTTAGCCACGCGGTGTGGGAGTTAGCCACGCGGGGTGGGGTTAGCCACGCGGTGTGGGGTTAGCCACGCGGGGTGGGGGTTAGCCACGCGGGGTGGGGTTAGCCACGCGGGGTGGGAGTTAGCCACGCGCGGTGGGGGTTGGCCACGCGCGGTGGGGGAGACGCGCAGCCGGAGTGCTCCGGCCAGCCCGAAGCCAGATGCTGCCGCCATGGCCCTGCACCGCCAACCCCCGATTCAGGCGGAGTCACGCCAGACGATCGGAGTCTCGAGCAGGATGCCCTCGGCCGGCTGCTCTTCGCCGCGCAACTGGCCCAGCACGCACTCGGCCGCCCGCTCACCGAGGCCGAAGGCGGGCTGGTGCACGGTGGACAGGTGCGGCTGGGTGCGCAGCGCCCAGGAGCTGTCGTCGAAGCCGACGATGCCGACGTCTCCGGGAATGGTGCGCCCGGCATGGCGCAGCGCCTCCATGGCTCCGGCCGCGACCGCGTCGGAGGCGGCGAACACGCCGTCGATCAGCGGGTCACGCTGAAGCAGCGCACGCATGCCGAGGGTCCCGTCGGTGAAGGTGTACAGCGGAACGCGGGCCACGAGAGCCGGGTCGAAGCGGTCGCCGAGGGCATCCGTGAAGCCGGCCAGACGGTCGGCGCCGGAGTCGCGGTCGAGCGCGGCGGCAATCATGCCGATGCGCGTGCGGCCGGTCTGCATGAGGCGTTCGGTGATGGCGCGCGCCGACGCCCGGTTGTCGATGCCCACGAAGGGAAGCTGGCGCAGGTCGGGCGGATGTCCCACGAAGGCGGCCGGAAGGCGCAGCTTCTCGATCACCCGGGTGATCGGGTCTTCCTGGCGAGCGGAGACGATGACGACCCCGTCGACGAAACCGCCGCTGAGGTAGCGGGCGACGCGCTCGGTGTCGCGCTGGGAGTCGATGACCAGGCTGACCATCTGGTAGTCGGCGCGGGAGAGCACGGTGTTGGCGCCGAGTAGGATTCCGCCGATGTTGGGGTCGTCCAAAAACAGGGAGTGCGGCTCGTGCACGATGAAACCGACGGCCTCCGAGCGCTGCATGACCAGGCTTCGGGCGGCATTGTTCGGCACATAGCCGACCTTCTCGATGGCCGCCTCGATGGCGATGCGGGCCGACGCCGAGACGTAGGGCTCGTCGTTCACGACCCGGCTGACCGTGCCGCGGGAGACTCCGGCTTCCACGGCTACGTCGTGGATCGTCGCGCGTTTGCGTCGAGACGGAATTGTCACCATTCGATAACTGTAACGCTCTCGCACACACTCCGCGCTTGACACGACCGCCGGGAGATACATACTCTGTGTACGTTCACAGAAAACCCAACGGCGAGTTTTTCTCCCGACTCTGTGCACGTTCACAGAACACTTAGCACAGAGTCGTCACCACGGTGTCGTCACCACGAAGTGCACGCCACAGTCAGGGAGTACATGAACTCGCGAGCAGCCACTTCGAACGGTGCGGCCCCGGCCCACCCGTTCGTGCACGAGGGCATCGCCTACGGCTGTGACTACAACCCGGAGCAGTGGGGTCCCGAGACCTGGGCCGAGGACGTGCGCCTCATGCGCGAGGCCGGCGTCGACCTGGTGGCCATCAACATCTTCGGCTGGTCGCACCTCGAGCCGCGTGCGGGCGAGTACGACTTCGACACCCTCGACACGATCATCGAGCTGCTCCACGCCAACGGGATCCGGGTCAACCTCGGCACCGGCACCTCGTCGCCGCCGCCGTGGCTGACCACACTTCACCCCGAGATCCTTCCGGTCGCCGACGACGGCACGACCCGTTTCCCCGGCGGTCGCCAGGCCTGGTGCCCGAGCTCGGCCGTGTTCCGTGAGCACGCGCTGGCCCTGGTCGAAAAGGTCGCCGAGCGGTACGGCCACCACCCGGCCATCGCCCTCTGGCACGTGTCCAACGAATTGGGCTGCCACAACGCGCTCTGTTACTGCGACGACACCGCCGCCGCGTTCCGTCTCTGGCTTCAGGCGCGTTACGGCACCATCGATGCTCTCAACGCAGCCTGGGGTACCTCCTTCTGGAGCCAGCGGTACGGCCAGTGGGCCGAGATCCTCACCCCGCGGCTCACGCTGTCCAGCCACAACCCCGGCCAGGTGCTCGACTTCCACCGGTTCAGCTCCGCCGAACTGCTCGACTACTATCGCCGCGAGAGCGCGGTGCTGCGCCGCCACTCGAACGTGGCCGTGACCACCAACTTCATGGTCACCGCGCACATCCGCAACCTCGACTACTGGGCCTGGGCCGGCGACATGGACATCGTCGCCAACGACCACTACCTCGACCACCGCCTCGCCGACCCGGCCACCGAGCTCGCCTTCGCCGCGGACCTCACCCGCGGGCTCGCCCAGGGTGAGCCCTGGCTCCTGATGGAACAGGCCGCCGGTGCCGTCAACTGGCAGCCGCACAACCTGGCCAAGGCGCCCGGCGAAATGACCCGCAACTCCCTCGCCCACGTCGCCCGCGGTGCGGACGGCGTCTGCTTCTTCCAGTGGCGCGCCTCCCCGCAGGGGTCGGAGAAATTCCACTCCGCCCTGGTGCCCCACGCCGGCACCGACACCGTGCTCTGGCGCGAGGTCGTGGCCCTGGGCGCAACCCTGGATCGTCTTGCCGAGGTCACCGGCAGCCGGGTCGTCGCGGATGCCGCGATCATCTTCAGCTGGGAATCCTGGTGGGCAGGCGACGGCGAATCCCGTCCGTCCCACGCTGTGCGCTACCTCGACCAGGTGCACGCCGCCTACGCGGCCCTGCACGAACTCGGCGTCACGGTCGACATCGTCTCCCCGGATGCCGACCTCTCGGGCTACCGCCTCGTCGTCGTCCCGTGCCTCTACCTGGTCTCGGACGCGCAGGCCGAGAATCTCAACGCCTACGTCGCCGCCGGCGGCCACGCCCTGATCACCTTCTTCAGCGGCATCGTCGACGTAGACGACCGGGTGCGCACCGGCGGTTACCCCGGCGCGTTCCGCGAGATCCTCGGCATCACGGTGGAGGAGTTCTCTCCGCTGCTGCCCTCCCACGTTCTCGCTCTCGACACCGGCGCCGCCGCGAGCCTGTGGAGCGAACGCCTGCGCGTCGACACCGCCGAGGTGGTCGCGAGCTACATCGACGGGCCGCTGCCCGGCATCCCCGCCATCACCCGCAACCGGCACGGAGGCGGCACCGCCTGGTACGTCGCCACCGCGCTGGAGGCCGGCGCCCTGCGGGACGTCCTGCGCAGGATCGCCCAGGAGGCTCGGGTCACCGCGGTCGGCCCGGAGCGCACCGGAGCCATCGAGGTCGTGCGCCGTGTGAGCTCCACCCACAGCTATCTGTTCATCATCAACCACGGTTCGGGCGACGTCGAGCTTCCGGCCGCCGGCCACGAGCTCGTCACCGACGAACCCGTCGGTCGAATCGTGCGCGTGCCGGCCGGAGCCGTCCGCGTGATTAGAGAGGACCCCTCATCATGAGCGCACCTGCCGTTCCCCTGACGGATGCCCCGGGCAGCGCTGCCCGAAAGAGACCCCGCGCCGCCAAGCCAGCCAAGGCCCCCGGAGCGAAGCCCCGCGTGCAGCACACGGGCGCGATCCTCGCGTTCGTGCTGCCGTTCGGCACCCTGTTCGCCCTGTTCTACCTCGTCCCGATCGGCTACGCGATCTACCAGTCACTGCTCGTGATCGAGCGCGAGGGCACCTTCGGCCAGGCCACCGAGGTCTTCGGCGGACTGACCCAGTACATCCTGGTGTTCCAGAATGGGCCGTTCTGGGAGTCGATCACCCGGGTGCTCGCCTTCGGCGCCGTGCAGGTTCCGATCATGCTCGGTCTCGCGCTGCTGTTCGCCCTGTTGCTGGACTCGCCGCTCGTGCGCGGCAAGAGATTCTTCCGGCTGGCGTTCTTCGTCCCCTACGCGGTCCCCGGCGTCATCGCCGCGATCATGTGGGGCTACCTCTACTCACCCAATCTGTCGCCGTTTCGCGCCGTCACCGAGAACATCAACTTCCTCTCGGCCGATCTCGTGCTCTGGGCCATCGCCAACGTCGTCACCTGGGTGTTCGTGGGCTACAACATGCTCATCATCTACTCCGCGCTGCTGGCGATCCCGACCGAACTCTACGAGGCCGCCCGCCTCGACGGCGCCGGCCAGCTGCGCATCGCCTGGTCGGTCAAGATTCCGCTGATCATGCCGGCGATCATCCTGACCGCCATTTTCTCGATCATCGGCACCCTGCAGCTGCTCGCCGAACCGCAGGTCTTCCGCAGCTTCAGCTCGGCCGTGACCAGCACGTTCACCCCGAACCTGACGGTGTACTCCACCTCGTCGATCCCGAACTTCAACCTGGCCGCCGCGTTCTCCGTTGTGCTGGCCCTGGCCACGTTCATCCTCTCCTTCACGTTCCTGAAGTTCACGCAGCGTAAGGAAGCCAAGTGAGCACCCTGACCCCCACCACCCCCGCCAAGCCGGCTCGCGGCATCCGTTCAACCGAGGCGAAGGCACCGCGCGCCCAGCGCGAGAGCCCGTTCGCCCGGGTCAGCGCCATGGTCGTCATGGGCGTCTTCACGATCTACTTCCTGGTGCCGATCTGGTGGCTGCTGGTCGCGGCCTCGAAGAACCGATCCCAGTTCAACAGCACGAACCCGCTCTGGTTCGCCGACTTCTCCCTGTTCGAGAACATCGGAAACCTGGTGGCCTACCGCGACGGCGTCTACCTCAAGTGGATGCTCAACAGCGCGCTGTACGCCGGTGGCGGTGCCCTCATGGGCACGATCATCGCCGGAATGTGCGGGTACGCACTGGCCAAGTACAACTTCCCGGGACGCGAACTGATCTTCAACGTCGTGCTCGGCGGGGTGCTCGTACCCGCCACGGCGCTGGCTCTGCCGCTGTTCCTGATCTTCAGCCAGATCAGCCTGACCAACACGTTCTGGTCGGTGTTCCTGCCCAGCCTGGTCAGCCCGTTCGGGGTCTACCTCTCCCGCATCTACGCGTCGGCCAGCGTTCCCGACGAGCTGATCGAGGCCGCCCGCCTCGACGGCGCCGGCGAACTGCGCACCTTCTTCACGGTCTCGGTGCGGATGATGGTGCCGGCCCTGGTCACCGTCTTCCTCTTCCAGTTCGTCGCCATCTGGAACAACTTTTTCCTGCCGCTGATCATGCTGCGCGACGAGACCCTGTTCCCGGTCACGCTCGGCCTCTACGCCTGGAACTCGCAGGTCAACCAGATCCCCGTGCTGCGCGATTACGTTCTGATCGGCGCCCTGCTGTCGATCATCCCGCTGATCATCATCTTCCTGCTGCTCCAGCGCTTCTGGCGAAACGGCCTCAGCGCCGGTTCGGTGAAGTAGCCGGCCTCACCCCCCTAGCTGCACCACCCCCACCCCCAAGAGAAAAGAAGAACAATGCAGATCAAGAAGAGAGCAGCCGCCGTCGCCTTGCTCACCGCAGCCACGGTCGTTCTGACCGGCTGTGCGTCGGGCTCGAGCACGTCCGGTGGTGGCGACGCCGCCGCCTGCGAACCCTCCGAGGGCAAGGTCGACCTCACGTTCACCACCTGGATCCCCGGGATGGAAGACGTCGCCGCAGTCTGGAATGAGGAGAACCCCGACGTTCAGGTAAAGGTGCAGACCGGCCCGAACGGCAACGGCGGCACGTACCAGAACTTCTTCAACCAGCTCAAGGCCGGCAACGCGCCCGACCTCGGCCAGATTGAATACGACGCCCTCCCGAACTTCCGCGTGCAGGACGGCCTGATGGACCTCGCCGCCTGTGAGGGTGTTCTCGACGCCAAGGACGACTTCGTGGACTGGACCTGGGGACAGGTCAACTTCGGTGAAGAAGACGCAGCCTACGCGGTGCCGCAGGACGCCGGGCCCATGGCGATGTTCTACCGTGCCGACCTCTTCGCCGCCAACAACATCGCGATCCCGACCACCTGGGAAGAATTCGCGGTTGCCGCCGAAGCCGTGCGCGCCACCGGCGACTACATCACCAACTTCTCGCAGAGTGACATCAACCAGTTCGCCGGATTCGTCTGGCAGGCCGGGGGAAGCTGGTTCGAGAACGACGGCGAGAACTGGACCATCGACCTGACCAGCCCCGAGTCGGTCAAGGTCGCCGACTACTGGCAGGACCTGATCGACCGCGACCTCGTCTCGACCAACCCGCCGTGGACCGACGAGTGGAACAACGCCTACAACTCCGGATCCAACTGGACCTGGAACTCCGCAGCCTGGGGTGCGAACTCCATCGCCAGCGGCGCTCCGGACACCGCCGGCAACTGGTCCGTCGCCCTCTCCCCGCAGTGGGCTGCCGGCGAGAACGCCGCCGGCAACTGGGGTGGCTCGTCCACCGCAGTCTTCAAGGGCTCCGAGCACCCCTACGAGGCGGCCCAGTTCGCGCTGTGGCTGAACACCTCTGACGAGGCGCTCACGATGCTGAACAAGTCGGCCAACCTGTACCCGGCCGCCAAGAGCGGCCTCGAACTGCCGGCCCTCAAGGAAGGCGTCGAGTTCTACGGCGGCCAGGCCATCTACGACGTGTTCGCCGAGGCATCCGATCACGTCTCGCCCGACTTCATCTGGGGCCCGACCATGACACAGGTCTACAACGACACCTCCGACGGCTTCAAGGGTGCCGTCACCGGTAGCGGAACTCTGACGGATGCTCTCACGAGCGCCCAGCAGAGCACGATCGACGCTCTCGAGGCTCAGTCGATCCCGGTCACCAAGTAGCATCAGCTCCACTGTGTCGATTCCCTACCTCCGTGCCGCGGGCACCAGCCTTGTGCTGGATGCCCGCGGCACGGGCGTGCCCGTCATCGTGCACTGGGGTGCCGACCTGGGTGACCTGAACGGTGAACTGCTGGAAACGCTGGCCGACGCATCCGTGCCGGCCATCTCGCCGAGTTCGATCGACGTGCCCCTGCGGCTCTCGCTACTGCCCACCCTCGCGGCAGGCTGGAGCGGGCGTCCGGGCGTGAGCGGGTTCCGGCCCGGTGGGTGCGGCGGCGTGGCCCTCGATCTGCGCCTCACCGAGGTTCAGTCGGGCGGTGTACGGGCGGGCGTGCCGTCTGCCTCCGGCCGCACGCTGCCCGGCACACAGGCCCTGACGATCTTTCTGACGGATGCCGCGGCCCGGGTGACCGTGCGCACCGACCTCGAACTCTCGGTCGAGGGTGTGCTGCGACTGCGCCACACCCTCACCAACACCGGTGACGACCCTGCCTCCGCACCCTTCGAGCTTGGCTCGCTCGACGTCATCCTGCCGGTGCCCGACCGCGCCGGGGAACTGCTTGACTTCACCGGGCTGTGGACCCACGAGCGTCGGCCGCAGCGCAGTACGCTCGGCCACGGCGTGTGGAGCCGGGAGTCCCGTCACGGCCGCCCCGGCCACGACGATTCCTATCTGATGGCGGCCGGAACGCCCGGGTTCGGCTTCCGCACCGGCGAGGTATGGGCCACCCACTTGGCCTGGAGCGGCGACAAACACGTCTGGGCCGAGAACAGCGCGCTGGGCTACTCGGCGCTCGGCAGCGGCGAGCTGCTGGCACCCGGCGAGCTGAGAGTGGCCCCCGGCGCGAGCCACACCACCCCGTGGACGGTGGCCGTGTACTCGGCTGCCGGGCTGGACGGGCTCTCGGCGCGGCTGCATCCGTGGGTCCGTTCCTGGTCGACCATCACCGGGCACCGCCCGGTCGTGCTGAACACCTGGGAGGCCGTGTACTTTGACCACGACCTGACGACTCTGGCCCGCCTGGCCGACGCGGCGGCCGTGGTCGGGGTGGAGCGCTTCGTGCTCGACGACGGCTGGTTCACCGGCCGCTCGGACGACCGGCGGGCCCTCGGAGACTGGTTCGTCGACCCGGTCACCTGGCCCGGCGGATTGCACCCGCTGATCGAGCATGTGCACGCGGCCGGCATGGACTTCGGTCTCTGGGTCGAACCCGAAATGGTCAGCGCCGACTCGGACGTCGCCCGCGCGCACCCGGAGTGGGTGCTCGGCGGGGTGGACGCGGCTGGTGTCGGGGGTTCTGGGGCCGGTATTGGTTCGGCATCCGTCGGTGTTTCGTCGCCGGCGCTGACCTGGCGGTTCCAGCGCGTGCTCGACCTCGGCAACCCGGATGCCTTCGGCTGGGTGTTCGCCCGCCTCACCGCCCTGCTCAACGAGTACCCCATCGCCTACCTGAAGTGGGACCACAATCGCGACCTGCTGGCCGGCTCCGCCCACCGGCAGACGGTGGCGCTGTACCGGCTCATCGATGCCGTGCGTGCCGAGCACCCGGGCGTCGAGATCGAGTCCTGCGCGTCGGGGGGAGCCCGGGTCGATCTCGGAATTCTCGAGCGCGTCGATCGGGTCTGGACCAGCGACACCAACGACCCGCTCGAGCGGCAGCAGATCCAGCGGTACTCGAGCGTGCTCCTACCGCCGGAGTACCTCGGCGGGCATCTCGGCGCGGCCACCGCACACACCACCGGGCGCACCTCCGAGCTCAGTTTCCGGCTGGCGACCGCCCTGTTCGGCAGCGCCGGCATCGAGTGGGACCTGACCCGCGCGAACGAGTCCGAGCGGGTGCAGATCGCCACCTGGATCGCCCGCTACAAGCAGCTGCGGCCGCTGCTGCACTCCGGTGTCGTCGTTCGGGCCGACCCCAGCGACCCGGCCCTCGAGCTGCACGGTGTCGTCTCGCCCGACCAGAACTCGGCCCTGTTCGCCCAGGTGGCGCTCGCCGCCCCGCGCGCGGCACTGCCGGAGCGGATGCGGTTCCCCGGTCTCGCGCCCGAGCGGCGCTACCGGGTGGCACCGCTTTCGCTCGGCGTGCCCCCGCGCACGATCCAGGATGCCCCGCCGGCCTGGCTGGCGGAGCCGGGCTCGTCCGGTGCCGCCGGTGCTTTTGGTACCGACGGTTCAGTGACGCTGACCGGAGCTGTGCTCGCTCTCGTCGGGCTGCCCGCGCCGCTGCTCGCCCCGGAGCAGGCCGCGCTCTTCACCGTCGACGCGGTCGACGGCCGCCGCTGAGCAGTCACCGACCAGGCATCCGTCACCCGGGCCGAGCAGGTGGGCGGTGCATGTCGTGGCAGGTTTCGCCCGGTTGCGGTCGGGTTGCGGCACCGAAAAACCAGCCTCGGGCAGTACTCTCATCGAAGCACTCGCCTCGGGGAGACCGCCTCCGCGGGGCACCCTCGTACCGAAGGAACTGTCATGAAAATCGAGAACATCGAACTGCGGCGCGTGCACATTCCCCTCGTGCGGCCCTTCCGCACCTCGTTCGGCACGTCGACCGAGCGGGCGGTCACGATCGTGCGGGTGACCACCGCGGATGCCGAGGGCTGGGCCGAGTGCGCCGCCGATACGAGTCCGCTTTACAGCTCGGAGTTCCTCGACGGCAGCGACCTCGTGATTCGCGACCACCTGATCCCGAGGCTGCAGGCGCTCGGCGACCGGCTCACCGCCGAACGCGTCGCCGGGGCCGTGGAGCCGGTGAAGGGGCACGCGATGTCCAAGGCCGCGCTGGAAACGGCCATCCTCGACGCGCAGCTGAAGGAGGCCGACATCTCGTTCGGCGGCTACCTCGGCGCCGTGCGCGACACGGTGCCGGCCGGTGTGTCGGTGGGCATCATGGACTCGATCGACGAGCTGCTCGAGGCCGTGGCCGGCTACCTGGAGGAGGGCTACCTTCGGATCAAGCTCAAGATCGAGCCCGGTTGGGACCTCGAGCCGGTGCGTGCCGTGCGCGAGCGCTTCGGCGAGGAGCTGCTGCTGCAGGTCGACGCGAACACCGCATATACCCTCGCGGATGCCCGTCACCTCGCCCGGCTCGACCCATTCGACCTGCTCCTGGTGGAGCAGCCGCTGAAGGAGGACGACCTGCTCGGCCACGCCAACCTGGCGAAACGGATCAGAACCCCCATCTGCCTCGACGAGTCGATCGAATCGGCCCGGGATGCGGCCACTGCCATCACCCTCGGTGCCTGCAGCATCATCAACGTCAAGCCGGCGCGGGTGGGCGGCTACCTGGAGGCCCGTCGCATCCACGATGTGGCGGCCGCGCACGGTGTGCCCGTCTGGTGCGGCGGAATGCTTGAAACCGGAATCGGCCGGGCGGCGAATGTGGCCCTGGCCGGGCTGCCGAACTTCGTGCTGCCGGGGGACACCTCGGCCTCCAGCCGATACTACGAACAGGACCTGACCGCGCCGTTCGTGCTCGAGAACGGGCACCTGCGCGTTCCCACGGGACCGGGCATCGGCGTGGAGGTGCTGACCGATGTGCTGGCCGGCGTCACGGCATCCGTCACTGACATCAGATTTTAGACCTGACGGCTGACGGATGTCCCGCAGCGCAGCGAGCCTGAGCGAGCAGCTAGCCTGAGGGAGAAAGCCTGCACCGCACCGGACCCCTGGAGGACACCAATGCTGTTGACCGCCGACCTGTACGACCAGCGCGGGGAAGACCTGCAATCCGTTTCGCTCCAGTTCCTGAACCTGGGTGGCCTCGCCCGGTTCAGCGGCCCGATCCGCACCGTGACCTGCTTCGAGGACAACGCCCTGCTCAAGTCGGTGCTGTCGACGCCCGCCGCCGGAGAGGTGCTCGTCATCGACGGCGGCGGCTCGCTGAATACGGCGCTGATGGGCGACATGATCGCCGACCTCGCGGTGCAGAACGGCTGGGCCGGCGTGGTGATCAACGGTGCGATCCGCGACCGGGTGGCCATCGGAGGGATGCCGCTGGGCGTGAAGGCCCTCGGCAGCAACCCGCGCAAGAGCTCGAAGGCCGGCGCTGGAGTCACGGATGCCGTCGCCCGGTTCGCCGGCGTGACGTTCACCCCCGGCCGCACGATCTACTGCGACGAAGACGGGATCCTCGTCGAGCGGTGACGCCCAGCGGACGCGACACAGCACGCGCCCGGGCAAGACGCGCGGCGCCACCCGAGGAACTTCACTCAGGTGGAGCCGCTGGTGCGGGGGGGGCCGACGTCATTGTTGTTCGTTCTGCGTACGCAATTTCAGACCTACTCGGCAACGGTACTTCGTCACCGGTCGCCTTGTCACCATCTGCGAGCTAACGATTCGTACCGACCCGGCGGCGCAGCGCCGCCCGGGCCGGCGACCTCGGCGCAGCTCGGCTCAGCGCCGCCCGGCCGGCGACCTCGGCGCAGCTCGGCTCAGCGCGGCTCAGCGCGGCGTCGGGCGGTTGGCGCTCACGACCTGGCTGCGCTCGGTGAGCTCGACGACGCGCTGCGTGCCGTCGTCGAGGGTGACCTCCACCTCGAAGGCGTGGTCGAGCGCTCTGCTGCGGCGGAAGTCCGTCACGGTGCCACTGCCGACCTCGGCCAGGGCCGCCTGGCCGGCAGTCGTGCGGTCGACGCTTGCGAGTTCCGCAGCGGTCAGCACGCGGGGTTCGGCCACGGATGCCGCGTCGCCGCTCCAGCTGGGTGCACTCACCCACACGACGGTGAAGGTCTCATCGAGCTGAACCGCGACCTCGATGCCGTTCGGAAGTCGGGTGTCGACCGTGTAGGACTCGGAAAGCGCGTGAGACTCGGCGGGGCCGCGCTGGGCATCCGTCACCGTGGCTGGCCCGACCTCGGTCAGGGCCGCGCGACTCGCACGCGCCAGCTCGGTGTCGGTCAGGGTGGTCTCGTCGTCGCCGAGACCCGTGGCGGCCGCGATTCCGGCGGCACCGGCACCCACGGCGACCGTGGCGGCCACCGCAGCCGCGATCCAGGTTGACTGTCGGATTCCGGGCACCCTGATTGCATTCACACCCCCAGTCTGGGGGACTCCGGGCGGCTTGGATGCCACCGTCCCTGCCGCCGCGCCCTCCACCGTGTCAATTTGCCTTAGTGGCTAAACTAAATGCATTCGACGAAAGGTGTGACTCATGTCCGGCTCCTCTCCCACCCCGGCTCGCGATGACTCCACGGGCATCTGATGGGCCGCATCCTCGTCACCGGTGCCTCCGGAACCGTCGGCCGGGCCGTGGCCGCGGCGCTCGCGTCCACCGGCGAGAGCGTCATCTCCGCGGTGCGGAACCCGGCCGGCTCCGAATTCGCCCTGGACCCACCGGCCGGCACACCCCGTGCCTTCGATTTCTCCGACCCGACCGGCTGGGCCGGCGCCTTCGCCGGAGTCGACCGGCTGTTCCTGCTGCGCCCGCCCGCGATCGCGAACGTGGCGGACACCCTGATCCCGGTGATCGACACGGCGCTGGCGCACGGCATCCGCCAGATCGTCTTTCTCTCCCTGCAGGGTGTCCAGTTCAACCCGGCCACTCCCCACCACGCCGTGGAGAAGCACCTGCGGCGTCGGCGGGCCCCATTCACGTTTTTGAGACCGAACTTCTTCATGCAGAATTTGTCGACCGTGTACCGTGACAGCATCCGGGAGCGCGGCGAGATCTATCTTCCGGCGGCCAGGGCGCGCACCGCATTCGTCGACGCCCGTGACATCGGGCGCGTCGCCGCGCGGGTGTTCACCGAGCCGGGGCACCTCGGCAGGGCCTACACGCTGTCGGGCGAGCAGTCGCTGGATTACTACCAGGTGGCGGACATCCTCACGGAGGTGCTCGGGCGGCGCATCGTTTATGCGCGGCCGAGCGTGGACGACTACCTCGCCCGGTTGGCCGAGCAGGGCGCAGAGGCCGACTTCATCGCCGTGCAGAAGATGATCTACCGGGTGGTGCGCCTGGGGGTTTCCGCGTGCCCGAACCGGGTGATCCGGCGGCTCTCGGGCGATCCGGCAACCACCTTCCGGCAGTTCGCCACAGACCACCGCGACGTCTGGTCGTAGGCCGCACCGGTACCCGTATCGGCACCGGCATCGCGGGCGAACCCGGTGCGCCAGTCGCCACGCCGTCGACACCCCCCTTCGGGGACTGCGTGCTCCCCGTCCCCAGTCGCTAGATTCGAGTCAGCAAAGGGGATTGCGATGACGGTGGACAGTGCCACGATGCAGGAAAGCCTCGCGGTGCTGTCAGTCACCGAGCAGCTGCTGCGGGTTCAGGGGAGCGTGCCCCGACGGTCGCGGTTCGCGGGGTTCTTCGGTCTATCCCCGCACGGCGCTGACAGCATGTCCTGGTATCTCGGGGCCAAAGGAGAGATTGTGGTGGGCTCCATCCTGGCGACGCTGCCACCCGAGTGGACGGCGTTGCGCGCCGTGCCCGTCGGCTCCGCGACCGCCGAGATCGACCACCTCGTGGTCGGACCCGGCGGAATCTTCACGATCACCACGAAGCACCACCCGAGCAATGACATCCGTGTCGCTCGGGACACGCTGCGGGTCGACGGCGAGTCCGTGCCGTATTTGCACAACGCCGCATCCGAGGCCGAGCGCGTCACGAGCCTGGTGCGAGAACGGATGCCGCTGGTCGCGCCCGTGCAGCCCGTGATCGTGTTCGTAGACCCTCGGCTGCTCACCATCGAGCAGAAGCCCGAGCAGGTCAAAGTGCTCGACGCGGACGAACTGCGCCGATGGCTGGTCAGGCTCCACCCCGTGCTGTCGGCCGGTGAGGTGCAGGAGGTGGCGGACCTTCTCGACAGCCCGCACGTGTGGCACGTGCTGCCCGACACCACCACCGATGATGTGCGCGAGCGGTTCACGGCGCTCGATACGCGGGTGCGATCGGCCGGCATCCGACGGATGCTGTGGGTCCTGTTCGCCGCGGCGGGCGCCATCGCGGCCGGTTACGTCGTGTTCCGGCTCATCGAAGCCGCGCTCGCGACGGCCTGAGCCGGAACGACGCTCCCGAAGCGGGGGCCTACTCGGGCAGGCGGCGGCGGACCTCGTCCGTCAGCGCGTCGAGCGCGGTGCAGATGGCCACCAGAGACTCCTCCACCCCGCGGGGTGTCGCGGCATCCTCTTTGATCGTGTTGATGTGGGTTTCAAGCAGCCCGAGCTGAGTTTGCACGACCCTCATGTTGTTTACCATCCGACCATCGTAGGTGGCCGGTTCGGGCCCGTCCCCAGAGGGAGTGCCACCCGTTGGGGTGAGCCGTTACAATCCATGGTGGGGGACCAGAAAAGATGACGTTGGAAAGTACCAGAATGCGCCAGCGCTTCGCGGCCCAATTCATGATCGAAAAGCTGCTGCGCGAGCAGAGCGGCACTCCTCCACGAACCCTGTGGGCCCGGTTTCTGGGGCGTTCCCCGCTCGGCGTGAACTGTGAAGGCTGGTACCTGGGCGCCCAGGGCGAGATCGTGGTCGGCGAAAAGTTGGCGACGTTGTCGCCGGAGTGGGCGGTCTTCCACGCGCTGCCGATCGGCGGACACGGCTGGGACATCGACCACGTGCTGGTGGGCCCCGGCGGCGTCATCACCATCAATACCAAACAGCACCGCCGCCAGCGCGTGCTCGTGGAGGAACGCAGCGTTCTGGTGGACAGCCGGCCGGTGCCCTACCTGCGTCACGCGAAATTCGAGGCGGAACGGGTCACGACGCTGCTGGAAGACCGCCGTCCGCTCCCGATTCCCGTGATTCCCCTGGTCGTCCTCGTCGGTGCGCGCAGCATCGACGTGCGGTCAGCGCCGGTGCCGGTGACGGTTCTCGATGCCGCCGAGCTCGTTCCGTGGTTGACGTCCCTGCCGATCGTGCTGGGCCCGGCGGATCGTCTGCGCGTCATTGAACTGCTCGACGACCCCGACATGTGGATCGATGTGCCGCTGGGTTCCGGCGAGGGCCTGATCGAAAGCTTCTCTCGGCTCGACTCCGAGGTGCGCGCCGCCGCTCTGCAGCGCATGGTGCTGTTGCCGCTCGAGCTGGCGGTGGCAGCGGTGGCCGCCTTCATCGTGCTGAACTCGGCGATGACGTTGGTCGTGGGGATACTCGCGTCCCCGTGAACCCCCGCGACAGACCCCGTGAGACCATCGGAAAACACATGATTTCGGGCTCCCTACACCCTGAACCTTAACGCTCGGGGTCATTCTCACAGGCGACAGGCGTACCCTCGGCACACAGCCTCTCACGAAGGCTGGAAGGGGAGTCAGTGGTGTACATCCGCGTGGAGACCAGCGTCGCGGTGCAACAACTCGCTAACGGTCTGCACGATGCGGGCCGTGATCGTCCTTGGGTTGTGGTGTCGTCGCCGTTCGGCACCAGCCTGCCCGAAATCGGAATCGACCAACTCGCCGGCCAGGTCGGCGACGTCGCGCGCGTCTTCCTGATCGAGACGGGCGAGCTCACCCGCCAGCTCGGCGATCTGCTCCCGGCCCAGTTCCAGGTCTACGGCAGCGCCGGCCGTTCCTTCCCCGTCGGTGACGCGTTCGCCGACCTGGCCCGTTCCCGGCTTCGGTTCACGCACGGCGACCCGCAACACGCCACCGATCAGCTGGTGACGGATGCCCTCGCCCACGCGCATCAGGCCGGCCTCTTCGCGCTCGCCCCGGCATCCGTCATCACCGTGGACGGCACCGTCAAGGGGTTCATGCTGGGCGGTTCCCGGGCCCTGGTCGAACTCGACGGCGGCGGCATGGCCACCGTCTGGCAGGAGCTGACCTACCCGCCGGTACCCCTCGACTGGACTTTGCAGACCGGTCAGCGCATCCAGGGCGCGCTCGACGCACCCACCCATCGTCTCAATGTCGAAATCAAGCCGCCCTCCGTGGCCACGATCGCGAAGCGCTACCCGCACGGCAGCATCACGCTCGCTCTGGTGCAGAAGGTCAGTGCGCAGCGGGCGGTTCTGGCCCTGCATCCGCACCTGGCGCTCACGATCACCCGGGCCGATATCTCGGCCAACTCGCTTGACAAGGTCGATGCCCTGCTCTCCGAGGGTGACGTCGTGGCGGCCCGGGTCATCCACCTGCCGAGCGGTGCCCTACACCTGTGCCTGAGCGACGTCGACGACGACGAAACCGTTCTGCCGTCGCTGTGTGCCGTGCGGAATGGACCTCCCTGGCTGCAGGAAAATCGTCCGCTGCTGCCTCAGGTCGAGGAAGACGCAGGCGCCGCCGCAGTGGTCGAACTCGACAGCCAGTCCGCGCTCGTGGGTGCCTCCGCATCGGCCCGCCGCGCCGCGGGGGTCGCCCGTATCGGCATTTCCGGTGGTGCCGGGGTCTTCGATGCGGCCGGCGTCTCCGGGGTCACTGTCCTGATCACAGCAGGCCCGACATCGGACCGCCTTCACCCGCGCCCATCGCCGGGGCCGGGCCGCGTGCACGCCCTGCGTCCGGTTACAACGGGGGCCACCCCGTTCCGGGTCACGCCCACGCCCATTCCCGCGCCACACTCCGCGCTGCAATCGACCCAGCTGTCCCTCGCCGAGGCGAAGTCCCGCATCGTGCGTCTCGAGAACCAGCTTTCCGAGGCCGGCGCCACCGATTCCGACCTCGCCAAACTGCGCGAGCAGGCCCGCTCCGCACAGTTGCAACTGCGCGATGCCCTCGTCGAACTCGCCACCCTGCGCCACACGGTCGCGGAGCTGCGCGACGACCAGCGGGCCCAACGACGGATGCTGCGCGAATCCCGCCGCACCGTCCCCACCCACTCCGCGGTCAGCGAATACGAGTCGCGGCGAGCCGCCTGGGAGGAACCCTCCGGCTGGGTGCGGCATGAGATCCTCCTCGCCTGGGTCGACCGGGTTCCGGAATCGGACCGCGAGGAATGGAAGCTGCCGCACAGTTACGTGCTGGGGGAGCGGTTCACCGAATCTCTCGCCGGGCTCGACGACGGCCAGCTGGCCAAGGCGTTCAAGGCATCCGTCGACGTGCTCACCGGCCGGGTGAAGACCCTCAAGGGGCGGCACCTGCACGCGCTGCGCCAAGGCGCAGGGCCGGCCGACCCGCACCTGCTGCGCTGGGACGGCGCCCGCTGCATGCGCGTCTCGATCGAGCAGAACACCCCCGCCGCGCGCCGAATGCACTTCTGGCAGCTCCCGGATGGCGGCATCGAGCTGGGCCGCATCGTCACCCACGACGACATGGAAGCCTAGGCCTCGACCGGGACGGACTGCATCCAGCCCCTCGTCCGGACGGATTCCTACCCGTTGGTGCACGGGGGTCACGGCGTCACCGGCACTCTGCCGACAGTGTTGGATGACGTCATTGATGCCGACGCGGGTCAACCCGCAGCAGGGGTCGACCCGCAGCGTGAGTCGACCGCAGCGTGGTTCGACCGCAGCAGGGAGCCCCGAGCCGGCCTAACCCAGCGCCGCCAGCGCCGACCCGTATTTCGCCGCGAGCCTCTTCTGCGCGCTCGCGTCCAACTGTTCCACCCGCCAGGGCTCCAGGTTGTCGGCGATGTCGGCGCGCTTCACGGCGAGAGCGATCGGGTTGGCGCGAATGCCGGCGTAGTAGTCGGCGTCGCTGACGGCATCCGTTCTGGTGAGCACCGTGACGGCCTCGACCACACCGCCAGGGATGCCCGCTTTGAGCAGGTCGTGGCGGGTGATGTTCGAGTCTTCGAGCACATCGTGCAGCCAGGCGGTGGCCTGCTCGAGGGGATCGTTGAGGCGCTCGGAAACGCGACGGGGATGGTCGATGTAGGCGGTGCCGAGCTTGTCGACCTGGCCCAAATGTGCGGTTGTGGCGATTGTTTTTGCCGCGGCGACGTAGGTATCGCCTGTGGTGACCGTCATGGAGACCCCCCTCTCAGCACTACAACAGAGCAGTGTGAGCGGCTCCGCCCACGACTGCAACGTTAGCCCGGGCCTTCGCCCGTTGCTAGGAGTTCGGCGCCGGGAAAGCGCGCCTCGGCATCCGTCACCCCGAGTCTGTGCCGGACGCACCCCTCGATTTGGGGGGCCCTCGAGCGGCGAAAGTTTTAGCCTCGCCGGTTGCGCGCCGAACCTGGCTGATAGGTTTCTCTCAGGTGACCGATTGGTCGCTGGAGAGACGGTCACCTTCACGTCAATCGCAAGGGCACACCCGTCGTGAGGCGGGGTCGCAAAGGCACGGAACCCTCGGGTCAGCCGGCCTACCGAATGAAAAGGAACCGCCCCAGATGAACCTCACCTCCCTCGAGGCCGACACCAGATGCGGCCGTTCAGCCTCGTCTCTGTCGTCTCGTGGCGCGGTGGACACACCTCCGTTTTGTCGTCCCCATGGGTAGGCGCACGACTGCAACGGTGGAAGCCGGGCGAGATTAGGGATCTCGTCCTGATCTGGCAGTGCGATCGGGAATCGATTCGGGTTCGGTTCCCGATCGCATGCTTGTTTCACTCCCTGGCACGGCCCGCGCTGAGAAGCCCGGCTCGCCGAACCGAGAACGACTGACTCACCCGGGAACACCACTCTCAAGGACTGCACCGACGCGGGCACTGAACCGCACATATGCAGAATCAAGGACCGGTAACAGAACCCGCCGCCGAGCACCTCCGTGCACGCCGGGCCCCTTCCGGTCAACCGGGCCTCTTCGCCGCTCCGATCGCCGAGGCTGGAAGGTTGTGGCGGCCCCCCGCTGACCCGGCGGGTCACCGCGCCCAGGCTCGTGCTCGGACTGTTCAACCTGCGCTGCTGCTGCGCTGGTGCTGCCGGTGCTGCCGGTGCTGCTGCGCTGCTGCGCTGCTGCGCGGGTGCTGCGCCGCTGCGCCCGTGGCGCGCCTCCAGCGCAGCGGCGTAAACCCCGCGCGGGGTTCCGACGCCGCCCGTGAGCCGCCCATCGGCATCCGTCGTGAGCGGAGCCGGTGCGTTCGTGGCTAACTCAGGAGATGCGGGCGGATGCTGCCCGGCAGCCCCGGAAACGCGGGAAAGTTTCGGCCGCGGTGGCGGTTTCTCCTGAGTTGGCCACACTCGCGCGGGCGGCTGTGGACTGGTGCCCGAGAATCGGGCGACGACGGATGCCGCCGAACCGGTTCCCGAATACGGCCGACCGGTGGTTACAGGGCCGGCTTCGTCACAGAGTTGCTCTGCAACGTGACGGCGGTCTGGGCCAGCAACCGGCCGGTGATCGACGCGCCGGTCTTCATCGCGATCATGGTCTTGCTCAGGATCGTGCCCTCGAAGTGCGCGGTGGTGCCGACCGAGACTGAACCGGCGGTCTGCCAGTACGCGTTCTTGGTCTGCACTCCGCCGAGCAGGGTCACGTTCTTGGCCGAGGCCTGGTCGATGTTGCCGGCGATCTGGGACACGAAGACGTCGTCCGGGCCGCCGGTGAGGCGCACATCACTGGAGATGGTCACGTCGGTGTTCCACTTGTAGAGGCCGGGCTCGAGCGTGAGACCGCCGAATTCGCCGGCACCCAGGTCGATGAAGTCAGGGTTCGTGCGCCCAGCCGCGTCGGAATAGGCGATTTCCATGTCACCGACGGATGTCCTCAGGAAGCTCGGGTCCGTCACCGTGCACGGCGGACCGGCGGCGTCGACAGTGAAAATGGTGCCGGTCACGACCTCAGGGCAGGTCAGCAGCACCGCGGCGCCGGTGAACGGGCTGGCCCCGACGTTGCCGTTGACTGCGGATGCGTAGACGTTCGTCACGCCGGTCTTCGACAGGATCGCGAAGGAGTCCGCCGTGCCGAGCTCGACCGGACTCTGGGGGAGTGAGCCGGCGACGGCCGCTCCGCCCAGTCCGGCGCCGCCGACGCCGACCACGGCGACGACGACAAGCAGTGCCAGAACCCGCTTCCGGGCCGTGGATGCGCGGGCTAGGGAAGTGCCGACGGATGATTCGTAGAAGTGGAACATGGTGGTACTACCTGTCGCCAGTCCCGCACGATGCGGGTCTGGGACAGGGCCACTGTGGGAGCGGTCCCCGACGCTACACGTCGGGTTTCTTCGCGCCGGCAGGGCCTATCAGGGCCGACTTCACCCCGAATAGAGCCCCCGGTTCCACGGCAAGCGGGCGTCCTCCACGCACACCATCGCACGCCCCACGGGACCGCTTCCAACGAATCGAATCTGTCTGAATCCGAGACTAGGGGCAGTTTTCACGCACTCCGCCAACAGGGGTTCCGGCCTCCTGAACTTCACCCAATCGTTGCCTACACGCCATCACCTCCGGCTTCGATGCGCTCCTCGAAGGTGAAGCCGCGCTTCTCCTTCTTGCGCACATCCGTCACGTAGCGACCGAGGTTCGCGCTCATCGCGGCGACCTCACCCGACGCGGCAGCGAAGGTCATGGAGCTGGCGGAGTCGAAGCCGAGTGCGGCCCCGGTGAGCACGGCGTCCTGGTTGGCGCCGAGGAACACGAAGTCCCAGCTGTACGATTCGGTCTGCCGGTTGATCAGCGCGCGCACGGCATCCGCGGAGTATTGGCTGCTCGAGTTCTCGCCGCCGTCGGTCACGACCACGACCTGCACGGTGCCGGGACGCGCGTGCTCGGGCAGCACCCGCAGCGTCTCGCCGAACTCCGTGACGGCGATGCCGATCGCATCGTGCAGCGCCGTCATGCCGCGCGGGTCGAGCTCGACGGTGATATCGCTCGGGTCGGCGAGGGTGTGGGTGTGCTCGATTTCGTCGTCGAAGGTCACGATATCCACGGTGAGCAGGCCCGGCTCGGCGGCCTGTGCGGCAAGCATCGCGGTCAGGCCGCCGACCATGTCGTCACGGATGCCGGACATCGAGCCGCTCCGGTCGATCACGAGAAGCAGAGCGGTGTAGTTGGGATCAGTCATCTGTACCTCCTGGTTGAGGCTCCCTCGTGGGGAGTACTTCAGAGTCTCAGGAGCCACTGACAGTGCCCGCGGTGGTGCGGCGGTGGTGCGGCGGCGGTGCGGCAGTGGTGCGGCGGTGGTGCCGGCGGCGGTGCGGTGCGGCGGTGGTGCGGTGCGGCTCTGGTCATCCGCTTGCGAGCTCGACACCTTCGGTCGAGTGCGACAGGTCTGCGGGCCGAACTCGACCGGAACTGTCGTTCTCCGCGAGTCCGCATGCCTGCGGAGCCTGGCAAGCACGGATGCCCGACGTCGAACCAATTCGACGGAGATTCTGGCGAAAATGCGGCTTTCCGGTGTGTTTGGGATGGATTTTGGCAAAATCTCCGTCGAATTCGTTCGGGGCGCGGTTCAACGAGCCGGAGACACTTTCGGGGGGAGTAGGTTGCCATCACGTGGCACAATCCACGCGGCCACGCGGCCGTAGGGCCGCAGAGCCGTAGGGCCGTAGAGCCGCAGGGCCGTAGATCACCGGGTCGCAGAACTCACAGAGGGGTGGAAGAACAATGCTCGAGAGCAGTGTGGTGTGGTTCAACGAGATCGGACTGGGTGACATTCCGCAGGTCGGCGGCAAGAACGCGTCGCTGGGCGAGATGGTCCGTGCCCTCAGCGACGATGGCGTGACGGTGCCCGACGGATTCGCGACGACGGCGAACGCCTATCGCGCGTTCATCGCGGCGAACGGGATCGAGCCGGCACTGCGGCGCCAGCTCGACCTGTTCCACGACGGCCGCGCCTCGCTGCGCGTCACGGGCGAGGCCCTGCGCGAACTGTTCCTGGGGGGTGAGTTTCCCGCGGACATTGCCGACGGCATCCGTGCCTCGTATCGGGAACTGTCGGAGAAGGCCGGGCATCCGAACCTGCCCGTGGCCGTGCGCAGCAGCGCCACCGCCGAAGACCTGCCCGACGCCAGCTTCGCCGGTCAGCAGGAGACGTTCCTCAACGTGACGGGCGAGCGCGATCTGCTCGACGCCTGCCGCCGCTGCTACGCCTCGCTCTTCACCGACCGGGCGATCAGTTACCGCGAGGTCAAGAAATTCGACCACCTCGAGGTGGCGCTCTCGATCGGCGTGCAACAGATGATCCGAGCCGACGTCGGCGGCTCCGGGGTGATGTTCTCCATCGACACCGACACCGGCTTTCCGGGCGTGGCCGTGATCAGCGCCGCCTGGGGGCTCGGCGAAACGGTGGTGCAGGGCACGGTCAATCCCGACAAATATCTGGTGTTCAAGGCGCTGCTCGACCAGCCCGACTGCACGCCCATCATTGAGAAAACTCTCGGCGAGAAGGCCCGCAAGATGGTCTACGCCAAGGGCGGCAGCGCCCGCACCCGCACCATCGACACCCCCGATCGGGAGCGACAGGCGTTCGTGCTGACCGACGCGGAGATCGTGAAACTGGGCCGTTGGGCCGTGATCGTGGAGAACCACTACGGCCGGCCGATGGACATGGAATGGGCCAAAGACGGCCTGACCCGCGAACTGTTCTTGGTGCAGGCGCGCCCGGAGACCGTGCACTCGCAGGCGAGCGGCACCCGGTTCACGGTGAGTACCCGGACCGAGACGGGGCCGCTGCTGGTGACCGGGGTCGCGATCGGCGACAGCATCGCGAGCGGCGTGGCCTGCGTGATCAAGGACCCCGCCGACATCGAGAAGTTCGTCGACGGCGCCATCCTGGTCACCGAGATGACCGATCCGGACTGGGTGCCGATCATGACCCGCGCGGCCGGCATCGTCACCGACCACGGCGGTCCCACCAGCCACGCCGCGATCGTCAGCCGCGAGCTGGGCGTGCCGGCCGTCGTCGGCACCGGGATCGCCACCGATACGCTCACGGATGGCCAGATGATCACGATCTCCTGCGCCGAGGGCGACGAGGGCTACGTTTTCGAGGGCAAGCTGGCTTTCGAAACCGAGGAGATCGACCTTGGCACCGTGCCGAAAACCCGCACCAAGGTCATGGTCAATATCGCCAGCCCGGCCGCCGCCTTCGAGTGGTGGCGGTTGCCTGCCGACGGCGTGGGGCTGGCCCGGATGGAATTCATCATCAACAACCTGATCAAGATCCACCCGATGGCGCTCGTTCACCCGGAGCGGGTCACCGACCGGGCCGCCATCCGTCAGATCGAGGAGCTCACCCGGGGATATATGGACCCGAAGGAATACTTCGTGCAAACGCTCGCACTCGGTATCGCGAAGCTGACCGCGCCGTATCATCCTGACCCCGTGATCGTGCGGATGAGCGATTTCAAGACCAACGAATATGCGCACCTGATCGGCGGGTCGGTCTTCGAGCACTCGGAGGAGAACCCGATGCTCGGCTTCCGTGGCGCCTCCCGCTACTATGACGAGCGCTACCGGGAGGGCTTCGCACTCGAGTGCCGGGCGATCAAGCAGGTGCGGGAGAAGATCGGCTTCGACAACGTGATCGTGATGGTGCCGTTCTGCCGCACCGTGACCGAGGCCGACCGTGTGCTCGCGGTGATGGCGGAGAACGGGCTGGTGCGCGGCGAGTCCGGGCTACAGATCTACATGATGTGTGAGATTCCGGCCAATGTGATCCTGGCGGAGCGTTTCGCCACCCGGTTCGACGGCTTCTCGATCGGCTCCAACGACCTTACCCAGCTGGTGCTGGGCGTCGACCGCGACGCCGAGGACCTCGCCGCCCTCTTCGACGAACGCGATGACGCCGTGAAGCAGATGATCCGCGAGGCCATTCAGAAGGCCCACGCCGCCGGGATCAAGATCGGCATTTGCGGGCAGGCGCCGAGCAACTACCCCGACTTCGCGGCCTTTCTGGTGGAGGAGGGCATCGACTCCATCTCGCTCAACCCGGACAGCTTCCTCAAAACGGTGGGCCGAATCGCGCAGGCGGAGCGGGACCACGACACGGCGTAGGAGGGATGCGCCGGACTAGGGACACGCCGTCGGAGGGGCGCGGCGGCAGAGGGCGCTTCGTCGCGGGGGAGAGGCGGCAGCAGAAGACGGATGCCGGTGCGTGGCATCCGTCTTCGTGGGACGTGTTCGATGTGGTTAGCGCTCGGCCTCGTCGAAGTCGTCGAGCACGGCCTGCTCGTATGCGGCCTCGGCGGCTTCCGCCTTCTCACGGGCGTCGGCGACGCGCACGCTGATCTCGTGCTCGGATGTGCGCAATCGTGCGGCCGCCCGCGGGCTGGCCGTGTCGAGCAGGTCCTCGAGGGTGTCGGGGTCGAGGTGCACGGCAGCCAGCGCGTCGACTTCGGACCGGGCGACGGCGGCCGTGCTCCGGAGGATGCGCAGCCTCGATTCCTGCGCGAACTTCCGCGAGAGGCGGTCGGTGGCCTCCGCGGGGGTCCGTTCGACGGGAACCATGCTCTGCTCGGACCCGTTTTGGTTGGTGTTGTACCGCTCGGCCCCGCCGCCGCTTTCCGTGTTGCTCATCGTGTCTCCTTTTTTCCGCTGGCAGCCCAGCGCGGCAGGTGTCTGCGGCAAATGGAACCGGCGGGCGGGGCCTGCGGGGTGCGTGTTGGCGTAGGCGGGGCCACTCCCTCGTGACACTCGACCGCACGTGTCGGTTTCGGCGCCGGAGACCCGCTGCTGCGCTGAGAGTCGCCGTTGCTGCCCAGCGTCGCCGGTAGAGCGGCGTCATTGGGCAGAAACGGCGACGCTGGGCGGTTCGCGGACGAGACGGCCGGCCGATTGATCGGAACGCGGCCCGAGGAGACGGCCCGAGGAGACGGCCTGAGCAGACCGCCCGAGGAGACCGCCCATACCGCCCGGCCGCGCCGCCCGCCCAGCGGCTAGCGCCCGCCCGGGGCGGCGCCGGACCAGGCATTCCGCAGCAGCAGAGTCAGGTCGTCGGGGGTGACCGCGCGCGGGTTCGACGCGGGAACGGCCGGCAGGATCAGTGCCACGGCCCGGGCGATGTCCGACTCCTGAAACCCGAAGTCCCGCAGCGCAGTCGGTGCGTGCAGGCTGTCCCGTAGGGCGAGTAACCCTTCGACGGCGGTGCGCGAGCCCAGGGCGGCGGCTATCCGCGCCTCGGCCTCGGTGGCGGCGGGCGCATTGAGGGCGACCACATGTGGCAGCACGATGGCGTGCGTCTGCGCGTGCGGCAGCCCGAAAGTCCCGCCCAGCACGTGACAGATCGTGTGATGCAGGCCCGAACCGGCGCTGGAGAACGCGCTCGCCGACAGATACGCGCCATAGAGGGCATCCTTCCGGGCGGCCAGGGCTCCGTGGATGCCGCCGCCCCCCAGAACCGGATCGCTCCCCGATGTGTCCGAGCCGGCCGCCTCCGCAGTGTGCGGGCCGACCCCGGGAGCCACGGCGATTCGCGGCAGGGCGTGGGCAAGCATCCGGATTCCCTCAGCGGCGAGCAGCGCGCTGACCGGGTTCGCGCCCGGGGCCCAGAAGGCGTCGACGCCGTGGGCGAGGGCGTTTAGCGCGCTGGACACGCTCAGCTCGCGAGGGAGGGACAGCGTGAGGTCGGCGTCGTAGATCACGGTGCCGGGCAGGACCCTCAGATCGAACCCGGTGGTCTTCACCCCGTTTTCGACCAGCCCCCAGACCGCGGTGGCCTCCGAACCGGAATAGGTGGTGGGCACCGCCACGATCGGCAGTCCGCCGGTCCGCTCGCTGCGCAACGCGAGAATCTTGGCCAACCCGATCGCCGACCCGCCGCCGAGGGCAACGATCACGTCGACGCGAGCCGCCTGGGCCGCCCGATGGGCGCGCTCGGCCGACTCCGCCGGAACGTGCTGCACGACCTCATCGAACACCAGCACCGAACGGATGCCGGCGAGCACCGCCGCGGACCGCTCCAGTTCCCGCCGGGTCGCGATCATCATCACGCGCGGGGCGCCGGGGGTGCCGCTGGCACCCAAGGTGCCCGCCGTAGCGATTACTCTCGCCGTGCTGGTGCCGGTGCCGCCGGCCTGCACGGTGCCGCCGGCCTGCACGGTGGCCGGCTGCTCGCCGAGCACCTTGCCGAGCACCTCGCCGAGCAGCTCGCCGGCCCGCCCGGTGCCGAAGAGCACGCGCTGTCGCTGCGTTCGATACTCGAAATCGAGGCCCGGCCCGACGGGCTGCTCCCTCACGGCACGCCTACGCGCGGGTCTGCCTGGGGCGGGCCAGCCAGGCTCGGGCGGCGGCGACATCCGTGGCGGCGATGCCGTGACCTCCGTCGCGCAGCTCGCGGTCGACCTGGGCGCCGCGCCCGATGAGGGTGGCGACGGCCCGGTCGGCGCTCGCGAGCGGGGCCATCAAGTCGGAGCGTCCGTTGAGCATCAGCACCGTCGTGTCGGCGAGGTCCGTGGCGAGCGCGCGATCGTCGAGCGGGAACATGCCGGAAAACGCGACGACCCGGTCGAGAACGTCGGGGTGCAGCAGGGCCGTGGCCAGGGCGATGTTGGCCCCGTTGGAGAAGCCCACGGCGATAATGCGGCGCCCGTCGAGGTCGTAGTGCTGCCGGGCCCGGGCGATGAAACCGGCCAGTTCGCCGGCCCGCAGCACCACGTCCTCGACATCGAACACGCCCTCGGAGAGGCGGCGGAACCAGCGCAGCATGCCGCCCTCGGTGACGCGACCGCGCGGGGCGAGCACGGTCGCGCCGGGGTCGAGCGCGTAGGCAAGGCTGAGGATCTCCTGCTCATCGCCGCCGGTGCCGTGCAGCATCAACAGCACGGGGGCGGAGACATCCGTGGGGTCTGAGCCGGGCGGGCCCGAGTCGCCGGATGCCGTCGGCGAACCCGCCCGGAAAACGTGCACCCAGTCGAGATCGGTCTGTGGAGAGTCGCGTTGCTCGGTCATCGAGGGTCCTACTTCTCCGCGACGAGGGCCGGGTTGTTCTCGCTCGGCAGGGTGATCGGAACGACGGCGCGCTCGATCTGGTCCCGGCTGGGCTCGAGCCACGGCGGCAGCTTGAGCGAGCGGCCCAGTTCCAGCAGTGGCTCGTCGATGTCGAAGCCGGGGGTGTCCGTCGCGATCTCGAACAAGACGCCGCCGGGCTCGCGAAAATAGATCGACGTGAAGTACTGCCGGTCGAGGATCGCCGTCACGCCGTAGCCGCGCGCGACGAGTTCCTGGCGCCACTGCTCCTGCGTGGTCTTGTCCGGCACCCGGAACGCGATGTGGTGCACGCTGCCGCCGGCGGTCAGGCCGACCTGCCCGTTCGGGTCGGCGAGGATGTCCACGATGTTGCCGGGGGCTCCGTCGCCGGCACCCACCCGGATGCGGTCGGTTGTCTCCTCGATCACGTGCATGCCGAGGTCGCGGGTGAGCACCTCGACGGTGCCGGTCGGGTCGGCGACGGTGAGCACCGAGGAATGCTGGCCGCGCACCGCGTACTCGGCGGGCACAGATGCCGAGTCCCACGGATTGCGCGGATCAACCGTCGACGAGGCCACGAGGTCCAGCTGCAGGCCGTCGGGGTCACGCAGGGAGAGGCGTTCCTCGTCGGCGGAGCGGCGCACGAATTCGGATTCGACGCCGAGTTGCCTGAAGTGGCCGGCCCACCAGCCGAGGCTGCCGGCCGGCACCGAGAAAGCGGTGGACGTGGACTGGCCCGAGCCGGGGCGCCCGCTGGAGATGCCCGTCCAGGGGAAGAAGGTGAGCAGCGAACCCGGGCGGCCCGCGTCATCCCCGTAATAGAGGTGGTAGGTGCCGGGGTCGTCGAAGTTGACCGTTTTCTTCACGAGCCGCAGGCCGAGGCCGGTCACGTAGAAGTCGATGTTGCGCTGCGGTGCACCGGCAATCGCGGTGACGTGGTGCAGTCCGGAGGTGTGCGGAGTCACGGGGTCCCTTTCTGGTGGGAAGCTGGTCGGTGTGCTGTTGGCGTCGAGTCTGGCATGCGCTTTCTGAGCTGCGCAGTCCGGCGTGATGCCGACTTCTATGCAAACACATGTTTCTGTGGATTCATTCCCAGGCACGCGCAGCTCCCGCGCGAGGGCGAATGCGCCGCTCGGGCCGCCTCGGGCCGGGCCGACGGGACTACTCTCCCGGGCCGACATCCCAGGAACGCTCCGGCAAGTCCTCGAGCCAGTTCCCGACCGAATCGTCGTTCGCCAGGGAGATGCTGCTCTCAGCGGGACACGCCAGCCCCGGCGCAACTGAGCACGACGCCTCGGAGATCAAATCCCGGCCGTCGACATCCTTCGGCGGTTGTGCACCCGCGTTCCCAAACATCGAACCCCCTCAGTCGGCTTTTCCGGTGCGGTCGCCGGGGTCCGGGGCAACAGTTTGAAGCTACGCTCGCGGAGGATTCGCCGTCAAGCACTTCGAGAAACGGATGCTGCCGCGATTCTGCCGCCGCCCCGTTCCGCCGTCTCCGCGCTGGCGCTGACCCGCGCCCCGGGAACCCGCCCGGAGGCCAACGGAGACCGCAGCCGGGCCAGGGCCTGCAGCTCGATCTGCCGCACCCGGTCGTAGGACACACCGAAGTGCGCTCCGATCTCCCGCCGGGGCTTCGGGATGTCGCCGCCGAGGCCGTACCGCATGCTCAGGACGCTGGCTTCGCGGTCGGGCAGGAGGGAGAGGTGGCAGGCGAGGCGCTCCAGCAGGAGGGTGCGGCCGGCGGCGTCGCACGGGTCGAGCGCCGCGACATCCGCAATGGTGTCGCCGAAGGGCACGTTCTCGAGGCCGCTGCCGAGGTCGGCCCAGACCGGGGCGTCGATCGACCGCGGCTGGCCGGTGCGGTTCCGCAGCGTCAGGATCTGTTGCGTGGTGAGCCCGCTGGCCTGGCCGAGTTCCGCGATGGTGCCGTCGCGGCCGAACTGCTGCCGCAGCCGGTGCTGCACCTGGTTGAGGGCGGTGAGCGCCTCGACCTGGTAGGCCGGGAGACGGATGGTTCGGGCCTGGTCGGCCAGAGCGCGTTGAATGCTCTGGCGGATCCACCAGGTGGCATAGGTCGAGAACTTGAAACCGCGGGTGTGGTCGAAACGCGGGGCCGCCCGGATCAGGCCGAGATTGCCTTCCTGGATCAGGTCGAGGAGGTCGAGCCCGCGGCCGGTAAAGTGCCGGGCCACGGACACCACCAGCCGGAGATTCGCGCAGATCAGGTGATTCATGGCCCGCCCGCCGTCGGCCGCGAGCCAGCGGAGCTCCTCCCCGAGGTCGGCGGCCCCCTCGCCGGAAGCACCCGGCCAAAGCCGTGAGAGTCTCTCCGCTGCGAGCAGCCCGACCTCGATGCGCTGGGCGAGCTCGATCTCATCCGTCTTGGTCAGGAGCGGCACACGGCCGATCTCGTGCAGGTAGGCGCCCACGGAATCGGCGGAGAAGCGGTGACGGGAATGGGAACGGCTCGCGGCGATGGTCATGCCGGTACCGTAGGCGCGGGCCGGGGTCGGGACCTCGGGGCCGACACAGCGTGTGCAGAATCACCGCACGGGTCCGGCTGTGCAGGAACCCCGTGCGCCGACCGACCTCGAACGGGGAGTTTCGCTCGGGGCCCGGATCGACGATGATGAGCGGGCAGAGCCGCATCGAGTGGAGGGACGCGACTATGAGTGATGCAGAGTCAAACGATTCCGGCGAGAACTTTCTGCCCGGCCGCGACGGCGACAGTGGCGGCGGCAGCGGCGGCGACAGCGGTGATAGCGGCGACAGCGGCGGCGTCAGCGAGAGCGAGGTCGACGGCTACGAGGTCTACCACCCACCGGCGGACCGCTTGCTCACCGCCCAGATGTGGTGGATCGCGAGCGAACTGGTGCGGCGGCATCCGCATCTCCGCATCTCCGGGGTGGAGGTCGACGAGGCCGACCGCCTCCTGATCGTGCACGACGAGCAGGACGGCATGAGCGTGCAGTGGGACCTCGAGGGCGGCTGCAAATTCCTGGTCGACGGGGTGGTGCAGAAAATCAGCTGGATCCAGATGCTGGCCGCGCTCAACCCGCACACGATCGTCAAGCGTATCGAGGTGGCGACCGGACTCGGCATCCCGAAGACCACACCGGCCACGTCCGCCCGGGCGCTGACCTACCGGGTGATCGCCAGCGCGCTGGCCACCGCGACCAACGACCGGTACGAGTGGTACGCGGTTCCGGCGCCCATGCTGCATGACGAAGATCCGGAAAACCCCGGATGCGAGTTCTTCCGCGACTTCCCCTCCACCGTTCGGGCGCGGGCCGAGTATGTCGCGATGACCCTCGATGAGTTCGAGGCGGGCGGTCGCAGCGTGTACTTCTACCAGCCGTTCTGGGCGCTGCTGCGCGACCTCGAGCCGATCGCGATCTTCGACTCTGCCGGGGTGGTGCACACGACCTCGGGCGCCACGGCACTGATGCCCCTGTATGAGCGGCTCGACCGCAAGCTCGCGCTCGTGACCGCGCGCGTGCTCGCCGACTACTTCCCCTGAATCGGGCGCGGGCACTCGGGCAGGCGAGCCGGCTGCCGCTGCGGAGAGGGCGAGCGAGCCGGTTAGCGGATGCTGCCGAGCTGGGTCAACTTCGCGTGCAGAGTCGAATCGCTGGGCTCCACCACGTGGGTGCCGTCCGGGAACAGGATCACCGGGATCTGGGTGCGGCCGCTGATCGCGTGGGCACGGTCGGCGCCGTCCCCCACTAGCAGGAGGTCGACGTAGTCGTAGTCGACGTTCAGCGTATCGAGCAGTTTCTTCGAGCGGCGGCAGTCGCCGCACCACTCCGCCCCGAACACGGTCAGGCGTTGGGCGTCGGAAACAGGGGGAGCGGCGAGGTCGGTCATGATCTCATCCTAGGTCGGCACCCTGAGTGCCCCGCGGGTCGGCGTGCGTGCGCCTCGTTTTGGGGCAGAGGGCCATCGTCGATGCCCTCGAGAACCGGGTTTTTGAGGCAGGCCGACTGCTAGGTTCAGTCTGAGCACGAACAGTTGGGGGACTGAACATGCATTCAGACCAGGATGCCGCACAAGACTCAGGGGGACAACCGGCCATCGACCTGCCACGACCAGCAGCGCCTCACGCAGCGCCGGCGCCAGAACAGGCGCCAGAACAGGCGCCAGAACCAGCGCCAGAACCAGCGCCAGAACCAGCGCCAGAACCAGCGCCAGAATCCTCGATCGACGACCTCCTCGCCGACTGCGAGCGATCGAGCGCGAGCGGGAGCCATCTCGACGGTGTCGGGCAGGCCGAGGCGGTGCTGGCCCGGGCCGGCGCGACGCTGCTGCAGCAGGCGCAGGCCCGTGAACTGCTGGCGCTGCATCGGCTGCGACTGGGCGACTATGAGGCATCCGTTCAGCAGGGACTGTTGGCGCTGGAGTTCCTGGACGGCACCGGCGATCTGCTGCGGCAGTCCAAGGTGCACTGCACCCTGGTGCTGGCCTACAGCGACACGGGGCTCTACGAACCGGCGCTGCGCCACGTGCTCGCGGCAGTGGAGACGGCCCGCGGCAGTGGCAGCGCCCTGGCCGAATTCTGGGCGCTCAGCCGTTCGTCGATGGTGCACGAGGGCATGGGCGAGTCCGAAAGGGCGCTCGAACTGGGGCGGCAGGCGCTGGGCCTCACGCGCACGATCGACGACCCCGAGGCGCGGTTCGTGGGTCTCAACAACCTCGGTGACACCTGCCTGATCCAGGCTCAGAGGCAGAGCGCCCAGGGCATGAACGTGGAGATGGGCCTGAAGCAGGCCCTCCTGCTCGTGCGGGAGGCCGTGGCCGTGGCCCACGCCCAACGGCACAACTTCTACGAGAGCATCGCCCGCACCAACCTGGTCAGCATCCTGATCGAACTCGGCGAGCACGAAGAGGCCCGCGAGCAGGCCGGTTGGGCCCGCTGTCTGGCGAAGGCGCACGGGTTCCGCAGTCTCGAGGAGAACAACGACGCGCAGTTGGCCGAGGTGGCCAGGGCTGAGGGTGACCTCGATGGGGCAACCGCGATGATGAACGCCCAGCTGCGGGTCGCCGCCCTCGACGACGATCCGGCTCTGCACATCAAGCTGCAGCAGGCCTTGTTCGAGATGCACAAGGAGTCCGGCCGGTTCGAGCAGGCGCTCGGGCACTTCGAGAAGCTACACGCCCTGATCCTGAAACGCACGACCGAGACGGCCGGCATCCAGTCCCAGATGCTGATCAACACCCTGGGGATCGAGCAGGCCCGCCACGAGGCGGAGCGGTCGCAGCTCGATGCGGCACGGCTGCGCATCCGTGCCGACGATCTGGACCACCAGGCGAACACCGACCCGCTGACCCGACTGCCCAATCGCCGGGCGCTCGACCGCCAGCTGCCGCCCCTGATGGGCCGCTCCCGTGACACCCTGCAACCGATCTGCGTGGCCATGATCGACATGGACCACTTCAAGCGGGTCAACGACGAGCACGGGCACGCCACCGGCGACCAGGTGCTGAACGCCATGGCCACCCTGTTGCGCGCCGTCACCCGGGACAGTGATATGGCCGTGCGCGTGGGCGGCGAGGAGTTCTTGCTCGTTTTCGCGGACACCACCCTGGAGTGTGCCGAGCAGGCGTGCGAGCGTCTGCTGGCCTCCGTTCGCGGCTACCACTGGGGTGCCCTGGCGCCCGATCTGGCCTGCACTGTGAGCGTCGGCCTGGCCGAACTCTCCCCGGGCGAGACCGTGGCGGACTGGCTCGCGCGCGCCGACGCGGCCCTCTACCAGGCCAAGGATTCCGGCCGGGACCAGATGGTTACCGCCGTGGTGCTGTCGGCGGCGTAAAACCCGAGGAGCCCCCCATCCAGAGCGCCGTGCCCGGCCTTGAACCAATTCGACGGAGATTTTGCCGAAAGGGTCGGTTTGAGGCCGAAAACAGGGTTTATGGGCAAAATCTCCGTCGAATTCGTTAAGGGCGGAGGTGCTGCAGGGCCGTGGGCGGGGAAACGAACGACCCCCGATTCACGGCCGGCACTGACCCTCGAATGCGGCGGCGACGGATGCGGCGTTTCGCCCGTAGGCTCGACGTGGGGGTTTGTGCCTCGGGGGGCCCGGAAAACGGGCCAGCCGGAGCCCGACTTCATTGACTGCACGATCGCACGATTGCACGGGGGAAACGCTTGAAACTGACGTCCGCACAACTGGACCGCGCCGCCGGCGTTCTGCTGGGCATGGCCTGTGGCGACGCCCTCGGCGCCGGCTACGAGTTCGGCCCGCCGCTAGCGAGCGACGCCGTGGTCACGATGAGGGGCGGCGGCGGGTTCGACTGGGCTCCCGGAGAGTGGACCGACGACACCTCCATGGCCGTGCCGATCGTCAACGCGATCGCGGCCGGTCACGATCTCCGCGACGAGGCCGTGCTCGACGAGATCGTGGCTGCCTGGGTCGAGTGGGCCCGCACGGCACCGGACGTGGGCAACCAGCTGCGCGCGGTGCTCTCCCGAACCGAGCCCACGGCATCCGCGGTGCGCGTCGTCGCCCGTGCCCATCACGACCGGCACGGCCGCAGCGGCGGCAACGGTTCGCTCATGCGCACGGCGCCCGTGGCGCTCGCCTACCTCGACGACCCGGTGGCGCTCGCCGGCGTCGCCCGCACGATCAGCACGCTCACCCATTATGAAACGGATGCCGGCGACGCCTGCGTGCTCTGGTGCCTGGCCATTCGGCACGCGGTGCTCGAGGGCACCCTCGACGTTCGGGTGGGCCTTGACGCCCTGCCCGCCGAACGCCGCGCGCTCTGGGAGGCGCGCTTCGTCGTGGCCGAGGCCGGCGTTCCCTCCGACTTCAGCCGGAACGGCTGGGTCGTGGAGGCGCTGCAGGCGGCCTGGTCGGCGATCATTCAGCCACGGAGCGCGCCGGGTGGCGCTTCCGGCGCGGGAACCGTCTCCGCCACCCCCGCCGGGCACCTGCAGGACGCCCTCGAGATCGCCGTGCGCGGCGGCCGCGACACCGACACGGTCGCCGCGATCGCCGGCGGGCTGCTCGGGGCGCGCTATGGCGCATCCGCGGTGCCGGCCGCCTGGCGCCGCATCGTGCACGGCTGGCCGGGCGGATTGCGCGCCGACGAACTGGTGCGCCGCGGTGTGCTGGCCGCCCGCGCGAACGGTGGGCGATCCCGATGGTCGAGCGTGTCGGGGTCCCCGGTGCTGGCCGAGCGCCGAGACCGGGCCAGCACCGACCGGAACGAGCCTGGTGCAGCCAAGCGCCGCGACGTGGCCGTACTCGACCGTCGGTCCCGCAAAGACCGTGCCGCCACCACCTGGCCTACCGCCGATCACCTGCCCTACTCCACCTCCGGCGACATTTCCACCTTCGTGCGGCACCCGCACGACGATGGTGTCTGGCTCGGTGCGATCGGCATCCTGGGTGACCTGCCGGTGGAAATCGACGCCGTCGTGTCGCTCTGCCGGGTCGGCCGCACACAGGTTCCCGACCGCATCCGTGCGGAGAACAAGGTTGCGGTCTGGCTGATCGACGAGCCAGCAGAGAAGGCCAACCCCAACCTCGACTTCGTGCTCACGGACACCGTCGATGTCATCGCGGCCCTGCGCGCCGAGGGACGCACCGTGCTCGTGCACTGCGTGCAAGCGGTCAGTCGCACGCCCGCGGTTGGTGCGCTCTACGCTGCGAGACACCGGGGGATCCCGATCGAGCAGGCGCTGCGCGAGGTGACGGATGTCCTGCCGCACGCGCATCCGAACACCGCGTTCCTGCAGGCGCTCAAGTCCGAGGCGTGAGCGATCGGCCTGCAAAAACAAGCCGGTCTCAGGGCCGATGGCCATCCGGGTCGAGGGGAGACGCGGCATCCGGTTGCAGGCCCAGGTCGATGCTCTCTGCGGTCGCATTCGTGAACGGGACCGCGCCCAGCGCCTCCGAGGAGGTGCGCACCGGCCCGACGGTGCGCTGGCGCAACGGGTCACGACGCAGATCCACATAGAGCGACACGCACAGCCCGATGATGATCAGAACGAACGGGGTCGCCGCCAGGATGGTGAACGTCTGCAGGGCACCCAGCCCGCCCACGAACAGCAGAACCGCAGCGACGGCGCCGGTGAGGATCGCCCAGAGGATCACCAGCGGCTTCCAGGGCTCCTTACGACCGCGACTTGACAGCGTCCCGAGCACGAGAGCGCCCGCATCCGCCCCGCTGACGAAGAACACGGCGGTGAGCACCATCACTACGAGAGCCGAGCCGATGAAGAACGGATACTGCTGCAACGCCGCGAAGAAGCCGGCCGCCGCACTGCCGGTGCCGGCGATGTCGACACCGTTCAGCTGCAGGTTCAATCCCATGCCGCCGAAGACGACGAACCACAGGATGCTGACCCCCGTCGGCACCAGAAGCACGCCGAGAATGAACTCACGTATGGTGCGGCCGCGGGAGATCCGGGCGATGAAGGTGCCCACGAACGGGGTCCAGGAGATCCACCACGCCCAGTAGAAGATCGTCCAGCTCGCCAGCCACTCCTCGCCGCCGAACACCGCCGAGTGGAAGCTCATCGGTACGAGATCGGCCAGATAGACGCCGATCGACGACGGCAACAGGTTCAGGATGAAGACAGTCGGGCCGACCACAAAGACGAACACGACGAGTAGGGCCGACAGCACCATGTTGGTGTTACTCAACCACTTGATGCCTTTCGCCACCCCGCTCGCCGCGGAGAACACGACCCCCACGGTCAGCACGCAGATAATGATGATCGGCACGACCGTTCCGGGTTCCTCCTCGAATTGCCCGGAACGAAGCAGTGAGACACCGGCCGCAATCTGCAGTGCGCCCAGCCCGAGCGACGTCGCCGAACCGAACTGGGTGCAGATGATCGCCAGGATGTCGATCGGCTTGCCCCAGCCCTTGCCCTCGATCCGTTCCTTGCCGAACAGGGCCTGGAACGGAGCGCTCATCAGGTTGCCGCGGCCCATCCGGTAGGTGGAGTAGGCCAGGGCCAAGCCGACCACCGAATAGATCGCCCACGGATGCAGACCCCAGTGGAAGAAGGTGTACGCCATGGCCGCGTTGGCAGCCTCCGGGCTGTTCGCCGGTGCGTCGACGAACGGCGGCGGCGTCGCCAGGTGGGTGACCGGCTCGTACACGCCGAAGAACATCAGCCCGATCCCCATGCCTGCACTGAACATCATGGAAACCCAGGAGACTGTCGAGAACTCGGTGCTCTGCCCGTCGCGGGAGAGCGGAATGCTGCCGTACCTACCGAAGGCCAGCACCAACGAGAAGATGACGAAGCCCGACGCCCCGAGAATGAACAACCAGCCGAGGTTGCCGGTTACCCAGCCGAGAACGGATGCCGAAACGTCGCCCACGGTCTCGGTGAACATCACCCCGACCAGACAGATCACCACGATGATGCCGGCGGAAACGCCGAAAACCGTTTTGTCGATGGTGCCCAGGCCCTCTCGGTGCGGTTCACTGACCGCGTCCCCGAGTTCCGACTCGATGCCATCTGCTGAATCCTTGGACATATCGCTCCTCGGTGATCGAACACCCGTCGATCGGACAGTTCCCGTCACGTCACTGCCGCGGGAGGTGCGAGAAGAAAACTGCTTGCGGCTCGCCTAAACGCTACGCGGATGGCGCGGCGATTACTATAGTGTCCGCTATGGCTGACCTCGGAGAATTCGCACCGGCCCAACCGGCCCTCTACACCGGCAAGGGCGATTCCGGCCGCACCACCTTCGGCCGGCACGGCGACGTGGCCAAGACCGACGTGCGTGTCGCCGCCTACGAAGCCTGCGACGAGGCCAACGCGGCCGTCAGCTTGGCCATGGCTGCCGGTGGCCTGCCCATCGAGGTGACCAGTACGCTCGCCAGCGCGCAGAACGACCTGTTCGATTTGGTGGCCGACCTGTCCGTGCCCCTCGACGACCCCGAGCCGGCGCCGGCACGCATCCGCGAGTCGCACCTTGTCCGGCTCGAGCGTGCTGTCGATCACTTTGCGCAGCAGGCCGCCGACCTGAGCGGCTTCGTGCTCCCCGGCGGAACGGTCGCAGCCGCACTGCTCTACCAGGCGCGTGGCGTCGTGCGCCGTGCCGAGCGAGCGGTGTGGGTTGCCATCGACCTGCACCCGACCTCCGTCGACCCGCTCACCGCGCGGTACTTGAACCGGCTGTCGTCCCTGATGTTCGTGCTGGCCCGGGGAGCCAACGCCGAGCACGGCGACGTGATGTGGGTGCCCGAGGCTTCGGCTCGGGCGATGGCGCAGGAAGAGGTCGGCGACGACCGTCCGGAGACGGGTGCCGGCGGCGCCTGACGGTGCTGCTCTCCGAGATCGGCGACGCGGCCTCCCGCGTAACCTCCGACCTGGCCGCAGGCGAGCCGCAAGCGGCAGCACGATGAGCACGAGTACCAGCACCAGCACCAGCACCACCAGTACCAGTACCAGCACCAGTACCAGCAGCAGCAGTACCAGTACCAGTACCAGTACCAGTACCAGTACCAGTACCAGTACCAGTACCAGTACCAGTACCAGTACCAGCGCCAGCGCCATGAATCCCCCGGCGGATGCGTCCGCGGTCGACGGTCAGCGGTGGACGGTCAGCGGTGGACGCTCAGCGGGTGACGGTCAGGAAGACATCGCCGGACTCGAGTTGGGCGCCGGCCGTGACGGCATCCGCCAGCGTGATGTTCTCCGCCTTCTGTTCGAGGATGATCACGGGCACGATCGGGTTGCGCCCGGTGGCCTCGATGGCCGACACGTCCCAGGTGACGATGATGTCGCCGGCAGAGACGTGGTCGCCCTGCTGTGCGCGCAGGGTGAAGCCCTCGCCGTGCAGTTCGACGGTGTCGATACCCAAATGCACAAGCACACCCAGACCGTCGGGGGAGACGATCACGTAGGCGTGCGGGAATACCTTGAGCAGCGTGCCGCTGATCGGGGCGATGGCGTCGACCACGCCGCGGGGCGGGTCGATCGCGGCGCCCGGGCCCACGATGGCCTGGGCGAAGGTGGGGTCGGGCACCTCGGCGAGCGCCACAGCGCGGCCGGGCACAGGGGAAAGGACGATGACTGGGGCGACCACGGAGGCGCTCACGGGTGCGGCCGGGCTCATAGCAGGTCCTCGATGTCCTCGGCCAGGTTGTCGGCTTCGGGGCCCACGACGACCTGCACAATGGTGCCGGAACGGAAGACACCGTGCGCTCCGGCGGCCTTGAGCGCCGCCTCGTTCACGGCCGCGGGGTCGGTCACCTCGGTGCGCAGGCGAGTGATGCACGCCTCGATTTCGACGATGTTGGTTTTTCCGCCGAGGGCGGCCAGGATCTGCGCGGCTTTGCTAGTCATCTTCTGTTCCTTCTGTGGTGGGCACTGCGACGGGCTCATCGACTTTGATTCGATCGAAGGCCCGGGCCGCACTCGGTGTTGACAAGTGGGGTGCCCTGCCTTCATGATCTAACTATTGGATCGTACCAGTACGGACCACTCAGTGGAAGTGGTACTACACCACTCGGGCTCGACGCCGACCGAACCGATCAACAAGTGAAAGGCAACGCCATGAGCCAGACCCAGGAGGAGAGTTCAATGCTCGCAGCCGGGCCGGTGTCCAAGCAAACGCAGCTGCGCTCGATCCTGCAGGATCTGGTCGAGGAGACCCTGGCTCCACACGCCGCGATTCCGCCCGAGCGCAAGCTGATGGCGAAATACGGCGTCAGCCGGTCGACCGTGCGGGAGGCCATCCGTCAGCTGGTCGAGGAGGGTCTGCTCTACCGCATCCAGGGCAAAGGCACCTTCGTGGCGGGCGAGCGCGTGCAGAGCGATCTGCACCTGGCCTCCTTCACCGAGGACATGCGCCGCCGCGGCCTTGTTCCGGCAACACTCCTGCTGGCCACCGCGCTGATCGAGGCACCGCTCGATGTGCGGGCGGCACTCGGTCTGGGCGCGGGCGCCCGGGTGCAGGTCGTCGAACGGCTCCGGCTGGCCGGCGGCACCCCGATGGCCCTCGAACGCGGCTACTATCCGGCGGAGCTGCTGCCGAATCTTGGCGAGCAAGACCTCACCCGCTCCCTGTACGCGACGTTCGCGACCGAATACGGCCTGCGCATCGACAACGCCGAGCAGGCGGTCTGGGCGGATGCTGCCGGTCCCCAACTCGCGGAGACGCTGGGCGTCACCGCGGGGGCGCCGCTCATCGTCTTCCGGCGCACCTCGTCGGCGGGGTCAGCCGCCATCGAGTACGTCACGTCCTGGTACCGCGGTGATCGCTACCAGATTCACATGACCCTGAATCTCCGGCACCAGCTCTGATCTCCGGCCCGGCATGAGACCGGGCCCCACACACCACACCCATCACAGGAGGAATTCATGTCCAGCATCACCGAAGACGCCGGGACGCGACGAAAAATACCGGGCCTGGGCCAGGCTCAGCGAGTCGGCCGCAGCCTTATGTTGCCCATCGCGGCGTTGCCTGCCGCCGGGCTGCTTCTCCGCATCGGTCAGCCTGACCTGCTCGGCGCCATTCCGGGCTTCGAAACGGGCGGAGCCGTCATCGCCTCGGCGGGCGGGGCGCTGTTCGGGGCCCTCCCGTTGCTCTTCGCGGTCGGCGTCGCGATCGGCTTCGCGAAGAAGTCCGACGGCTCGACCGCCCTCGCGGCCGTGGTCGGCTATCTCGTCTTCTCCAAGGTCGGTGAGGCGATGTCGCCTCTCGTACTGGGGCTGCCGGCCAAGGGTGACCCCCAGGTTCTCGTCGATTACAGCGTGCTCGGCGGCATCCTGATGGGTATCGTCTCTGCGGTGCTCTGGCAGAAATATCACCGCATCTCCTTGCCCAGCTACCTCGCCTTTTTCGGTGGTCGACGCTTCGTCCCGATCATCACCGCCGTGGTGGCGCTCGCACTCGGTGTTCTGCTCAGCTTCGTCTACCCGGCCTTCGCCGGCGGATTGACTGCCTTCGGCGATGTCGTCACCTCCAACGACATCTGGGGCGGCTTCCTGTACGGCACCACCAACCGGCTGCTCATCCCCGTGGGGCTGCACCACATCCTCAACTCCGTGGTGTGGTTTGTGATCGGCGACTACAACGGCGCCAGCGGCGATATCGCGCGGTTCTTCGCCGGCGACCCCACCGCCGGAACCTTCATGACCGGGTTCTTCCCGATCATGATGTTCGCCCTGCCCGCTGGAGCCCTGGCCATCTGGCATGAGGCGAAGCCGACCCAAAAGAAAATCGTCGGTGGCATCATGCTCTCCGGTGCCCTCACCGCCATGCTCACCGGCGTCACCGAGCCCCTGGAGTTCTCGTTCATGTTCGTGGCGTTCCCCCTCTTCGTCATCCACGCCTTCCTCACCGGAACGTCGATGGCCCTGGTGAACGCACTGGGTATCCGCGACGGTTTCAGCTTCAGCGCGGGTCTGTTCGATTACGTGCTCAACTTCGGCCTCGCCGAGAAGCCGCTTCTGCTCATCCCGATCGGATTGGCGTATGGCGCGATCTACTACTTTTTGTTCCGCTTCGTGATCCGCAAGTGGAATCTGAAGACCCCCGGCCGCGGCGACGACGAGGTGCCCGACGCCAGTGCGCCGGACTCCGCCTCCTCGACGTCGGTCTAGTCCACACAATCCAGAATCTGGAGTACGAAAAATGGCTGAAGTAGTTTTTGTTGACAGTAAGGCCGCGGCGGGAACGCTCGCGGCGGCATCCATTCGCGCACTGATCACCCAGAAGCCCGACGCGGTGTTGGGCCTGGCCACCGGCTCGACCCCGCTCTCGGTCTATGCGGCGCTCGCCGCCTCCCTGGCGGAGAACCCGATGGACGTCTCCCGGGTGCGCGGCTTCGCACTGGACGAATACGTCGGCCTGCCCGCCGACCACCCGGAAAGCTACCGCTCCGTGATCACCCGCGACGCCGTCGTGCCGATCGGCCTCACCCCCGAGAACATCCAGGTGCCGAACGGCGATCTGGCCACGATCGAGACCGCGGGCGTCGACTACGAGGCAGCCATTCGCGCCGCCGGCGGCATCGACGTGCAGATTCTCGGCATCGGCCGCACCGGGCACGTCGGGTTCAACGAGCCTGGGTCGTCGTTCGCGTCGATCACGCGAATCAAGACCCTCGCCGAGAAGACCCGCGTCGACAACGCGCGGTTCTTCGCATCCCCCGACGACGTGCCGATCCACTGCATGACGCAGGGTCTGGGCACCATTCTGCGGGCTCGGCACCTCATTCTGCTGGCCTTCGGCGAGGAGAAAGCGGATGCCATCGCCGCCGCCGTCGAGGGACCGATCACGTCGAGCAAGCCGGGATCCGTCATCCAGCTGCACCCGCATGTGACGGTCATCGTCGACGAGGCCGCCGCCTCCCGGCTCGAGAACCTCGCCTACTACAAGTACGCCTGGGCCAACAAGCACGCCTGGCAGGGGATCTGACGCAGCACTCCCTGACTCGACCCTGACCCCCGTTCCCTGCAACTCGCTGACTCCTGGAGACACCCTCATGACCCCGCCCGCACCCATCCAGGTCGACTCGATGCTCCTCGCTGCCCGGGCCGTGATCGCACCCGATGCGGTGCACACGCCGGGGTGGGTAGACATCCGTGCGGGGCTGATCGTGGCCTGCGGCGCGGGGGAGCCGCCCCGCCCTCCCGACCAGGTCTTCGAGCAGAGCACCCTGGCGCCCGGCTACGTCGACATCCACACGCACGGCGGCGGCGGCAGCAGCTTCAACGACGCCGACACCGACGCAGCCGTGGCGCGGATCACCGCGACCCACCGGGCCCACGGCACGACCACGATGATGGCCAGTCTCGTCACCGGTCCCCTCGACGAAGTCGAGCGCACCGTGGCAGCCCTGGCCGGGCTGGTCGAACGGGGAGTGCTGGCCGGCATTCACCTGGAGGGCCCGTGGCTGAGTCCGGCTCACCGCGGGGCCCACGACGAGAGCTTGTTGCGCGAGCCTGATACTGAGACCGTCGACCGGTTGATGCGGGCGGGGCGAGGCACCGTGCGCATGGTCACCATCGCGCCTGAACTTAAGGGTGGGCTAGCGGCCGTGACGCAGATCGCGGGCCACGGGGCCGTGGCCGCGATCGGGCACACCGACGCGAACTACGACCTGACGCGGCAGGCGATCGCGGCGGGGGCCACGGCCGGCACGCACGTATTCAACGCGATGCGGCAGATTCACCAGCGTGAGCCCGGCCCGGCTCTCGCCCTTCTTGAAGACCCGAACGTCTTCGCCGAGCTCATCGCCGACGGCGTGCACCTGCACCCGGCCGTCGTGCGGTTCATCATCGAAAGCCCGTCGCGGCCCGTCTTCGTCACGGATGCCATGGCCGCCGCCGGCGCGGACGACGGCGCCTACAAGCTCGGTGGCCTCGACGTGAGCGTCGCTGACGGCGTGGCGCGCCTGGCCGACGGCACGATCGCCGGCAGCGTGCTCACCCTGAGCGAAGCCGTGCGCTACGCCGTGCACACCGCCGGAGTGCCGCTGGCCGTTGCGGTGCGGGCGGCCACCCAGAACCCGGCCGACATGATCGGCCTCCTCGACCGCGGTCGGCTCGCCGCCGGCCTTCGCGCCGACCTGATCGTGCTCGACGCGGGCCTATGCGTCACGGCGACGATGCAGGCCGGGGTGTGGTGCGCGGAGTAGCACCCGCTCCCCTCCAGTGCCCCGCCCGCTCCCGCCCGCCCTCCCCCGTCCGGGTCCCACCCGCTCCCGTCCTCGTCCGGGTCCCGTCCGCTCCCGTCCGGGTCCCGTCCGGGTCCCGTCCGCTCCCGTCCGCTCCCGTCCGGGTCCCGTCCGCTCCCGTCCGCTCCCGTCCGCTCCCGTCCGCTCCCGTCCGCTCCCGTCCGCTCCCGTCCGCTCCCGTCCGGGTCCCGTCCGCTCCCGTCCGCTCCCGTCCGCTCCCGCTGCCGTTCCTTCGCCAAGCCCCGAACGAATTCGACGGAGATTCTCATGAAAAAGTGCCTGGGAGGCCCATTTTCGTTCGTTTCAGGCAAAATCTCCGTCGAATTGGTTCGCGCAGGCTGAACAGAGGGTTCCTGAGCGGAGGGCTCCTGAACAAAGGTTCACTGAGCGCGGATGTCCCGCGCCACCACATCCCACTTCGGCTGACTTCGCCCGCGCGGTGGCGCTCGGCCTCGGTTGGGGGCTGCTGCCCGAGCAACAATGCCTCACCGAGCTCGGCGACGGCCAGCTCGTGGAACTGGCACCCGGGCACCCGATCGACGTGGTGCTCTACGGGCAGCGCTGGCACATTGTCTTCCGGCTGCTGGGCGAGGTGACGGATGCCGTGGGCAGGGTCGCAGCGGCCAGTCTGCACCCGTCGGGTCCCGCGCGGACCCGGGCAGTATTGAGCATGTGCGGCGGTCAAACCTGGGGGAGGTGGGAAGCTCGCGGTCAGTCTCTCGCCCACACCTCGACTTCGCTGATTGAGGTGTCTGCCGCCCGGTCGCCGCCCACGCCGCCCACCGCGATGGCGATCGTGAGCACGATCTCTGTGGTGCTGCCCTTCGGGATTGCCAGGCTTTGATACGCGGCATAGTCGGCGACCGGCTTCTGACGAAGCATGGAGGGTTGGATGCCCTGGTCGGTCTTCACGGTGAACTGCCTCACCCGGGCATTGCGGAGGAACAAGGCCTCCGACTTCGCATAGCCATTGATCACGCAGACGAGCTGCACATCGGGTGTGCCAGGCAGAGTCAGAGTTAGCGTCTCGTTCTTGCCTAGACCGTCAACGCCCTCCACCCACGACGTGCCGAGATCCCCATCGATCGCCAAAGCGGCTGGATGCTCGACAATAATGGGGTCGGATTCCGTCAGGGCACTGGAACTCTCGGCGCCGACCCCTGACACCAGGTGCAGCCCGCGGGGATCATCGCAGTCGGCCTCGGCGAGCGCGCTCTTGAAGAGCGGAGTGAGCGCAAGGAGCAGCAGGGACGTGGCGACAGCCGTAAGGATGCCGATTAGCAGCCCACCCACAACGCCCGGCCAGCGGCTTTGCGGCGGTTGCACGACGCCGACCCACATCCTCGGTTCGTTGGCGTTTCCGCGAGAAGCCATCTCCGCTCCAGTTCACTTCGTGTGACACCGGTATTGACGATTCCAGGAAGTCCAGAACACGCGGGATCGCATGTGTCAGGACGAATGCAATGCTTTGGCCGGAGCCTACGCGCAGGAGCATCGCTTCGGTCGGAAGCCTCGAGGGGTGTCGCCAAGCCGCTTCTGGTCGGCAAACGGATTGCCGAATGGCCACCACGGCTGCCCCTCGGCCCTCACCGCACACCCCCGACTACTCCTCCACAAAACCACTTTGACCAGCTCATTCACACTCCTGTGCCACGGCCGTCGAATGTCAGTGGCACCCCGTAACGTGACTGCTATGACCACCTCAGTCAGCACCTCGCAGGCCCAGCTCGGCTCGCGTTTCGACGCGATAGCCGCCGTCGACCGCAGCCTCGCGCGGGGCTTCGCGCAGCGGGCCGACCTGATCGATGACGCCCGCAGGTTCAGCGAAGCCACGGCCGCGAGCGCTCCCCGCAACACGAGCTCCCGGTGGGACCCCGACGAGATCGCCCGGCGCGAATTCTCGAGCGAACTGGCCTGCACCTTGCGCATCCCCGCACCCACCGCCGAGGGTCTGATCGCCGAGTCCCGGGCCCTGGCCGAAGACCTCCCCGGCACCCGGGCGGCGCTGCAAGCCGGCGAGATCAGCTACCGGCACGCCCAGGTGATCATCGGGCAGGCCCTCTCGGTGCCCGCCGCGGCCCTGTCCGATTTCGAGGAGGCGCTGCTGCCGGCCGCGCGCGCTCTGACGGCGGCCAAGCTCAAGCACAAGGCCCGCGTGCTCCGCGAGCGCCTGCACCCGGAGTCCATCACCGCCCGGCGGGAGAAGTCCTTCGCGGAACGCACCTCCTGGGTGCAGGCGGAGCCCGACGGAATGGCGACGCTGAGCCTGACCACGAGCGCCGACGTCGTGCACGCCATCTTCGCCCGGGCGAACGATGCCGCGCGCAGCCTGCAGGGGCCGGGGGAGCCGCGTTCCCTCACCCAGGTGCGCACCGACGTGATGACCGATCTGCTGATCGACGGGGTGACTCCGTCGGGAATCGGCACGGGCATTCGTGCCACGGTCCAGATCACGGTCCCGGTGATGACCCTCCTCGGCCACAGCGAAGAACCCGGCTACCTCGAGGGCTACGGGCCGATTGACCCCGACACGGCCCGCGACCTGGCCTCGCGAGCACCGAGCTTCACGCGCATCCTGGTTCATCCCGAAACCGGGGTCGTGCTCTCGGTCGGCCGCACACGCTACAAGGTGACGAAAGAGCTCCGGCGGTTTCTCCGCCTGCGCGACGAAACCTGCCGCTTCGCCGGTTGCAACCAGCCCGCGCGCGGCGCCGATCTCGACCATACCCATGAATGGCAAGACCTTGGCCACACCGCCCACGACAACCTTGCCCATCTCTGTCCGGGCTGCCATGCGTTGAAGACGGAGACCGGGTGGACGGTGAAACAAGAGCAAGGCGGCATCCTCACCTGGCACTCACCGACCGGACGCCCATTCGTGACGGAACCGGCCACCCCGATCGCCACTCCGGGTGCACCCGCGGGTGCGTCTCGGGCCGGCGCCGGGCCGCCGAGACCCGCCCGGCCACCGCTGCCCGATGAGGCCCCGTTCTGACCGGCACCGTTTCGATGCAAACGGATGCCCGACCGCCACTACCAGGTGTCTGGACTACCGCTACCTTCAAGCGCTACTCGCCACAGGGCTTGCCCGGGATTGACGAAGGCGCGTCGTGGCAACTCGATGGTTTGCTCGCGACCGTGGGAGAGCGCGTACGTTTCCGGCAGTGACCGTCTGCGTCGTTTTAGCCGCATCGAACCTGGTCGACCAGCCGCTGCAGCGAAACCTGCAACGGCGCGAACCCCTCCGGCTTGCGAGTCACCGTGGCCTCATCCATGTAGACGTCCCGGCGAATCTCGAGCATCACCGAACTCACCCGCGCATCGCTGCGGTAGTGCTTGAGCGGCACGTACGAGCCCGCGAACGGCGCATTGGCGTGCGCGTCGAGGTCAGGGAAGCATCCGCCAACCGTGGCCAGAAGGTCGACGGAGGCGTGGAACGGCTCCGACCCGACGCAGAGCGGTGCCCGGTAGCCGCCGCCGTGCAGCTCATCCGACAGCAGGGCCTCCGGGTAGGAATGAACGTCGAAGATCACGGCTCGCCCGTGCACGGCCAGTGTCGCGTCGACGAGTTGGGTGAACCGGGCCGAGTAGGTGGTGACGTAATCCATCAGGAGCTTCTCGTCGTCGACGGACACCCGCCGGATCTCCTGGCTCCGGGAGCCGTGGGTGTAGAGCACGCCCATGCCGACCGCGTTCATCTCTTCGGTGTCGTCGGGGAACCGCTCCACGTCGACCGCAAACCGGGAGAGCCCGCTGATGACCGCGCTCGCGCCGGTGATAGCCGCCACGAGTTCGTCGGTGAAGTGGTCGGTCATGATGTCTTTCTCCGCCTCCAACTCGGCCGGTGAGATAACGTAGGAGTGCAGGTGCTCCGCCGGGATCGCACGCCCGCCGTGCGGTGCGTGCAGGATCACGGGTGACGTCGCCGAGTTGTCGATCAGGCGGAACAGCGCGGTTTCGGTGTGGGTGGTCATCGGGTGCCTCCAGGCCGTGGCGCTCCCGGTCGGAAGGAGTTCAGGATCTCAGGGGCCACCGACATTCGGTCACTGATGCTCCGTGGCCCCTGCTCTAGGGTGAAAGGAATGCATCACAGGAGACGTTCCGAGCAGAGACAAACTCCTGTTCTGGGCCTACCTTGGCGCGCAAGCGGGGTCATCTCGGGCTGCGACTGGAGCAACGAACAGAACGAGGGGGCCGCATGACTCGTGCGAAATGGCAACTGGAATCAGCCGATGAGTTCCGGAACGGACCCCAGGCCAAGGTGGTCGACTTCTGGCGTTTCGGGATGGGAGATGCGCGAACGAACAATCTGCGCGGCTACCTGGCCGAGTACGTGGTTGGCCTCGCCGTAGACGCAATTCCCTCGAGTCGAGTCGAGTCGAGTTGGACGCGTACGACGTGCTGGCGCTCAGCGGAACCCGCATCGAGGTCAAGACCTCAGGCCTTGTTCAGGCCTGGAATAAGTCTGCTCCGCGTTCTCAAACAAAACCGCGTTGGAAAGTGCGAAAGGGAAACGCCCACACTGACATTGGTGGGAAGCCGAAGCGACTTCACGCCGATGTGTACGTCTTTGCCTTGGTTACGTCGACCTGTTTGGCCGATTACGACCCGCTCGACCTCGATAAGTGGGAGTTCCGGGTGGAGAGCCGCTGGCAGATCGACGAGTTTGATCGGTCCACATTCACGCCGAGCAATTTGACCGTCGATGGAAGTCAACCGGTTCGTTGGGCCGGACTCAAGGATGCCATAGCCGCGGCTGGGCCCCAGTCCGTGACCGACGAGATGTCGCTATTCGTTGCCATCAAGTTGGCCACGGAGCGCTTCGGAGAGCGTAGCCAGGCTGGAATTGGGTCTTAGCACATGGAATCAAAGCATTTCTGGCAACCGCGCGCGCTTCTGAAGGAGTTGGAATCAGCAGGAGATTGGCCGCGTCTTGCGACAGTTTTCCTGACGCTCGAGTAGTCATCGATTCTGTAAGGGCGGCCCTCCCGTTCTGGGGCTGTAGTCAGCGTTCCCCGCCCGCTAGATTCGGCCCAGGGAATCGGGGGATCCATGAGTATTGAGGCGCCATCGATGAGGCAGCCTTCCACGCTCACCCGATTAAACAGTGACGTAAAGGCGCCGTGGCATTCAGGACGACGGGTTGTTGAGACCGCTCTCGTTTTGTGCCTGATCCTCCCTCTTTCGGCGTGCTCAGGTTCGCGTCCGAATATACGAGAGGAGGCAATGTTTGAGGCCAGGATTACCATAGAGAAGGTCTCCGCCCTGGCCATCGAAAGCGCCATTGGGCACAACCTCGACAGCTACTTGGATGCGGTGTCCACAGGAGACGTCTGGCCCAAGCCGGCGTTCGCCACAATCCGCGAAGACACAGATGAACAGACACCCGGTTGGGCTCGCGGAGCGGCGTTCGGCGCGGTAGTCGATCGATCAATGTCCTACCCGAAGGTGCTGGTTAGCTACGCCGCATCGGGGCAAAGCTCCACCGGAAGCGGATTCAATTCGAGGGTTGCCAACGTGTTGGTCTGCGTCAGCATCGAGGTCGAGTTCGTGGGCGACCGGGTTGATGTCTATATGCCCCCTTCTATCGCTGCCGTGGAATGTCCCGCCGACGTACAAAAATACTTCGGCGGGAACGAATTGGTCACGCTTGACGAGGTGTTCGCCGCATCTCCATGACGTTAGCGGCGGCTCAAAGTCACCGACTTTCGATAGCGCCAACCGCCACGGTGGCTGAAGACGGCTGTGAGGGGTCGCAAATCGACCTTCCTGAGTCGGTTGAAGGTCGATTTGTGACCCCTCACGGCTTCGGCAGGGCGAATCAGGAGCCTCCGAATCGGTGTGGAGTCTGTTCCAGACCTGCCGCAGGCATCCATATTTACTGCCGGAACACCCCCACTGGGGACAAAAAAGCAGGCCAAAGCCTTCTTTCGCGGTGCGCCCCCACCTAGGCTTGAACTTTGCAGTAAAGCCAATCAGTTGGGGGACTGAAGCGTGAGTTCGGATAATGTGTTGCTCGCAACGGGGGCGCTGGTCGTGGCGCACTGCGGGATCCTGATGGGCACGGTGTGTCTGCCGTTCGCGGCGTCGTTCCTCCTGGACGGAATCGTGCAGCTTCTGCGAGGCGACGGCCCGAAGCTGTTCCTGGGCAGCCTGGGCCTGGTGGTTCTGCTTGCCGGTGCCGGATACGCCCTGTGGCAGTTCGGAGCCGGCTACCCCGGAGTGGAAATGGAGAGGCCGGCCCTCATGGTCACGGTTTCCCTCTACCTGGTCGCGGTCTCCACTGTGCTGGCGCTGATCGGGTTCGTGCTGCGAACGGTGAGGCTCCTCCGGGACGCCCGGCTGGAGGCGGACAGGCTGCAGTACATGCAGATGTCTCCCCTGTGACGCCGGCTGAGCACCGCGCTGCCTCGGACTGACCGGCTCGTCTCGACCCTCAGTTGCGGAAGGTGAGCGCCAAAGCCCGATCGGCCTCGACACTCGCCCGGTGAAGTTCTTGATTAGCGGCCATTTCGGGGCGACGGCGGATGATGAGCCAGGCGATGCCGAGCCCGATGAACCACACTGGCGTCACGACCAACGCCTGCAGCGTATCCGTCTTCTGGGTGAGCGCCCAGATCAGGAATACGAAGAACGCGAGCAGGACATAACTCATGTACACGCCGCCGGGCATTTTGAACTTGGACGCTGCGTGCAGCGCCGGGCGGCGCTTGCGATACACGATGTAGCTCACCACGATGATGGTCCACACGAAGATGAACAGCACCGACGCCATTGTTGTCACCACGGTGAACACGGCCATGATCGATGAACTCGAATACAGCAGCACAGCCGATATGAGCAGGAACATGCACGAGAACAGCAGGGCGTTGGCCGGCACCTTGTGGCGGGTCAGACGTTGGAACCGCCCCGATGCCGTGCCCTCGACCGACAGCCCGAAAAGCATTCTGGATGTTGAATACAGACCGGAGTTCGCTGAGGATGTCGCGCTCGTGAGCACGACGAAGTTGATCACGGCCGCGGCCCCGCCGAGCCCTGCGAGGGCGAACATCGCAACGAACGGGCTCACATCGGCGCGGACCTCACGCCACGGCGTGACCGTCATGATCATGATCAAGGCGAGAACGTAGAACAGCATGATGCGAATGGGAATGGAGTTGATTGCTTTGGGAAGGTTCTTCTCCGGGTGCTGCGCTTCGGCGGCCGTGGTGCCCACGAGCTCGACCCCGAGGAACGCGAACACGGAGAGCTGGAAACCGGCGATGAACCCCATCGGGCCGGTCGGGAACATCCCGCCGTCATTCCACAGGTTGGTGAAACTCGCCGGGGTGCCGTTGGGGGACTGGAACTGAGTGAACACCATCACGAGGCCCACGACGATAAGCGTGACAATTGCCACGATTTTGATCAGCGCGAACCAGAACTCGGTCTCGCCGAACGCCTTGACGCTCGTGAGGTTGAAGCCGAGCAGAATCGTTACCGCCACGAGCGCCGGAATCCATAGCGGCAGATCGGGCCACCAGAAGCTCGTATACAGCGCGATCGCGATCAGCTCGGCGATGGCGGTGACGATCCAGCACACCCAGTACGTCCAGCTCGTGAAGAAGGCGGCCCACGGCCCGAGCAGGTCACCGGCGAAGTCGCTGAACGACTTGTATTCGAGGTTGGAGAGCAGCAACTCGCCCATGGCCCGCATGACGAAGAACAACATGAAGCCGATGATCATATAGACGAAGATCACGGACGGCCCCGCGAGGGAGATCGTCTTCCCCGAGCCCATGAACAGGCCCGTTCCGATCGCACCGCCGATGGCGATGAGCTGGATATGACGGTTCGAGAGCGATCGTGCCAGGTGTGGTTGCGCGTTCGGCGCTGGATGCGTGCTGGTTTTCACTTGCGACATCGGAGATACTTCCTTGTAGTCCAGGCAATGGGCACAGTGTCGGGGTCACCGATCTCTGCAGAAATTGTGGGTCGCGGATGCCGGGGCCGACCGATCAGGCCGTACCCGGCATCCGCGACCAGTGCTGCTAGACCAGCGCGAGCTCGACCTCTGAGACGAGGTCGGTCCAATCCGTGAGCGGTAGGTCGAGGGCGACGCTGACCGAGCGGTTCGCGACCTTTCCGGCGGCGATGTTCAGGCCACCGGCAAGGGCGGCGTCCCGCTCGAATGCTGCACGCACGCCACGGTCGGCAATCGACAAAGCGTAGGGCAGAGTCACGTTCGTCAGCGCGAGGGTCGACGTCTGCGGGACGGCGCCGGGCATGTTGGCGACGCAGTAGAAGATCGAACCGTGCACGGGGAAGGTGGGGTTCTCGTGCGTTGTGGCGTGTGTGCCCTCGAAGCAGCCGCCCTGGTCGACCGCGATGTCCACGAGCACGGAGCCCCGCTTCATGCGCGACACGAGCTCGTTGGTGACGAGCTTGGGGGCCTTGGCGCCGGGGATCAGCACGGAGCCGATCACGAGGTCGGCCTCGGTGACGGAACGGTTGATCTCGTAGGCGTTCGAGGCGATGGTCTTCAGACGTCCGGCGTACTGGGCGTCGAGTTCGCGCAGGCGGTCGATGTTGATGTCCAGGATGGTGACGTCAGCGCCCATCCCGATGGCCATGGCGGCGGCGTTGGAGCCAGCGACGCCGGCACCGATCACAGTCACCTTGGCGGCCCGCACCCCGGGCACCCCGCCCATCAGCATGCCCGGGCCACCACCCGGTCGGGTCATCGACGCGGCGCCGACCTGAACGGCGAGGCGTCCGGCAACCTCGCTCATCGGGGCAAGCAGCGGCAGTGAACGGTCAGCCTTCTGCACGGTCTCGTAAGCGATCGCGGTCACGCCGGACTCGAGCAGGGCGCTGGCGAGGGCGGGCTCGGCGGCGAGGTGCAGGTAGGTGAAGAGGATCAAGCCCTCACGAAAGTACGAGTACTCGGCCGCGATCGGCTCTTTCACCTTGAGGATCATGTCGGCGCTGGCCCACACCTCGAAGGCGGTCTTGACGATGGTTGCACCGGCGGCTTCGTAGTCGGTGTCAGCGAAGCCGGAGGCGATTCCCGCGCCGGCCTGTACCAGCACGGTGTGGCCGTGAATCTTGGCTTCGTGCACTCCGGCGGCGGTGATGGCCACGCGGAACTCGTTGTTCTTGACTTCGGTTGGAACGCCAATGATCATGGGGAACTCCTGCTTCTTGTAGACGCCTGCTGATCGACTTTGGTCAGCTTTAAAATGATAAACCCGGATTTAAAAGCCGCCCCGGCTCCGCCATGGGGACAACGGAGGCCGAGGGCAACTCCGTCGCGCGGTGCACAAGGCAGAAAATTGTCGTTTACACAGGTATTTGTCTTTCCCGAGGCCGGTGGTCAGGGGCGGATTCATCGTGCAGACACCCCGCAGTCGGCTCGACATCTGTAGCGCCCAGGTGCGTCGATCGTCTCCTGACGTCCACGCTGCTCCGTTAGATTGAATCTATGAAAACGGCCGATATTGACCAAGCAGTGGTCAACATCGCCGCGCGAATTGACCGGGCTCTCTCGCTTGAAGACCTCGACGGCGGGCTGCTCGCGTATAGCGCGCATCAACCCACGGCCGACCGAGTGCGCACGAACTTTCTGCTGAGCAAGGTTGTTCCGCCCGATGTCAGCGCCTGGCAGCTCAGCCACGGTATCGCCTCGGCAGTGAAGCCGGTTCCCGTGCCGGCCAACGCCGACCTCGGAATGTTGGGCCGCGTGTGCGTGCCGCTGCTGGCACGTGGATTCCGGGTGGGGTATCTGTGGGTCCTCCAGCTCGACGACGAGCAAACGCCCGAGGTGATTCTGCGTGAGCTGCGGCTCATCCGCCCGGAGATGGACGCCCTCGCAGAGATGCTGCTCAACCGTTCCAGCGCCGATTCTAAAGCGCGGCGCACCGACGAGGCCCAATTCCTCGCCGCGTGCTTGGGGGACCGCAATGCCGGCGTGGCGGTGGACGGTTGGCCTGGTGTGCACGGGCGCGGACCCTGGCGGCTTGCCGCGCTGCTCGAGCGCGGTGACAACGCGCAGCGCGACCCCGCCAAGAGCGGCCTGCTGCACCGTCTCGCCGCACTCTATGCCACGCTTGGCATCAATACCGTGCTGTTCTCGGCCGGCACCGAAACGCATGCCGTTCTGCTGCTCCACGACGAGATTGACGGCTTCGACCTGTCCGAGGTTCGAATGCGGTTTGAGTTCGAGGTGTCCCGCCGCGGTGGGCAGGTGGCTGCACCCGCCCTGATCGGGCTGAGCGAGCCCTTCACCGACCTGCGACGGCTGCCCGGTGCCTACTCCGAGGCGCGGAGCGCCGTGCAAGCGGCCAGGGTTGATACCCAGCTCGGCACGCTCGTATCGTTTCGCGCTACCGGGGTCTACCAATTCCTGGCCGTCGCAAGTCGAGACGTGTTGCCGTCTGAGTCAGCGCTCTTCTCCGAACTCCGGGCACTCGACCGAAACGGGGAACTGCTGCCCGTGCTCGAGATGCTCTACGACAAGAACGGGTCCGTGGCCGAGGTCGCAGAGCACCTGCATTTGCACCGAACCAGTATTTACAACCGGCTGGCACGCATCCGTTCCGCATTGGGCGTCGACCCGCTCGGCGGGCAGGCGCGCCTTGAGCTGCACCTGGCCCTCAAGGCCGACCGCTGGGCTGGCCGTCCGCGCCTCTGACGGGCCTGCCCGGATTGGTCTTAGACGTTTCGGTAGACGCGGGGAACGCGGGGACTGATGCGGGTGACCACTTCGTAATTGATGGTGCCGGCGGCCGCCGCCCACTCGTCAACGGATGCGTCGTCGTCGCCGGGGCCGAACAGCACCGCTTCGGCACCGATCACCGACGAGCCGGAGGCCACGAGTGCGGCCTCACCGAGGTCGATGACCATCTGGTCCATGGCGATGCGCCCGACCACGGGATAGGTCACGCCGTTGACTCGCACCGGGCCTCCCGTGGCGATGCGCGGAATGCCGTCGGCGTAGCCCAATGGAATCAGGGCGAGCGTCGTCGGGGCCGTGGTGCGGTAGTCGAGCCCGTAGGAGACGCCCTGTCCGGCGGGAACGTCTTTGCACACCGATACGAGCGTGCGCAGGGTCATCGCCGGGCGCAATCCGAGGTCGTTCGAGGTCTGGTTGGCGAACGGCGACAGGCCGTAGATGGCCAGCCCCGCCCGCACCAGATCGAAGTGCGTGTCGGGGCGGGACAGCGTGCCGGCGCTGTTGGCGAGGTGCCGCACCATCGGGCTCAGCCCCGCCTCCTGCGCCACTGCAACGGCCGTCGTGAATGCCGCAACCTGTTCGTCGGTCTCGACGCGGTCGGGTTCATCGGCCACCGCGAGGTGCGAGAAGATGCCCACGACGGTCACAGATCCGCTGGCTTCCGCCTGTCGGGCGCGGGCCACGAGCTCGGCCCACTCCGTGGGGGTGCTGCCGTTGCGGCCCAGACCGGTGTCAATCTTGAGATGAATGCGTGCGGTTTTTTGCTGCTGCTGCGCGGCCAGGGCGATGAGCGGCAACTCCCAGCCGGAGCATCCGAGATCAATGTCCGCGGCGATTGCCGCGGCGAAGTCGCTGTCTGTGGTGTTCAGCCAGGCCAGTACCGGCACCGGGATGGCCGCAGCGCGCAGTGCCAGTGCCTCCGATATGTGTGCCACGCCGAGCCACTCTGCTCCCGCCTCGAGCGCCGCGCTAGCGACGGGGAGAACCCCGTGACCGTAGGCGTCCGCTTTGACGACCGCCATCAGCCGGGCTGGGGCGGCGAGCGCAACGAGGTGGCGAACGTTGTGTCTGATCGCGTCGAGGTCGATCACGGCTGCGCGCTCCGGCAGCCGTTCGGTGACGGTGGGCACGGCTGCTGATATCACACGTTGCAGCCTAACCCTCGGGTGGTGCGGCCCTGCGTTCATGGCTGAGCGCACCGGCGAGCGCGGGCCGTTCCTGGGATGCCGCAGGTATCCGCGGTGCAAGAGCACGCTTGCGCTGACCTGAGCGCGCCCGTGACGGGTCGTAAATGACCTCAACCGGGGCGCCATCCCGGTATCCAATCAGCTGGGGGCGGCCTAGCGTTCGCACTGTACGCGTCAACCCCGCTGTCCCCGCATTAGGAGGAGGAATCATGAACGTGAACCGAGCCGGGTCGGCCGGCATCCGTGTGAAGACTGCCCGCGACATCGAGTCGACCGGAGACGCCAGCGCTCTGGACCGGTACCTCATTGACAGTGCTGACTCGGGTGGAGCAATCGCGGTCGTGGAAAACCTGCTGGCGCCGCGCACCCTCGCGGCACCGATCCACCGGCACAGCCGGGAAGACGAGTACAGTCTCGCGCTTGCCGGGCGGCTCGGAGTCTTCGAGGACGGCGACGAAGTCGTTGCCTCGCCGGGCGACCTGGTCTTCAAGCCGAGGGGTCGCTGGCACACCTTCTGGAATGCCGGCGAAGAGCCTCTGCGGGTGCTCGAGCTGATCGTGCCTGGCGGAATCGAACAGCTCTTCCGCCAGCTGGCCGAACCGGGGGGCGAGTACGATCCGGCAACGCTTCCGCCGCTGGCGGCCGAATACGGCGGCGAGGTCGACTTCGAGGCCACCATGCTCCTGGTGCAGCGGCACGGGTTCGTGTTCTGAGGCACCGACGACCCCTCTCGACGCTGGTGAGAGACCGCCCGGCTCCGGCTCAGGCTCGCAGGCGAAGCAGAACCGGGCTCGCCGGACCTTTCTGCTCGACCTCAACGACCGAAGACCGAGATTTCAGAAAATCGGAGAATTGGGTGAAGCCGAGCGCCCGCTCCTGAAATGACGGATCCATTCGTTTCATTTGGAGCTTCAGCGCCGATGCGTGTTGCCACTCCTGATCGTTTTTCGCCAGCAGCTCCATCGCTCGCAGGAGCAGCGGAGTCGCCGCTTTCCGGGCAGTGGGCGTGGCATCGGTTGTGAGTGCGGGCACCGCGGCCGAAACGAGAGGAAGCGGAGCCACGGATGCGACGGCATCCGTCTTCTTGGATGGAACCTCCTTGGCCGGCGGGATCGGGGGCGCTGGCGGGGTCGGGGCCGAGGGGGTCGACATCGAAATCAGCGTTGCCGCACTCGTGACACCGGGCAGGGAGTCGTAGTCGGCGAACTCATCGCAGGCGGCCGCGAGCGTACTGCTCGTCGAGCCGGAAACGCCGATTCCGATGACGTAGCGGCCCAGCCTCCTGCAGCGCTGGGCGAGCGGGACGTAGTCGGAATCTCCGGCGACGATGACGACGTGGGTGAGGTCGGTGAGCCGCAACACGTCCTCGACGACGTCGATGGCCAACCGGATATCCGCGCCGTTCTTCAGCGACGAGACGGTCGGGAACAGTTGCGTCAGGTCGACAGCGCGGTCGGTGAGCTGGCGCTGGTACCTCGCGTTGACCGCCGCCGACCAGTCGGCGTAGGCGCGACTGACCACGACTGACCCGAACGACGATGCATAGTCCAGCACGGCGCCCACATCGATCATGGCCTGGTGGATGCGCGCGGTCACCTCAGCGTCGGCCCTGGGATTCGACGACACGTGATTGCGCGCCTTGTCCTTGGCAAACTGGTTCTTGCCGTGCAACTGGTTGTAGCGCGAGATGACGATGTTGTCGAAGTCCAGGTAGACGCCGACTCGTTCGCGGGACTGCTCAGCCATCCGGTGCTCCTCCTGGGTCGATGCCGGTGACGAGCATCGCGCCAGTCCCCCCGCCAGTCAGTCTCTCAGAGATGGGTGGAGAGCGTTGCGAGCCCGTTCTGGGGCTGCTGCCCACGCCACCGCAGCCGCTAGATTCGACGAGGGGGAACGGGGTAACCATGACTATTCACGCGCAAACAATGCGGCAGCAGTTCGCGGCCCAGGCGGTCATCGAGGAGTTGCTGCGGCAGCACGCCGATACGCCACCGCGCAGCACGTTCGCGCGGTTCTGCGGCAACTCTCCGTTGCGCAGGGACAGCGTCAGCTGGTATCTGGGTGCCAAAGGCGAGATCGTGGTCGGCCAGATCCTCGCGACTCTGCCTTCGGAGTGGACGTCTTTCCACGCCCTTCCGATCGGCAAGAAGGGCTCGGACATCGATCACATCGTCATCGGCCCGGGCGGCATCTTCACCATCAACACGAAACACCACGCGGGCAAGACCGTCTGGGTGGCCGGGCGGGGCCTGATGGTGTCCGGCCAGAAGCAGCCCTACATCCGCAACGCCGAATACGAAGCTGGGCGGGTTACGAAGCTACTGCGAGAACGGATGCCGCTGCTCCCGGCCGCGCAACCCGTACTCGCGCTCGTCAACCCCAAGTCGCTGACCGTCAAGGTGACGCCGGAACAGGTGAAAGTCACGACCGCCGCTGCCCTGAGTCGCTGGATTGTGAAGCGTCCCGTGGTCTTGAACGCCGGTGACCTGGCGGAGCTCGCCGCGGTCATCGACGACCCGGCGACGTGGCTGGCCCCGCTGTTCCCTCCCACGGAGAACGTGTTGGCTCGCTTCGACGCGCTCGATGCCGAGGTTCTCGCGGCGCAGACGCGGCGGACGCAGTGGAGAGTGTTCGGCTTCGTGGCATCCGTGGCTGCGCTGCTTGTGGCAGGACCTCCAGTGTCAGCAGTCATCGTAAGCATCCTGATGGGAGCCGCCCTATGAACGGTCTGCACCGCCGACCGGCGCACAGGGATGAGAGCGAAGCGCTGGCCGGCAGCGGCAAGGGGTATGCGGTCATCGACTTCGAAACAACAGGGCTGTTCTCGAAGTCGAGTCACCGGGTCATCGAGGTTGCCGTCGTTCACGTCGATGAAAAGGGTCGCATCACCGGCCGATGGGACACGCTGATCAACCCCGGGCGCGACCTCGGCAGGCAGGACATCCACCGCATCCGCGCGGCCGATGTGATGCAGGCGCCGACCTTCGAGCAGGTCGCACCCCAGCTCATTGAGCTCATCTCAGGGCGAGTGCTGGTAGCGCACAATGCGCGGTTTGACACCGGATTCCTGCTCGCGGAGCTGGATCGGCTCGACTATGAAGCTGAGCTGGGGCTCGAGGTGCTCTGCACCATGCAGCTGGCGCGCGAGTTCCTTCCGGGCTCCGGCCGAAAGCTCTCCGACTGTTGTGCCGCGTACGACATCCCCCTCGTCGACGCTCACCGCGCCCTGGCCGATGCCGTAGCGACCGCCAAACTACTGGGCGCCTACATCGCCGAGGCTCCGGATGCCCCGGGCTGGGCTCGCAGCGTGGCCGACGCCGCCGCGTTGCCTTGGCCACCCTTCCAAGGAGAGGCGTCGGAGTGGGTGTCCCGCGACGATGTTGCCCCCGCCGGACCGGTCAAGGCCGCATCATGGCTCGACCGGATCACGGTGAAGCTTCCCGAGTTCGCCGGGCCGGCGGAGCAGTTGGACTACCTCGCCCTCCTTGACCTCGCCCTGCTCGACCGCGAGCTGTCAACGCACGAGGCGCAGGCCCTCGTGCAACTCGCCGAAGACCTCGGCATCGGTCGCGCCACCTGCGCGGCCCTGCACGAACGTTACTTCGACGACCTCGTGCAACTCGCCTGGGCTGACATGGTTCTCACCGAGGCCGAAATCACTGACCTCGTCACCGTGGCGCAGCTGCTGGGGCTTCTGGCCGCGGCGGTTGCGACTGCGATGGTGGCGCCGCCGGTTGCCGGAACCGTGAAGGTGGCTGTCGCGTCGCCGGAGCGCTTCGCGCTGACCGTGGGCGACATCGTCGTTCTCACCGGGGAGATGCTGCGGCCGCGTGCCGATTGGCACGCCGAACTCACGCAGCACGGGTATATGCCCGGAGCCGGCGTAACGAAGAAGTCCCGTCTGGTCGTCGCGGCCGACCCCGACTCCTTGTCGGGCAAGGCGCGCAAGGCTCGCGACTATGGCATCCCCGTTGTGAGCGAAGCAGGGTTGAGCTCCCTGCTGCGTCGTTCCTGATCACCGAGCGCGATCCGCACCCGGCCGTGATCGCTGAGGAGCCAACAGTTTGCCATGCGGGGCACTTGTAGGAGGCGAAATGGCGGTCTTGCTCGGAGCTACTGGCCTCACCAACCTGACACGAGCGGCTCACCGCCGCTGGCTAAGCTGGCAATACGCATCGACGGCCAAGTAACGGAGTAAGCACTTGAAGAAAAGAATCGAAGTCGTCGGCGCCGTCCTCACCAGAGGGCAGACAATCCTTGCGGCACAGCGGAGTTCGACAATGTCGTTGCCCGGTATGTGGGAGTTCCCCGGAGGCAAGATTGAGTCGAACGAGTCACCGAAGCAAGCGTTACTCCGCGAACTCGAAGAAGAGTTACTCTGCTCTGCAGAAATTGGCGAACATATCGAAACCACCGAGCACGAGTACGACTTCGGTATCGTCGTCCTAACGACGTACTACTGCTCGCTCATCGGTAAGGAACCTCGCCTGACAGAGCACTCGGAGCTTCGCTGGGTGCAAGCCGCCGAACTCGATGAGCTCGAGTGGGCCCCCGCCGACATTCCTGCGGTCGAGCGAGTCATGAAGGACTTCTTGGTTTGAGTGAGACTCGCAGTCAACTAACGCTCGACAACGCTTTTGGATTCTTAGATTCACACGTCAAGTCCGACCAGGTCTTCCATCCCGCTCTTGTGTCGAATTCCAATGGCCAGACGATGCTCAAGGCGATCCTTGATGAGCTGAAACGATCGTGCAATTTCGTGTTTTCCGTCGCGTTCATCGCGCCGAGCGCGATCGCCCTGCTCAAACAGGCACTCCTCGACTACCGAGGAACGGGCACAATCATCACCTCTACTTATCTCGGCTTCAACTCGCCTGCCGCGTTCCGTGAACTCCTCAACCTCGATGGCGTCGATGTCTACGTGTATCCAGACTCCGCCGCTGGGTTCCACGCGAAAGGTTACATATTCGAGCAGGAGTCGAGCACCACAGCGATCGTAGGCAGCTCCAACTTGACAGCCTCGGCGCTGCTGAGAAACCAGGAATGGAATCTGCGCTTCTCGGCTCTGCCCGATGGGGACATCGTGGAGCAGCTGAATTGCGCAGTCCAGGCGCATATGGATGCTTCGACCGCCTTGACGCGGAGATGGATCGATGAGTACGCACTGACGTGGACTCCGCAGCCTAACAACCCTCTTCGAGGAGCGCCAGGGACTGAATCGCTCGGTGATGCGCTGCCGGGAGGAGTGATCCTCCCAAACTCAATGCAGGTAGAAGCGCTCGCTGAGATTCAGGCTTTGCGGGACGCAGGGGAGAGCCGTGCAGTCGTCATTTCGGCGACCGGGACAGGAAAAACAATCCTTTCCGCGCTCGACGTTCGTGCCTACGCGCCCAAACGTATGTTGTTCGTCGTGCACCGTGAGCAGATTCTGGACCGGGCGATTGATGAGTTTCAGCGCGTACTCAATGCCCCGGACAGCGACTTCGGCAAGTTCGTCGGATCGAAGAAAGAGCTCGATCGGCGCTATGTGTTCGCATCAATTCAATCGCTTTCTCGGCCAGAGAATCTTCTCGCAATTAAGCCTGACACCTTTGACTACGTGCTGATCGACGAAGTCCACCGCGCTGGCGCTGCTAGCTACCGCACACTTATCGATCACCTCGAGCCGGATTTTCTTCTCGGGATGACGGCAACTCCAGAACGTACGGACGAGTTCAACGTGTTTGAGCTGTTCGACTTCAACGTGCCGTACGAAATCCGCTTGCAGAAAGCGCTCGAGGCCGACATGTTGGCGCCATTCCACTACTACGGCGTCACGGACTACATAAAGTCGAACGGCGAAGTCATCGACCAGGTAGCGGACCTCAGCCGGTTGGTCGCGCCTGAGCGAGTTGACCATCTGATCACGTCCATCGAGAAGTATGGCCACGCTGGTGTGCCGGTCAAAGAGTTGATCTTCTGCAGTAAGAATGCCGAAGCGGCCGAACTCTCTGGAATTCTCAACCAGCGCGATGTCCACGGGCAACGACTTCGAACTCGCGCCTTGAGTGGGAAACACTCGGTTGAGGAGCGGGAGCTGGCTGTGCAGATGCTGGAACGCGGTGAACTTGACTACATCGCGACTGTCGACATCTTCAACGAGGGCATTGACATCCCCTCGGTCAACCAGGTGGTCATGCTCCGGCAAACGTTGTCGAGCATCGTTTTCACGCAGCAGTTGGGTCGAGGGCTGCGCAAGGCTGCCGGCAAGGGCCACCTCGTGGTGATTGACTTCATTGGCAACTATGACAACAACTACTTGATTCCTATCGCGCTTTTCGGTGACAGCACCCTCAACAAGGATGCGATCCGCAAGAAGATCATCGATGCACAAGAAGCTGGCGCAATAGCTGGCCTCTCGAGCGTTAATTTTGATGCGATTTCGAGAGAGAAGATCTTTGCTTCCCTCGCGACGACAACTCTTGACAGCATGTCAAACCTCAAGAAATCCTTTGTCGATCTCAAGAACCGACTGGGTCGCTCACCGCTACTCACGGACTTTGCCCGCTTTGATACCGTCGACCCGACGGTCATTGCGACCAAGCAGAAAAACTACTGGAGATTTCTCAATAAGGTCGGGGCAACAGATGCCTCGGCCGACGCCTTCGAAGACGCGGTCCTGACTTTCCTCTCCGGAGAACTACTCAACGGAAAGCGGCCCCATGAGCTGCTGCTTCTTGACCAGCTGCTGTCACGTTCTGGCGGAGTGACGGTTGAGGACTATCAAACTGAGCTTGGGGGGAGCGAGCTGGCCAGCGATCAGGCGACTCTCGATTCCGTCCTGGCCGTATTAAGTTTAACTTTCTTTACCGAAGCCGAAGCCACGAAGTTCGGTGCCGCCCCGATCGTCTATCTTCATGATGGGGCCTACCACCTCAGCGAGAAATTTGTTGAGGCATGGGGTGCAGGCCCACTCTTCCAAATGCACGTTCGCGATGTCGTTGACGCGGGACTGTATCTTGCGCGCCACCGATACAAGTGGAGCGGACAGCTTGAAATCGGTCAACGCTACTCTCGTAAAGATGTCTGCCGTTTACTCAATTGGCAGTCCAATCAGCAGAGCACCATCTACGGATATAAGGTCGACTATTTCTCGAACAGTTGCCCCATTTTTGTGACGTACCACAAGGGGTCAGACGTGTCCGAGAGCACGAAGTACGAAGATGAGTTCCTCAACTCGTCAACCCTGACGTGGTACACCCGAAGCAGGAGAACGCTCGCGAGTGGCGAGGTGAAAGCGATTGTAGAGAATCGTCTCCCGCTTCACGTATTCGCCAAGAAAGACGATGCAGAGGGAACTGACTTCTACTATCTAGGCAGAGCAAGATCGCAGGATGCTCGCCAGACAAAAATGTCCGGAGAGAGCGGACATGATGTGGTTTCCATGACGCTTGGCCTGGCGAGCCCAATCGAGTCGAGCCTCTACGAGTACTTTGCGGCTTCGGCTCAAGTGGCTTAACTGCTTTCGCTAGCCTCGTTCCCGTTGCAACAGTGCTGGGCGAGGGCCTAAATTTCGCCCCTAAGTGGGGCGCGACTTGAGGTGGACCGGCGCGATAACGTGAATTCTTCTGTCGTGTCTACTGACCTTGGGGGTCAATGTGCTCGTCTCTGCCATCGATTCATCTTTTCTGAGCAACGTTGACGGTCCCGAACTCGAGGCGACGCGATGAGCCTCAAAGGCACATTCGGCCCACTCGTTGATCGTTTGCGGGAGCCGAACGGAAAAATCGCCCTCCGTTGGCGGTGGAGCGGAATCGCGATCCTGGCTCTTTTCTGTGTGGTGGCCATTATCGGAGGAGCGTTCTGGTCGATCATCGCGCTGATCGGCCTCGTCGCTGCCATTGTCGGGATCTACGCGGCTGTAACTGGCTCCGCAAAGTCCTTTCGGGTTCGCTCCAGATCAGCCGGGGCAGTCATGCTGGGAGCGGGACTCCTGGTGATGCTGGTAGGGACCGGGGTTAATGCTGTGACGCGCCCGCAAACGCCCGACAGTGCCAGCGTGGCCAAGTCGGCTTCGGGTTCGGTCCAAGTTGACGAAGTCGTGAAGCCAAGCCCAACTCCCACTCCGGTCAAGACCGAGTCGGAAGTTCAGCTGGTAGCAGCCATTCCATTTGAGGTCACTTCGGTTGAAGATCCCAACATCGATGTGGGTGCTTCGGCCATCACAACTGCGGGTGCTAACGGTGAGACAACCACAACCTATCTCGTCAAATCCGTCGACGGCGTGGAAGTATCCCGAGAGGTCAGACGTGAAGAGGTCACGCTGCAGCCGATATCTGAAGTGACCTCTGTCGGGTCACGCCAGCCGGCCCCGCCAGCTCCTGATCCGATTGACCCCTGCAATTCGAACTACGCGGACGTATGTGTACCGAATTCCAGCGACGTCGACTGTGAGGGCGGCAGCGGCGACGGCCCGGCGTACGTAGATGGACCGCTCCGTATCGTCGGTACTGATGTTTACGGCCTCGACCGTGACGGTGATGGGATCGCATGTGACAAGTGACCTTTGGCCGACATGCTCGGGGTACGTCAATATCTCCTGAGATCAGTCAGGACGGGCTGGGTTCGGCACTTCGGAAGCGCCTTGTGCGACTGGCATCAGCTATCGGAAATAACAGAGGAAACATTCCACCCCCACCAGCGTTACCCCTGACATGAAGTCAATTGTGTACAGCCAGACCGGTGACCCGTCCGTGCTTCAGCTCGTCGATCGGCCGGTGACCGAACCCGGAACCGGCGAGGTGCGAATTCGGATCGTGGTCAGCGGCGTGAACCCCACCGACTGGAAATCACGGCGCGGCTCGGCACCGGGCCAGGCGCTGGCGTTCGACGACGTCGTACCCGGCCAGGATGGCGCAGGGATCGTGGAGGCGGTCGGCTCCGGGGTGCAGCACGTGGGCGTGGGCGACCGGGTGTGGCTAGTGCTCGCCGCGTACCAGCGCGCGAACAGTGGCTCGGCCCAGGAGCATGCCGTGCTTCCGGCGGAGCGCGTCTTCGTGCTGCCGGCGAATGCAAGCTTCGACCAGGGCGCGAGCCTCGGAGTGCCGGCAATGACGGCGTACCGCGCGTTGACGGTGGCCGAAGACGGACCGCGGCGGCTGCACCCGGGTGCCCTCGCCGGCAAGGTGGTGCTCGTGGCCGGCGGAGCTGGTGCGGTCGGGCACGCGGCGATCCAGCTGGCCCGGTGGGCGGGGGCATCCGTTGTCACGACCGTGAGCGGTCCGGCGAAGGCGGCGCTCGCCACGGCGGCCGGCGCGCAGCACGTGCTCACCTACACCGACCCGGATGTCGTCGCCCAGATCCGGGCGATCGCGCCGGAGGGGGTGGACCTGATCGTGGAGGTCGCGCCGGCCCAGAATGCGCGGCTGGACCTGGCCGTCATCCGTAATCGGGGGTCGATCGCGGTCTATGCCAACAACGGTGGCGACCAGGTGACGCTCGACGTGCGCCAGCACTTCAGCCTCAACGTGCGCTACCAGTTCGTGCTGCTCTACACGGTGGGTGCCGACGTGATTCGGGCGGCGGCCGAGGACATCACCGCGGCCCTCGTCGATGGCGCACTGACTGTGGGGGAGGCGGCGGGGCTGCCCCTGCACCGCACCGACCTCGCGCACACGGCGGATGCCCATGCCCTGGTCGAGAGCGGCGTTGTCGGGAAGGTGCTGATCGACGTCTCGGCGGGCCGGTAAGAACATGCGCGCCGGGCTTACACAAGATGGAAGGTGCGAGCCCGGCCGGTTGTCAGTAGCTGCCAGCGCCTTCGGCCGAAGACGCACCGGAGAGCAGTGCCGCGCTGCCCGAGACACCAAGCCGGGTCGCGCCGGCTTCGATCATGGCCAGGGCATCGTCGAAGCTGCGTACCCCGCCCGAGGCCTTGACTTCGGCTCGGTCGCCCACGGTCTGCTTCATCAGGCGCACCGCGTGCACGGTCGCTCCGCCGGCGGGGTGGAAACCAGTGGAGGTCTTGACGAAGTCGGCTCCCGCGGCGACGGATGCCTGGCACGCGCCGACGATCTCGGCATCGGTCAGCGCAGCGGATTCGATGATCACCTTGAGTACCTGCGGTGCCGGAACGCTCGCGCGCACGGCCGCGATGTCAGCCTGCACGTCTTCAAAACGGCCGGCCTTGACGGCACCGATGTCGATGACCATGTCGATCTCGTCGGCTCCTTGCTCGATGGCGAGGGCGGCCTCGGCGGCCTTGATGGCGGAGTGGTGCTTGCCGCTGGGGAAACCGCAGACGACCGCGACCTTGAGGTCGGTGCCGGCGGGGATGCTGAGCGGCAGCATCGACGGGGACACACAGATCGAGTAGGTGCCGAGCCTGACGGCCTCCGCGATGAGTGCGGTCACGTCTGCTGCCGTGGCCTCGGGCTTCAGGAGGGTGTGATCGATGTGCTGGGCGACCATGGCGGCGCTGAGGGGGACGGTGGGGGTCGAAATCATGGTGTGTCCTTAGTTGGTGACGGGTGCGGGTTCGGGTTCGCCTCGGCGCTCCAGGACCACGACGAAGACGCGGTAGAGCACCAGGCCGAGGGCGGCGACCGCCGCGAGAATCAGTAACACCGTTCCGTAAGTGGCCGCCGAGTCGGTGCCGGCGATGCCCCCGAGCAGGTTGGGCTTCAGGTCCATCAGGGTTGCGGTGTAGGCGATGCCGATCGGCACTGCCATGTTGATGGTGAGGTTGTAGAAGCCGATGGCGATACCGGATTTCTCGACCGGCACCCGCCCAATGGCGGTCGATACGAGGGGGCCGTACATCAACGCGAAGCCCATGCCGAACAAGACCATCGAGATCACGAAGATCCCGATCCACTTGTCCACCACCAGAGCCGGGATCAGCATCGAGGCGGTGATCACGATCAACGCCGTGGTGATGGCCTGCTTGGATGTGAGGAACCGGGCGATTTTGCCGGTGGCCGAGCCGACGATCACAGCGGCGATGTAGCCGGGGATCAGCAGCAGGGAGACCTCACCCAGGTTGTAGCCGTAGATGTCGGATACCAGGAAAGGGAAGAGGAAGGTGTAGCCGAGCTGGACCGAGTAGATGACGAATACCACGATGATCATCAGCGAGTATTGAGCGTTGGCGAAGAACGCGATGGTGATCACGGCGTTGTCGTTGGTTCGGATGTGCCAGATGAACAGGATCAGCCCCGCGACGACTGGCACCAGGTACCAGGGGTTGAAGTTCTGCATGAACAGGATGATGCCGGTGGCGAACACCGCGATCAGGAAGAGCCCGAGCACGTCCACGTGGCTGTCGTTCGTTTCCTCCGCAGCAACAGTGCGGAGCACGAGCGGGATGGTCAGCAGGGAAAGCAACGTGACCAGGAAGAAGGCCGCCCAGCCGATGTAGGTGGCGATGAAGCCGCTGCCGACGGTGCCGATCAGTAGCGACAGTTGGAAGGCTGCGGTGCTGAAGCCCAGGTACTTCTTCTGCTCGTCGCCCCTGAAGTGCTTGGTGACGTAGATCACGTAAAGGGTCTCGGCGGCCGCCAGACCGGCGGTCTGGATCAGCCGGCCGATTAGGACCAGCCAGAAGTTGGCCTGGAAGATGAAGCCGACGATCGACCCGATCGTCATCACGAGGATCGCGAAAATGATGAGTTTCCGGATACTGATCGAGTCGGCCAGCGCGGCGTACACCACGGCACCGATACCGATCAGGATGCCGGTCAGCGTGGCTTGCAGGCTGACAGTGTTGACGGGCAGGTTGAGATCCAGCGCCAGCGCCGGCGACATGAACTTGAAGCCATTGTCCAGCACCAGCGAAAACACGAAGAGGAACAGCAGGATGGGGACGGCCCGGGTCGGGTTGAAGACCGGAGTTGGACGCTTGGCGTGAGTCGCGTTGCTCATCAGATCAGTTCCAGCGCGATCTCGATCATTCCTGTGAAGGCGGTCTGCCGTTCCTCGGGGGTGGTCTTGGCGTTGGTGACGAGCTGGTCGCTAACAGTGAAGATGCCAAGCGCATCGACGCCCCCGGCCGCGGCGTTGGCGAACAGACCTGCCGACTCCATCTCGGCGGCCAAGATGCCCATCTTCATCCACTTCCCCATGGCGTCTGGATCGGCGCCGTAGAACAGGTCGGACGAGAGCACATTGCCCACGTGGGTGCGTTGACCGCGCTCGTCGGCGATCCGTTTGGCGTGCTCGAGCAGCCTGTACGACGACAGCGGCGCCCATGAACCGGGCAGGTTGAACTGGTGCAGGTAGTTGGAGTCGGTCGACGCGCCCTGGGCGATAACTACGTCGTAGAGCTCCATGTTCTTCTGCATGGCGCCGCAGGTGCCCACCCGGATCAGGTTCTTGACCCCGAAAAAGTGGATCAGCTCATAGCTATAGAGCGAGATGGAGGGGATGCCCATACCCGTGCCCATTACGGACACGGGACGCCCCCGGTAAGTGCCCGTAAAACCCAACATGTTACGAACCTCGTTGAAGCATCGGATGTCGTCGAAGTAGGTCTCGGCGATGAATTTCGCTCGCAGCGGGTCCCCCGGAAGGAGGATCGTCTCGGCGATGTCCACCCCTTTCGGATCAATGTGCGGCGTGCTGTTCGTGGGGGGATGCAGACCCTTCATCGTTGACGGTGATCCGACCCTCGTGGTGGTTGAACTCATGTTGACCCCTTCGTCTGAATAGTATGAAGTTATACCTCTCAGGTAGCATATCAAATGTGATACGTTCGGGGTGACAAGGAGGTCTCGTGACGACCCGTTTGGAACCGCACCCGTTCTTTCACCAGCAGCTCTACCTCACCGTCGGCCAGCCGATTCGAGTCGCCGTCTACACGCGGCTCGCAGATGGAATCCGCTCTGGTGTGTTCCGGCTCGGCGAAATGCTGCCGAGGGAAACAGAGCTCTCGGCAATGCTCGGCGTCAGCCGCACACCCGTACGCGAGGCGCTGATGCTCCTCGAAGAAGACGGGTTACTGGTCACCCGTCGCGGAGTTGGACGATTCGTAACGGACTTCATCCCGCACGGAGGACTGGAGCAGCTGCGGCCATTTGAGGTCGCCTTAGCCGACCCGAACATGACGTTGACTGTCCAGCCGGTGCGCTTCGAGTTGGAAGGGGTTACAGACTTCGTGTCCCACCGGCTCTCGCTCGACCCGGCTGCCAACGCCTGGATCCGCGAGAGCGTCTTGCTGCAGGATGGCGTTCCCGTTGCCACTGTTCAAGAGCATCTCCCCGCTGGGCGCTACCTCAGTGATGTGAGCGCGCGAATCGCATCCGAACTCTCCAAGATCGCCGCCGAACCACGGACACTCCTCGCATCCATGCAGGCCAACGGCCACGTCTTCACAAACAGCGTGTGCCAGATCGTCGCAACCGACGCTGGCCCCACGCGAGCGAAACTGCTGAACATAGGGCCGTCAGCGGCGGTCCTCATCCTCACCCAGACAGCGGAGCACGGCGGAGTTCCGATCTACGCCGCAAAATGTGTCGTCGCGCCCGGCCACGGGTCGCTGTCGGTCAGGCAACATAACCCCAACTAGTACTGCTTTTCTTAGTTGGTGACGAGTGCGGGGGCGGCGAGGGTGGCGCGCGCAGCATTGATGACCGCGTCGAGGTGGATGCCGCGGAGGCGGAGAACCTCGGAGCAGCTGCCCGACTCGCCGAACTTCTCGATCGACACTAAGCGCCCGTCGAGGCCAACCCAGCGGTACCAGGCATCGCCGCGGCCCGCCTCGACGGCGATCCGGGCGCGCAGGGCCGCCGGCAGCACGGACTCGCGGTAGTCGGCGTTCTGCTCCGCGAACCACTCGGCACAGGGCAGGGAGATCACGCGGGCGGAGATGCCCTCCTCTGCCAAGCGGGCGGCGGCATCGATCGCGAGGTGGACCTCGCTGCCGGTGGCGAGGATGGCCAGGTCGTCACCGTCGCCGTGTTGCCAGCGCACATAGCCGCCGGCCGTGACGCCTGCAGGAGTTGTGTCGCTGCTCTCGAGCACCGGCAGATCCTGTCGGCTGAGGATGAGCGCGACCGGCCGGTCGGGGGAGGCGAGGATGCGACGCCAGGCGGCGACGACCTCAATGGAGTCGGCGGGGCGCACCACGTCGAGGCTCGGAACGGTGCGGAGCGACGCGATCTGCTCGACGGGCTGGTGGGTGGGGCCGTCTTCGCCGACGGCGACGGAGTCGTGGGTGAAGACGTACACCGCGCCGAGGCCCATCAGGGCGCTGAGACGGATGCTCGGGCGCATGTAGTCGCTGAAGACCAGGTAGGTGGAGGCGAACGGGCGCCACGGGCCCTGCAGGGCGATGCCATTGAGGATGGCCGCCATGGCATGTTCGCGGATGCCGAACCGGATGAACTCGCCGGCCGAGTTGGTTGCGGAGAAACGGTCGCCGTCGACCTCTACGGTGGTGGAGCCGGCGAGATCTGCGGAGCCGCCCCACAGGGGAACTGCGCCCTGCAGGGCGCGGAGCACGGCGCCGTTGGTTTTGCGGGTGGCGATCAGGTCGCCGGGGCTGCCGACCTTGACCGAGTCGAGAGCAGACGTGTCGAACTCGCCGCCGCGGAAGGCAATCCAGCGCGCTGCCCCCTCGGGGTCGAGGGTGCTCCAGGAGGCCAGGTCGGCCTCCCATTCGCGGTGCAGTTCGTCGCCGCGGGTGAGCGCCCCGCGGGTGTGTTCGAGGGTCTCGGGGGCGACGAGGCCCTGCAGGGTGGCATCGGGGGCGAAGCCCAGTGTCGTCTTCACCGCGGCGAGCTCGTCGGCGCCGAAGCCGCCCGCGTGCGCGGCCGACCTGCCGCCGAACTTTGCGGAGGGGGCACCGATGACCGTGCGGAGAGCAACCAGGGTGGGGCGGCCGGTGCGTTCCGCCGCCGCGCGGAGGGTGGCCTCGAGGGCATCAAGGTCGTTGGGGGTGTCGATCTCGAGCACGCGCCATCCGTAGGCCCGGTACCGGGCGCGCACGTCTTCCGTGAAGGTGTCGGCGGTGCTGGAGTCGATGGTGATGCCGTTGTCGTCCCAGATGAGAACCAGGTTGTCGAGACCGAGCGTGCCGGCCAGGCTCGACGCCTCACCGGAGACGCCCTCCTGCAGGCATCCGTCGCCCGCCAGCACCCAGGTGGTGTGGTCGAGCAGGGTGGAGCCGGGGGTGAACACGGCGCTCTCGTGCCGGGCGGCCATGGCCATGCCCACGGCGGAGGCGACGCCCTGGCCGAGCGGTCCGGTGCTCATCTCCACGCCGACGGTGTGGTGCACCTCGGGGTGTCCGGGCGTCTTGGAGCCGAGGGAGCGGCTCTTGGCGAGGTCGTCGAGGGTGAGGCCGTAGCCGGTGAAGAACAGCTGGGTGTAGAGCAGAAGGCTGGCATGACCGGCGGAAAGAACGAAGCGGTCGCGGGCGGGCCAGTCGGGGTGGGCGGGGGAGTGACGCAGAACTCGGGAGAACAAGACGTGGGACAATGGCGCCAATGCCATGGCGGTGCCGCCGTGTCCATGTCCTTTGGCCTGCACGATGTGGGCGGCCAGGGCCTGGGCACTCGCGACAGCGCGGGTGTCGAGCTCGGGCTGCGTCGTCGTTGACGTGGGATTTGTTGATTCGGTAGCCATGGAAGACACTTTGGTATACAAATGTACTTAAGTCAATAACGGATCCGGCGAGTGTGAAGTGCACCCGCGGATGCGTCGGAGGGGTAAGGATTCGATGGCTCACACTTTATCTACGGGCTCGGGCGTGGTGCTCGGTCTGATCCGGTCCGGCCTCGCCACCACCCGCAGCGGCCTCATCGACCAGCTCGGCTGGTCGCGGATCACCCTGGCGCGGCGCCTGGACGAACTGCTGCTCGCGTCGATCGTGGTGAGTGTGGGGCAACTCGATTCCCGCGGCGGCCGCCCGCCCGAGGAGTTCGCGGTCAATCCGCACGCCGGCCTGCTGTTCGCCGTGGACATTGGTGGATCGCACACCCGGCTGGCCATCACCGACCTGGTCTCCACCATCCTCAGCGAGGATGAAGCCGACATCGGGCTGAGCGAGGGGCCGGCCGAGATCTTCGAATGGGCCGGCCAGGTCTTCGACCACATGCTCGATCGGCTCGGCAAGACCCGCGCCGACGTGGTGGGGATCGGCGTGGGCGTGCCCGGCCCGGTCGATTTTGTGACCGGGCGGCTCGCCACCGGGCAGGTGGACGCGCAGTGGGACGGCGTTTTGGTGAAGGACTACTTCGCCGGCCGCTTTGACAATGCCGTATTCGCCGTGGACCGGGACGTGAACATCATGGCGCTCGCCGAGGCGCGGCGAGGCTGGAGCGAATACCGAGACGTGGCGGTGCTCAAAGCCGGCATCGGGGTCGGTTTGGCGTTTGTGCTCGACGGCTCGATCTACCACGGCTCCCGAGGAGGCGCGGGCGATCTCAGCCCGGTGCGCTCCGGCGGAGCCCGCACCGAACGGCTCGAGACGAGCGCCAGCGGTGCGGTGATCCGCCGCGAGCTGCAGCGCCGGGGCTACCGGGTGCGTACCAGCAACGACATCGTCGGCCTCGCCAACCAGGGCGACCCCGAGGTGCGGCGGCTGCTCAGCGAGACCGGCACCGCCATCGGGCAGAGCCTGGCGCACGTGGTGGGTCTGCTCAACCCGCAGGCCGTGGTGGTCGGCGGCAACCTCGCCCAGGCCGGCGAGCCCTTCCTCGGCGCCATCCGCGACGCTATCTTCGCCGGCGCCCGGGACTTCGCCCTGCAGGGGCTGGTGGTGGAGAAATCCCGGCTCGGCCACATCGCAGGCATCACGGGAGCCTCGCTCATCGCCCAGGACGCACTCTTCGAGGCCGACCGCATCAGCCGGTTAACCCGTGGCGCCCTGCCCGGTCTCTCCCCGCTCGTTCCGTCGATCTAACTCGCGCTGGAGCCTCGGCAGTTCCCACACTGGCCGCGCCCGCCATTCGTTGCCCACGACGCTATTTGGCGACGCTAGAGAGTCAATTTCAAAAACTTTAGTACATTTATAGACAAAAGGTCGCTCAAGCTTGTACACTCATCCCAATCGCCCTCGCAATCAGGGGTGGATCGAATCCAAACAACGGAGTTCATTCGTGGCACTCAACCTCGCCGAAGCACTGTCGTCCATCGTGACCCAGGCGGATGCAGCCGACTGGCGTGCCGCGATCCGTCTCGCCGGCGACGGCCTCGTGTTGGGTGGAGCAACCACGGATGCTTACACCGACGAGATGATCGACGCTGTCGAAAAGCACGGCCCCTACATCGTCATCGCCCCGGGCATCGCCCTGGCGCACTCCCGGCCGTCTCCGGCGGTTCTCACCGGCGGACTCAGCTGGGTGAGCCTGGCCACGCCCGTCAAATTCGGCAACAAGGCCAACGACCCCGTCAACCTCGTGATCGGGCTCGCCGCCGTCGACCACGACGCTCACCTCGCCGTGATGCGCGCACTGGCCGGTGTTCTCTCCGACAGCTCGGCCATGGATCGCCTCACTTCGGCCACCAGTCCGGCCGACGTTCGCGCCGTGCTCGGCGGGTTCGCCGCAGTCGCGTAATGCGCGGCACACGCATCCACCCCACTCTTCTACTCTCTGATCTCACCCAATCGAAAGGCACCCCATGAAGATCGTCGCCGTCTGTGGAATGGGCATCGGTACGTCCGTGCTCCTGAAAATGAACGCCGAGAAGGTTCTCGCGAAGCTTGGTATCGATGCGGATGTCGAGGCCGCCGATATGGGCGTGGCTCGCGGTGCCGCTCAGACGGCCGAGATCGTGCTCACCTCGGCGGAGCTGGCCGAAGAACTCGGCGATGTTCCCGCCGAGGTCATCGTCATCAACAACTTCTTCGATCTCGAGGAGATCACTGAGAAGCTCACCGCCGCCGTCGAGTAACCCCTCTCACCTTCCCTTCTCACAGAATATGGAGCTCCCACAATGGAGTGGCTCGTCGTCGTACTGAACTTCATCGGACAGCAGATTCTCAATGTGCCGGCTTATCTGATCGGCATCATCACCGCCATCGGCCTCATGGCGCTCAAGCGCAACTCCGGGCAGGTGATCGGCGGTGCTCTCAAGGCGGCGCTCGGCTTCCTGATCCTCGGTGCCGGCGCCAACGTGGTGGTGGGCTCCCTCGACCCGCTGGGCAGACTGATCCTCGCGGTGACCGGTGCCCAGGGCGTCATCCCCACCAACGAGGTCATCACCGCCATCGCGCAGGAGGAGTTCGGCGCCCAGAGCGCCTACGTGCTCACCCTCGGGTTCCTGGTGATGCTCGCCCTGGCCCGCTTCACGCCCCTCAAGTACGTGTTCCTCACCGGTCACCACATGGTTTTCATGGCCACGATGCTCACCGTGGTGCTCTCCGTCGGTTTCGGTGATGGCGCCAACTGGCTCGTGGTCATTATCGGCGCTCTGCTGCTCGGCGTGATCATGGTGGTCATGCCCGCGTTCGTGCACCCGTGGACCAAGAAGATCACCGGCAACGACACCATCGCGATCGGCCACTTCGGTACCCTGGGCTACATCGCCGCCGGTGCGGCCGGCCAGGCCGTGGGACGTCGCAGCAAGTCGACCGAAGACGTCAATTTCTCGCAGGGCCTTAAGTTCCTGCGCGACTCGATGGTCGCCACCGCGCTGTCGATGGTGCTCATCTACCTGGTCTTCGCCATCTGGGGCCTCATCGCCCTTCCCATGCAGGAGGCACTCGACATCTTCGGCTCCGCCGACGCCGGCGCGTTCATCATGGCGGCCTTTGCACAGGCCCTGCAGTTCGGTGTGGGTGTCGCAGTCATCCTCTACGGTGTGCGCACGGTACTCGGCGAGCTGGTTCCCGCGTTCCAGGGTATCGCCGAGAAGGTTGTGCCCGGTGCGCGTCCCGCGCTGGACATCCCGATCGTGTTCCCGTTCGGCGCCAACGCAGTGCTCATCGGCTTCTTGAGCTCATTCGCCGGTGGCCTCATCGCGCTGGGTGTGCTGGCAATCTGGCTGAACCCGATGTTCGGGCTCGCGCTGATCCTGCCCGGTATGGTGCCGCACTTCTTCACCGGAGGTGGAGCTGGTGTTTACGGCAACGCCACCGGCGGTCGCCTCGGCGCGATGATCGGTGGATTCGTCAACGGCGTGATCATCACCATCCTGCCCGCCATCCTGCTACTGGTTCTCGGCGACTTCGGCTTCGCCAACAGCACCTTCGGTGACGCTGATTTCGGCTGGTTCGGCACCCTCGTGGGTGTCAGCGTCGGCGTAGGTGGCGGACTCGGGGTCATCCTCGCGATCCTCATCGCCGTGGTGCTGGTCAGCGTCGCGATCGTCTACCAGATCCGTGTTGTCGACAAGGGCTGGGTGCCCGGGGCCAAGCGCGACGTCTGGATCGCGGAGGAGAAGGCGGCCGAGAAGGCCGTTCTCGACGCCGAGAAGGCTCGTCGCAAGGCGGAGAAGGAAGCGGCGGCCGAGGCCGTTTAGTTTCACCGGCTCTACGTTTCGCCAGAGGGCGGCCCCGCGGTGCGGGGTCGCCCTCATCGTGTGTGGGGGCTGCTTCGCGGCTGACGCCCCAGTCATCAGCAGTGAGATTCGCTCGTTGGCCCGGCATGGTGAGCAATTGCAGGAGGGTCTAGACCGTGGGGCCGTCTGGGGCGCAGAGAGGAACTTTCCACCCCCGTCAGCGTTACCTCCGACCTGAAGCGAATTGTGTACAGCAAGAGCGGTGAACAGTCCGTTCTTCAGTTTGTCGATCTGCTGCTGACCGACCCCGGAGCAAGGATCGTGGAGGCGGCCGGCGACGGCGCGCAGCACGTGCGGGTGGGCGAACTGGTGTGGTTGGCGGTCGCCGCGTACCAGCGGGCACAGCGGTACGGCCCAGGAGTGCTCGATGCTTCCCGCCGAGCGCGTCTTCCCACTGCCGGCGAAGGCCAGCTTCGACCAGGGCGAGCCTCGGCGTGCGCATTGGATAGGAATGCAAAGCGTTGTCGGGTCTATTGGGCTTGAGGCTGAGGCTGAGGCTGGACGCAATTTCAGGACGGATGTATCATTTTGTAAACATGTCTTACTTTGGAAGGTGGCAGCGTGACGATCTCAATCCGTCTCACCCCCGAGGAAGAGGAGCGGCTGGAGGAGCTGTCCAGGCGCACGGGGCGTTCGAAGAGCTTCTACGTTCGAGCTGCCCTCCGCGAGCACTTGACCGATCTGGAGGACGCCTTTGCGGCCGACGAATCGCTGAACGCTTTTGAAGCCGCAGGCCGCCGCTCCCGGCCGCTCTCGGCGCTGAAAGCCGAGTCTGAGCTGTGATCGCCCGGTGGCGCGTTGAGACCACCGAGCAGTTCGATTGCCAATTCAGGAAGCTGGACCGCGCTGTGCAGCGACGAGTCCTGTCATACCTCGAGGACGTCGAACGTCTCGACGATCCTCGCCAACGCGGGAAGGGTTTGACCGCAAACCACTCCGGCGTGTGGCGATACCGAGTAGGGGACTACCGCGTCCTCGTTCAGATCATGGACGAGACTCTGGTCTTCCTGGCCGTAAACGTCGACCACCGCAAAAACGCATACTGAACCAACCGTGGGCGGGGTTCGGGATCGCATCAAATTTGTCTGCGGTGATTCAAAAAAGCGTGGGGCGTGGTTGCGATCAACTCGTTCGCACGGCCTCCAGCTTTAGTCTCGGCATGAGTGCGTCCACCCGGATTCTTGAGGCTCGGTTACGGGCCAATCTCTCGCAGAGCCAGCTGGCCCTTCGTGCCAGAGTTCCGCAGCCCAACCGCTCCGCCTACGAGGTTGGTCGGGTGCAGCCGCGGCCGGAAACTCTCGCTCGCATCCTGGCTGCCGCCGTTGAGCGGCCGTCTCTCGTGCTGGCGCGCGAGCGGCGCCGTGTGCTCGAACTGGCCGGCCACCGCGGTGCCGGCGCCGTGCGAGTCTTCGGCAGCATCGCCCAGGGCACGGATGCCGCCGGCAGCGACATCGACCTTCTCGTCACCTTCGCCCCCGACGCTTCCCTTCTCGATGCGGCCGGGCTCGTACTCGGTTATCGGGTGCGGGTGGGTGACTACCGGATCATCTACATCATTCGCAACGACATCCTCGTGGTGGTCGTGGTCACCGTCGGCCATCGTCGGGACGTGTATGAGTAACGCGTGATCACTTTCCGCTGCCGGTGCAGCTGGGGATTGGGTAGGTCACGCAGACGATCCCTGCGCCGCGATGCAGCCGACCCACACTTCGTCGCGAGCTCGGGTGATGCCCACGAACAGTTTGCGGCGGTCGCGCTCGTCGCGTTCGATCTGCGAATCGGTCCACCCCGCTCCAGTGACGCCCGGGAACATCAGGCGTTCGGTGATCCAGGGCAGCAGCACCTGCTTGAACTCGGGGTGCATGATGCCAACAACAACACTGAGGCGAAGACCGCCCGTGTCTCAGTGTGCCGGGCCACGTTCAGATGAGCGCTACCTGAGTCCCAGGTGTATGTTGCGTGCAACGATTCGGATGGGAGCTGTGATGATGCCGAGAGTGGGCGCAAGCGAATCGAGCAACACCGCCCTCTACGTCACGGGCGGTGTGCTCACTGTTGTCCTGGCCGCTCTGACGGTTCTGATCACAGTGCTTGCTCAGCAGCCTGTGGGTGTACCGGCCGAGATCGCGCTCACCGTCTGGATCCTCCTCGGACTATCAGCGCTCCTCGTCCTGCTCACGCTGGTGGCCTGGATTTCCCGAGTTATGGATGGCACGGCAAACCGTGGTGCGCTCAATCTTCCGAACGGCAGCATCAGCGCGGTGATTGCGCTCTTGCTTCTGCTCCTCTTCGCGTTTTCGTCGATCTACCTGTTCAGTCAGCTCAGCTTGCGCGAATCGCGGGGCGCGAAATCCACCGGAGTTTCGGAAAGCACACTCGCGGGCTTTCCGTCTGAACGCGTCATCAGCTTCAATGTTGCCGAGGCTGGCGCCGCCGACGGGACCGGGCGCACCTACGATGTGGTGCTGGCGCCGGCTTCTGGCGCAAGCACTGACTTCGCCGAGACGATCTTCGCCACACTGTCGACGGTCGTCATCGCAATCGTCGGCTTCTACTTCGGGCAGCGGGCCGCTACCTCGGGGGTTCAAGCCGTACAAGACCTACAGACAAACGCCGAGCTGACTCGTTCAAAGATTGAGCTAGAGCGGGAAATGCAGACGACACGGGTGCCGATTGCCGGAGCGGGAGCCGGCGTCGTAAAACCGGGTTCCGGACCCGTTTCGGACGGCCTGGCCACAGAGCGAACACCGGCGCCGCCGGAGAAACCAGGAGCTTGAATCGCATCTGACTGGAGTGGGATCGACATGACACATGACAGCATCCGCTTACCATCGGCCAGGGGGCCGCACGCCTCAGCCCGGACGCTCTTGGCGCTCGTACTTGCTGGCTTTCTCCTCACGGGCGCCAGTTGCGCTCGGAGTGGCACGAGCAGCCTGGATGATCTGGGGCGCATTCTCGGCCGATCTGCAAACGAGACCGAACTCATCGTAGGAGGCGGTTCTGCTGCCGCGGAGAAGAATGCCGCCCGTTGGCTCGAGCAGATCGAGGCCTATGGTGACAGCGATGTGCGAGCCGCCTGCAACCTTGCCCTGGCGATGTCTGGTTCCGGAACACCGAAGACTCAGGCCGATCTCAAGCAGCTATTGCAACTTACCTCCGCCATCACGAATCCCACGGCTGAAGTGACAAACCTGCGGGATACTACGGCGTCTGCATTGATCGAGGATTACCAATCGGCCTCCCTGGCCGCGGCAATAGTGGCGTTCGACGAGACCCTCTGCTGACCAGACGTGCTTGGTCGACTGAACGTCGACCAGGGTGGTCAGGGCCGGAATCCCAACGTTCGTTCCTGGAATGACGGGTCCATGCGCTTCATCTGCGGATTGAGGGTGGAGGCATGCTGCCAGTCCTGGTCATTCTTTGCGAGCAGGTCCATCGCTCTCGCGAGCAATCGTGGTTCGATCGCGGTCTGAGCCCATCGTGTGCTCTTGCTCTACGTATGGTCGAAGGGCTATCTCGGGGAGGTCGGCCCTGCCGAGGCCGGGGCCGCGTGACGCGTTGGCATTAGTGCGCCTGGGCCTGCTTCGGGGAACGAGCGCCAAGTTAAACCCGGGACATTTCGGCATCAGCTGCGTGCGCAAGACGTCAACTGCGGCATCGCTTCCAACGGCGTCAGTACAGCCAGTTAACGCAAGGCAAACTTTCGTTCAGGTGGCCTGGGGCTGGATTTTCTGCGACTTAGTGTGAATGAACCGTTGCTAAAACTTGATTCGGTCGGTGAGTGGCCATCTGCCCTCTCGCGGCCCAGAAAAGGACTCACAATTGAACAAGCGCATTCTCACAGCGGCCACTCTTGCGGCCGTGCTTCTGGGCACCGTCGCGTTGGCGTCATGCAGCAGCACGGCAGGCGGGGCGTCGTCGGGGGAATCTTCCGGAACCCTCATCGTCTACACGAACAGCAATTCGGATGGGCGTGGGGAATGGGTGACCGCCAAGGCCGCCGAGGCCGGGATGAAGATCGAGATCGTGGGGCTGGGCGGGGCCGACCTCGCCAACCGCATCGTCGCCGAGAAGAATAACCCGGTGGGCGACGTCGTCTTCGGCCTGAACAATATGTTCTTCGAAACGCTGAAGGCAGAGGATGCCGTCACCGCCTACACGCCGGAGTGGTCGGGGGATGTCGACAAGAAAGCCGGTGACGCCAAGGACGGGGCGTTCTGGCCCCTCGTGGAACAGGCCATCGTCACCGTCTACGACACCAACACCGTGACGAGCGCAGACGCCCCGAAACAGGTCAGCGACCTGTGGGACGGCGCCGAATACCACGGCCGATACGAAGTGAACACCAGCCTCGGCCAGGCCACCCCGCAACTGGTTCTCGCCGGCATGCTCGCGCCCTATGCCGACGAGAAGGGCGACCTGGGCATCTCGGATGCCGGCTGGAAGCAGGTGCAGGACTACTACAAGCACGGTTCACCAGCGATCGAGGGCACCGACCTGTATGCGCGCCTGACCCGCGACGAGGTCGACTACGGCGTGCTCCCGAGCAGCGGAATCACCAGCCGCGACGCCGAATACGCCACCAAGACCGGCGTGATCAGCCCGGAAGACGGTGTCCCCTACGTCACCGAGCAGATCGCGGTCATCAACGGCACGCCGCGCCAGGACCAGGCCGAGAAGTTCATCGACTGGTTCGGCGGAGCCGAGGTGCAGGGCGAGTTCGCCGCCGAATTCGCGTCCTACCCGGTGAATGAGAAGGCTCGCGCCGAGGCGCTTCCGGAGGTCGTCGAACTGATCGAGTCCCTCCCCAAGCAGGACATCGACTGGTCGCTGACCCGCGAACGCATCTCCGAGTGGGTCGAGAAGACCGAGCTCGAGTACCTGCCCTAAGTCTCGGCCCGGGCACGAACAGTCATGATCAGATTCGAGAACGTCGAAGTGAGCTTCGGCGAGAAAATCGCCATCCCGGACCTGACCCTCGAGATCGAGCAGGGTGAGTTCTTCACCCTGCTCGGGCCCTCCGGGTGCGGCAAGACGACGGCCCTGCGCACGCTCGCCGGGTTCATCGAACCGTCCCGGGGTGAGATCTACATCGACGGGAAGGTGGCCACCCGGCTGCCGAGCGAAAAACGCAGCGTGGGCATGGTCTTCCAGAACTACGCGCTGTTCCCCAGCATGAGCGTGTGGGAGAACATCGCGTTCGGCCTGCGGGTGCGAAAGACCAGAAAGGCCGAGACGGCGCTGCTCGTCGACGAGATCGCCGCTCAGGTCGAGCTCAGCGAGGAGCAGCTCGCGAAGAACGTGTCCGAACTCTCCGGTGGCCAGCAGCAGCGGGTCGCCATCGCCCGGGCCCTCGTGCTCAAGCCGCGCATCCTGCTGCTCGACGAGCCCCTCTCCAATCTCGACGCCAAGCTGCGCGTGCAGCTGCGCGAACAGCTGAAGAACCTGCAGCGGGAACTCGGCATCACCACGGTGTACGTCACGCACGACCAGGAAGAGGCGCTCACCATGAGCGACCGGATTGCCGTGTTCAACCACGGTGTGGTCGAGCAGGTAGGCACCCCGGAGGAGATCTACAACCGCTCCGGCACCGAGTTCGTCTGTACCTTCGTCGGTGCGATGAACAAGCTCTCGGGCGACGTCGTGCACCAGCTGCGCCAGCGCGGTGGCACCGGTCTCGCACCAGCAAAAACGTCGTACCTGCGCCTGGAGAAGGTGTCGTTGCAGGCGCCCCCAGGCAACACGGATGCGATCCGGCTCGATGGCGTTGTCGCCGGCCGTTCCTACCACGGCTCGCACAGCACCTACACAATCGACAGTCATGGCAGCAGCATTCGTGCTCTGGTGCCCGAGGGCGGCGGATCTGCGCTCGAACCGGGTTCTGCGGCGCGACTGTATATCGACCCGTCGTCGATCCTGCAGTACTAAAGGAGAACATCCGTGCGCACTTCGTCGTGGGCTTCAATGTTCCGATCCCCGTTCGTCGTCATCATCACCCTGGTGACGCTGTGGTTCGTGGCGACGTTTTTGGTCTTCCCGAACGCCAACCTGCTTATCAGAACCTTCTTCCCGGAGGGTCAGTTCAGCTTTCGGGCCGTCGAGAAACTGGTCAGCTCCGAACGTGCGATGAACAGCCTCTGGCACAGCTTCGCGTTGGCCGCCACGCTGGCCGTCACGGTGAATGCCGTCGGCATCTTCATCGTTCTCGTCACCGACTATTTCAAGATCCGGGGCGCACGGATGCTGTGGCTCGGCTACGCCACCACCCTTATCTACGGGGGCATCGTGCTCGCCGCCGGCTACAACTTCATCTACGGCCGCTACGGATTCGTCACCAACGCCGTGCGCAACTGGTTTCCCGAGATCGACCCGAACTGGTTCTCCGGTTACTTCGCGGTCGTCGTCGTGATGACGCTGGCCACGACGACGAACCATATGCTTTTCCTGGGATCGTCGCTGGCGAAGATCGACTACCAGACCATCGAGGCGGCGCGCAATATGGGCGCGTCGACCATGGGCATCCTCTGGCGAATCGTCTTGCCCGCCCTGCGCCCGATGATCTTCGCCGTGACAATTCTCACCTTCCTGACCGGTCTCGGCGCACTGACAGCGCCGCTCGTGTTGGGCGGCACCGATTTCCAAACGATCGCCCCGATGATCCTCACCTTCTCCAAGAGCACCGGGTCGCGTGACCTCGCCGCGCTGCTCGCCGTGATCCTCGGCCTGGCGACCATCGTGCTTCTGGCAATGATGAACCGGGTCGAAAAGTCGGGGGTGTACTTCTCGGTGGCGAAGGTGGCGACCCCGCTGCAAAAACAGAGAATCCCGAACCCAGTGGCGAACGCTGCCGTGCACGTGGCCGCCTACGCTCTCTTTGTCGTCTACGCGACGCCGGTGCTGCTGATCGTGCTGTTTTCCTTCGTGCACTCGAGTGCCATTGTCACGGGGAGCATCAGCTGGAATTCGTTCACGCTCGACAACTACGCCACGGTCTTCGGCACGCCCGCGGTGCTCCGGCCGTTCGTGGTCAGCGTAGTATACAGCGCGCTGGCGTCGGTGATCGTGGTCGGCGGGATGCTGTTCGTCTCACGGTTGCTGCAGAAGCACCGCAACCCGTTGACCGTCACGCTGGAGTACCTGCTGCACATCCCCTGGATCCTGCCGACGATTCTCATCGCCCTCGCCCTCGTCATGACGTTCGACCGCCCCAACGCGATGGTCGGCGGCCAGGTGCTCACAGGCACGACGAGTCTCCTGCTGATCGCCTACGTGATCGTGAAGATCCCGTTCACCCTGCGATTGCTCAAAGCGGCTTTCGCGTCGGTGCCGGAGTCGCTCGAGGATGCCGCCCGCATCCTCGGTGCCGGGTCGATGTTCACCCTTCGCACGGTGCTGGTTCCGCTGGTTCTCCCGACCGCGGCTGCGATCACGGCGCTCAACTTCAACAGTCTGCTCGACGACTATGACGCCGCGGTGTTCCTGTATCACCCGCTCTACCAACCCCTCGGTGTCGCGATCAAGGCCAGCACGGAGGGGGAGAACAACCTCGACTCCATGTCGATCACGTTCGTCTACACCGTGCTTCTCATGATCATCATGGGGTTCACCATGTACCTGGTCTACGGGCGAGGAGGCTCGTCGACGAAGCGCCATACGCGCCGCGCGCGCACTGTCGCGGCGAAGTAGTCGGGGCGGAGTCCTCCCTGCGGCTGAACATCAGCCCGAGCGGTCAGGCTCCACGTGCGGCAGGCCAAGCGCCTTGCCCGCGTGACCGAAGGTCGATCTGCGACCCGGAGTCAGACTGCCGACTCCACGGCATGCGTCACCGCGTCGAGCACGGCCCGCACGGCCGCCGGGTCGCCGAGGATGCGGAAGTGCCCACCGACCCGGAGCTGGATGTTGCGGGCGCCGACGAGTTCACTGCCCTCGGGGACATGCGGGTCGAACACCCCGTAGATAGACGTGATGCGGTTGTTGCCCCGGTGGTCCAGGCCGAGGTCGTGCAGGGCCATGTTGGTGGGAGCGAAGGCACGGATGCTCGGCACGACCCAATAGCGCGCATAGCGGGAACCGCCGAAGGGTGAACTGATCGCGGTCATTCCGCTCACCCGGCGGCCCGGGTCATCCGTCGTCATGAGCAGTTTGCCGATCAGGCCGCCCTTGCTGTGCGCCACGATGACGACGCCGTTCAGGTTCTCCCGCTCGAGGTAGGCGGCCACGGTCGCGGCGGCATCCGCCAGAGAACGCCGGTTGCGGCCGAGCTTCGCCACCACGTGCACCGGATGCCCGTGGCCGTGCAGTATCTCAATCAACGGTCGCATGAACTGCCAGGATTCATACACCCCGGGGATGATCACGATCGGGGCTTTGGTACCGGAGCGGAAGTCCGTGGGCCGGGCGCGGGAGAGGAACGCACGGGTCTGGCCGGTCGCCGCATAGACATAGTCGAGCAGCCACCACCAGGCCTCGCGCAGATGGCGACTCAGCAGACGGGGGTTCAGGAGACGGCGAATCATTGTGCCGGGTGCGCGACCGACGGAAGCCGCAGGGCGTGCCCCTCGATGATGGCGGCGGTTTGCACGGCGGCACTGTGGTGCACCAGGTGGCGGTGCCCCGCGACCTCGAACACATGCCCGTCCGGCGCGGCGGCGGCCAGCGATGCACACCAGGTGCTGCCCGAGACGGGGTCGTTGGTGCCTCGGATCACGAGGATGGGGGAGTGCACCTCGCCAAGGGCCAGGTCGGTGCGGTAGCCGAGCATGGGGACGAGCTCGGTGGAGAACCAGCGCGGGCCGCACTCGAGGTAGTCACGGAACACGATCAGATTGCCCGACGGCGACTCCTTGGCCACATCCCGGGTCAGGCCCAGCGCCTGTTGCACGGCTGTCGACCGGCGGGGATCGGTGACAGGGCCGATCAGAACCAGGTGGGAGACGGCATCGGGGCGTTGCCGGGCCACCTCGGTGACGAATTGGGCGCCCATCGAATGGCCGACCAGGACCGCCCGCGGCACCTCGAGTCGATCAAGTAGCCGGCCGAGCAGGGCGCCGTATTCTTCGACAGCGAGCGGCCGAACGGGCCGGCGGGTGCCGCCGAATCCGGGCAGATCGAGCGAATGGGTATGCCCGATGGCGGCCAGGCTCCTCTGCACCCGGCGGTAGTAGCGGTGCGACGCCCCGATGCCGTGGACCAGCAGGTAGGTCGGCGCGTCCGGCGAAGGCGAGGTGCTCTTCAGGGAGTGCACGGTGAATTGGTGCCCATCAACCTCGATGCTGCGGCTACGGGCAGGAACAGCGGCTGCGCGCCATCGTTCGACACGCGCTCGGTCGGTGCTCGTCACGGGATTTCCTTCGGGTTCAGGTGCAAAAATCCTAGCCTCCGGCAGTGTCGGGTGGCCTGGGCGCTCACGGGGGCTGAGACATCCGTCACTGATAAGACGGATGCGGGCCGAATTCGTCGCGCCCGCGGCGCCGATGGGTCGGGCGCGCCCTGCCTGGCGGCCTGCCCGGCGCCCTGCAGCCCCGAGAGTCGCCGATTCTGCCGAGAATCGCCGCTGGAACGGCGACGCTCGGCGCAAACGGCGACTCTCGGCGGCTCTCGGCGACCCGCGCCATCCCGCAGGATAGAAGGCATGGCCCACCGTCAACGAAAACCCGCCGATTCTGACCCCGCCCGTGACCGGGCGGACAAGACGTGTGCCTCGTGTGGGCGGCGCATCGAGTGGCGCATGAAGTGGGCCGACAACTGGGAGTCGGTGAAGTACTGCTCGACCACTTGCCGCGCACATGGGGTCACGGCGACCGACCTCAAGCTGGAAGAGGCTATCGCGACACTGCTCAGTGCGCGGGCGACGAATGCCACGATCTGCCCGTCCGAGGCGGCGAAAGTGGTCGGCGGTGACGGCTGGAACGACCTGATGGAGCCGGCCCGACGCGCCGCACGCCGCATGGTCGCCCGCGGTGACCTGCAGATCATGCAGGGCGGGGCCGTGGTCGATCCGTCGACGGCGAAGGGTCCGATCCGGTTGCGGCGGGTGCGGACATAGGCGCAGTACCCGCGCTCACCGAGTGCCGTGGCCCGAGACCCTTGCCCGCATTCTGGCGTCCGCCACCGCGCGGTCGTCGGTCGTGCTGCGGCGCGAGCGTGAGCAGGTGCTCAAACTGGCCGGTCGCCGCCGCACGGATTTCCCCCGGCTGCTGGTGCAGTCGGGGATTGCATAGGGCGAGCGGCGGTCGCCGCTCGTCACCTAACGGATTGGTTCACCCCGAGCCGATAATCGGCTCCGTGGTGCTCCTCGGGCAGACGGTCGCCGCGCCCGTGCAACTTGTTGCGTAGAGTGCCCTCGACGTACTCCTCCGGGTAGGCCCCGCGACGACGCAGCTCGGGAATCACGAACTCGACCACGTCTTCGAACGTTCCGGGTGTGATCGCGTAGGCGAGGTTGAACCCGTCAACATCGGTATCGGCGACCCACTCCTGCAGGTGATCGGCAACCTCTTCCGGTGAGCCGACGATGAACGGCCCCAGGCCGCCGATTGCGCCGAGCTTCGCGATGTCACGCACGGTCCACTCGGAGCCGTCATCATTCGCCGCCTGGAAATTTGCCACCGCCGACTGGATCGCGTTGCTCTTCACGTTGCCGATCGGCTCGTCGAGGTCATACCGGGAGAGATCGATGCCCATCCAGCCCGACATGAACACCAGGGCGCCTTCTTCGCTCGCGTAGGAGAGGTAGTCCTGATGTTTTGCGTGCGCCTTCTCGCTGGTCTCGTCGGTGATGATTGTCAGCAGCGTGTAGATCTTCGCGGAGTACCGGTCTCGACCGGCCTGCTCGAGCGCATCCCGGATCTTGCTCACGGTCGCGGTGAGGCCGGACTTGGTCGAAGCGGCCACGAAGATCGCCTCGGCGTTGCCGGCGGCGAAGGCGATACCGCGCGGCGATGCCCCGGCCTGATAGATCACCGGCGTGCGCTGCAACGACGGCTCGGACAGGTGGATCCCCGGCACGGTGAAGTTCTTGCCGTAATGCCCGATCTCATGCACCTTGCTCGGATCGGTGAACACCCCGGTCTCCCGGTCGCGGATGACGGCATCGTCTTCCCACGAGCCCTCCCACAACTTGTACAGCACCTCGAGATATTCGTCGGCGACGTCGTAGCGGTCGTCATGCTCCAACTGGTCTTCATGCCCCATGTTGCGGGCGGCGCTCGGCAGATAACCGGTGACGACGTTCCAGCCGACGCGACCCTTCGTCAAATGGTCGAGCGTCGACATCCGTCGTGCGAACGGGTACGGATGCTCGTACGCTGTACCCGCGGTCACGCCGAACCCGAGGTTCTCGGTCACCGCCGCCATGGCGGAGACGAGCAGAATCGGGTCGTTCACGGGAACCTGGGCCCCGTGCCGGATCGCTGCTTCGTTCGAACCGCCATAGACGTCGTACGTTCCGAGCACATCGGCGATGAAAATGCCATCGAAAGTGCCTCGCTCGAGCAGCCTGGCCAGGTCGGTCCAATAGGAGAGGTCCTTGTATCGCCAGGACTGGTCAAGCGGATGCCGCCACATTCCTGAGGACTGGTGCGCGACGCAGTTCATGTCAAAAGCGTTGAAGCGAATTTGTCTGGGCATGCCACCCATCCTGCGGCGCGGTCGTTGACGGCGCCACAGCACTCGCCATTTGGCGTAACACACGGGGAGCGACGGGCTGAATCTCGCAGATCCGCCCGGAGCGGCGCGGTTTGAATCCCTCGCCGCGCACGAGACCGCAACGCTGCCGCCGACGCTGCTGGCCGCCTGGGTCGTACGGGCCACCGGCACGACGACCATATTCGCGCTGCTGTTGACCATCGTCTTCTCGGTCGCCCTTGTATCGGCTCCAGCAGTTCGGGCGCCATTCTCAGCGTGCTCGGCTGGCGCTAATTGTTCGACCTCGTGCTCCTGATCACCCTCAGCGTGCTCGTCGTGGGCGGCTTGGGGCTGAAGAACGTCACCACTCCGCGCAAGACGCCGATCGACGTGGTCTTGGTCATCCTCTCGCCGCCCGGCTTCGGCAAGCTCGTCTACGGCCTCAGCAACCTGAATGCGGAATCCGGTGGCATCGGCTCGGTTGCGGGCTGGCTGCCGACCGCTCCGGGCCCATTCGTCTGCTGATCGCGGGCTCCAGCCGCGTTCCTGTGCGGCGCCGTGATCTCGCTGTTCGCGATCCCCGCGGCGTTCTTCATTCGCCGCGCGGCAGCTGCGCCGTTCCGCGCGTGGCACGCCATCGGCGCAGCGGCGCAGCACGCGCGCAGCGAGACCAGGGCCGCCGCGCGGGGCCCGCCGAATCCGGTGTCCCGGCCCGGCTACCCATGACTTTCACAGAATACTGAGCGTTTGTTCAGAAACATGAGACAGAGTATAAGTTTCGTCTGCGCCGTCCCCCGAAAGCGCAGGCCCGATGCTCAGTAAGTTGGCGCGCGCACGCGTGCGAGCTTGCGTAACACGGAAGTCAAGCGCACATACATGCCCGAAACACCCGAAGAAATCCGCATCCGATTCGCTGCCCAAAATAAGCGAAGCAACAGCATTCCCAGCAGCAACAGCACCACCGGCCCCACCAAGATCAACCGCCCGCACCGCATCGTGCTCATCGCCACCAGTGTGCTCGCCGTCACCGGCCTCGCAGTCGGCGCCGGCTTCGCCGGTCAGTCCGCCTCCGCCACCCAGGACCGTGTCTCGGCCACAACCGAACTCGCCGACAGCACCGGCCTGCACCGTGAACAGCTCGGCGCCTACCGCGCGGTCGCCAAGGCGCACGTCGACAACTCGGCATCCATCACCCTGAACGAGGCCAATCAGGTCATCGCCGCCACCCAGGACAAGGTGGATGCCTCCAGCCTCGCCGCGGTCGCCAGCTCGCTCGCCAGCTACGAGATCCTCCCTCTCGACGAGATCACCTCGCTGACCGCCCAGACCAAGGCCGAGACTGCCGCCGTCACCGCGGCGTCGATCGAAGCCGATCGGGTCGCCGCCGAGGCCGCCGCCGCTGAGGCCGCCGCTGAGGCCGCCGCCGCCGCTGAGGCCGCTTCTCAGGCCGCCGCCGCTGAAGCCACCCGTGCCCAGTCGCTGGCCTCCGGCAACACTCCTGCCGGCGCGCGCGCCACGGCTCAGGCCATGGCCGCGTCCCAGTACGGCTGGGGCGCCGACCAGTTCTCCTGCCTGAACCAGCTGTGGCAGAAGGAATCGGAGTGGAAGTACGACGCCGTGAACTCCAACGGCGGTGCCACCGGCATCCCGCAGGCGTTGCCCGGCAACAAGATGGCGACGGCCGGCAGCGACTGGGCCACCAACGCGACCACGCAGATCGCATGGGGCCTCGGCTACATCAAGGCCTCCTCCTACGGCACCCCGTGCGCCGCCTGGTCTCACTCGCAGGCCAACAACTGGTACTGATGCCCTGATCACCCGCAGCAACAAGGCCGGTCGTCCCCTCGTGGAGGGGCCGACCGGTTTTCTCGTTGCCGGGCTCTCAGCTGTCGGTTCGCATGCACCGAAGGGACCCGTGCTGCACTAGCCTTCGAAGGGCGGATGTTGTGGGGACAGCACGGCTCGGCGCGGTCGACGCCGCATCGAGGCTCCCGGCTCCGGCAGAAACAGGGAGCGGCAACATGCACGGGATCGCACCGGCCAGACATCCGTTACGTCGATTCGTGCAGGTCGTGGCCGCGCTCGCGGTTTCGGCGGCGCTCGCGCTCGGGATGCCGGCCGTCGGGACGCCCCTGGCCGCGTCGGCAGACACCGGTGACTTCACATTCACCTCCTTCGAGGCCGACTACTACCTCTCCCGTGACGACGCCGGGCACTCCACCCTGCGCACGGTCGAGACGTTCGTGGCGCAGTTCCCGAACTTCGACCAGAACCGAGGCATGGTGCGCCTCCTCCCCAACGACTACAACGGGGTGCCGCTGAACACCACCGTCGAATCGGTCACCGACGCCACCGGAGCCCCCGTCTACTTCGAGACCTATGACCAGGGCTCCGTCACCGAGGTGCCGCTCGGCACCGATGAGTTCGTGCGCGGCCAGCAGACCTACACGATCACCTACACGCAGCAGAACGTGGTGCGCGCGTTCGCCGACACCGACGACGACGAGCTCTACTGGGACACCAACGGCACCGGGTTCGACCAGTCGTTCGGCTCCGTCACCGCGCGCGTGCACGTCGACCCGAGCGTCGCCGAGTTCCTCACCGGCGACACCGCCTGCTATTCCGGGGCCCAGGACGACGGCGCCCGGTGCGAGATCAGCCAGACCACGGATGCCGCAGTGCCCGGATCCACGGGCCAGCTGTTCACCTCGTCCGTGGAGGGTCTCGGTCCGCGGCAGAACCTGACCGTGGCCATCGGCTTTGCACCCGGCACCTTCGTGTCGGTGCCGGCCTCGGCCAGCTACAGTGCGAGCGATTCGGACAACGGCGGGGGAGAACCGGCGACCGGGCTGCTGTTCCTGGTGGCGGCTGTCGGCTTTCTCGGGGTCGTGCTCGCCTTCATCCGTCGCCGACTCGGCCAGCGCGACGCCCGCGGCCGAGGCACCATCATCGCCCAGTACAGCGTGCCGAAGGGTTACAACCTGCTGGAGGCGGGGGACCTTGCGAATCGGTCGAAGACGGCTATCGCCGCAGAGCTTGTGAGCCTGGCGGTGCGCGGCACGGTGCGCATCCTCGACTATCCGGTCAGCGCCGGCGGCGGCGACTACACGCTGCAGCTGCTGACCGTGGAAGGCGTGGACGCTCAGGAGCGAAAGCTGCTGGAGACGCTGTTCCCCCGCCTGACGATCGGAGCGACGCGGGAACTGGGGGTCGCCGACAGCACACTCGCCGCCAAACTGAGCGCGTTCCTCCCCGCCGCGACAGCGTCGGTCATCGAGCGCGGCTGGCGGGCCAAGGTGACCGGCTGCGGCGGCAGGTGGATCGCCATCGGAATGGCCGTCGTGCTGCTGCCGGCCCTGGCCATCCTCGGTGCGGTGGCGCTGATCGACGGCTCCCCGAAGTTCGGCGAGGTGATGACGGTCGCCGTCATCGCAGCGCTGTTCCTCTACCTGGCCCTCTACCTCGCCCAGGGCACGGTGCAGCTCACCGATTCCGGGGCCGATCAGCGCGACTACCTCAAGGGACTGAAGGTCTATCTAGAGCTCGCCGAGGAGGAGCGTTTCCGCATGCTGCAGAGCCCGGACGGCGCGCTGCGGGTCACGATGCCTGCCATGCCGGGTGTCGCTTCGGGGGCGCTGCCGAGCCCGGTGACGGATGCCGCCGGCGCACCCGACACCGTCGAACTGGTCAAGCTCTATGAGGAGCTGCTCCCCTTCGCGGTGCTCTGGGGCGTCGAACGGGACTGGGCGAAGGAGCTCGTCGTGCTCTACGAGCACGGGGCGCCGGCGCCGGGCTGGATCGTGTCGCAGGGAGGCTTCACCGCGAGCGGCTTCGGCGTCGCCATGAACGGTTGGGTCGCCTCGGTCCTCACCTCTGCCACGGTTCCCGTCAGCTCCAGCAGCGGCGGCGGATACTCCGGCGGCGGAGGAAGTTTCTCCGGCGGCTCCGGCGGCGGCGGGTTCTCCGGCGGTGGCGGTGGCGGAGGCGGTGGCGGCGGCCGCTGACGGCTGTGCAGCCGTCCCGCAGCCGTCCCGCAGCCGCTGCCCGTCGTGCCGGCGCGGGTGCCGCGCCGCTTCGCTGGTGGCATGCCATCCGCAGAGCGGCGCACCTCCCGCGCGTCGAGCAGAGTGGAACGGGAAAGGGCGACGGATGCCCCGCGCCGCCTACGCGGCGTCGCTCGGCACGCGCAGGGTGAGGCTACCGGCATCCACCCAGGTCTTGAAGGCCACGGCGGTGCCGAACCCGTCGCCGTCGAGTTCGATCTCTTCCGGACGGTTGAGCCGCAGCACGAGCTTCGTGCCGGTGGCGTAGTTGAGCGCGTCGACATCATTGGTGCGCAGTTTGCGGCCCAATACCGTTCGGCTGAGCACGCCGTTCTCCCACAGCACCTTAGACAGAATTTGCAGCCAGCCGCCGAAGCCCTCCGGCTTCAGTACGACCACGTCGAAGAGTCCGTCGTCGAGGGCGGCGTCGGGAATCAGCTCGATGCTGGCCGGAAGCGACCCGCAGTTGCCGACCATGATGGTGTGCGCGCGCATCGCCTGCTCGGGCTTCGCGTTGAGCCGGTACCGGAACCGTAGATCGCTGTCGTCCTTGCCGACGGCGATCATGGCTTTCACGTAGGCCAGCCAGCCGGCCTTCGCCTTGAGGTCGTCGTCGGTGTTCGCGAGCATCTTGGCATCGAGGCCGAGCCCGGCCATCACCAGGTAGGCGTGCCGGTCGACCGACCGGTCGGCCCGCTCGATGTCGATCAGGCACACGTCGATCACCTTGTCCTGGCCGGCGAACGCGGCTCGCAGGGCCAGCCCGGTGTCGGCGAGGGGCAGCTGCAGGTTGCGGGCGAGCAGGTTGCCGGTGCCCGACGGCAGCAGCGCCAGTGCGCACTCCGTGCCGTGGACGGCTTCCGCGACGGCGCGCACGGTGCCGTCGCCGCCGGCCACGATGATCATGGTGGCCCCGGCTTCGATCGCCTTCCGGGCCGGTCCCTGCCCCGGGTCCTCAGCTGACGTCTCGAACCACAGCGTCTCCGGCCAGCCGGCGGCCGATTGCTGGGCCTCGACGGCGTCCCGGAGCTCGTCGACGTCAACCTTTATGGGGTTGTAGACGACCGCGGCGAGCCGGGGTGCGCTCACGTCATCGGTCAGGTCGTCGTGGTGCAGATCGGTGCTCGTCATGTGGGGTCCGTTCGATGGTGGAAGCTGGTGCCTTCCGTCAATGGGTTCTCACTCATCTAGACGGATGCCGCTGCCCATTTGTCACGCGACCCCGCAGTCGGGCGCCCCTTCCCAGGCGCAGACCCACTCCTTATGCTGGCACCACTTCGCTCGAAAATCACGTTCCTCTCGTTCGCTTCAGGGTGGGAAGACTCTCCTGAACCCCGGCCGAATCTGCCGGGACGCTTTCGGGGGTCCCGCGGCGCGGGTAGTGTCACCAACGGTTCTGCCCAGCCGGCCACGCCAGAGCCGGTTGCTGCCGGGCCGATCGCTACCGCACCGCTCGCTGCCGCACCGCTCTCCGCGGAGCCGGCTGACGGCATCCGGAACCGTCGATGAAACGAAAGGGTCAATTCAATGCCCCCCGCGACACAAACACAGAATGTCACCGATGCGCGCACCATGGCTCGGCGAACGGGCACCCTCCTCGGAGGGATGCCCTATTTGAGGTTCGGCACGGGCTCGCCGCTGGTGGCCATCCCGGGCCTCACCCAGAACTTTGAACCGACGGTCGGCGTCGAGCGCATGCTTGTGACCCGGATGCTGGCTCCGGTGGCGGCCCGGCACCGCGTGCTCAGGCTGACCCCGCGCCCGGGCCTCGACCCGAACGCCAGCATGGCCGACATCGCCCGGGACTACGCCGACGCTCTGCGCCTGGAGTTTCCGGGGCCCATCGACGTGATCGGCACGTCGACCGGCGGGAGCATCGCCCTGCAACTCGCCGCCGACCATCCCGATGTGGTGCAGCGTCTCGTCGTGGTCTGCGCGGCCTACACCCTGGGGCCAAACGGCAAGCAGGTGCAGCGTCGGGTCGCTGAAGAGGTTCTTGCCGGGCGCCCGCGGCAGGCCGGCCGGAAGATGTTCAGTGTCCTCGGCGACAAGCCCCCGAGTCGGCTGGCAGCCGGCATGGGCTGGATGCTCGGACCCCGCACGTTCGGCAAGGCCAGCCCCGACCTGATCACCACCATTCGCGCCGAAGACGCCTTCAACCTGCGCGACCGGCTCGGCGAGATCGAAGCGCCCACCCTGCTGATCGGTGGTGACCGGGACGGTTTCTACACGCCCGAGCTGTTCCGCGAGACGGTGGCGCGCATCCCCAACGCCCGCCTCATCCTCTTCCCCGGCAAGGGGCACATGGCCGCGATCTCAGACCCACGCCTCCTGCCGGACGTCCTCGAGTTCCTCGACGGCTCCGACGCGGGCGGCCGCGCTACGGGTGCCCACTCCCCGAGTGCACGCTCTGCGGGCACTCGTCCGTCGACGCTGTAGCCGTCGCCTGGCGGGGTCGTTGTTGACCCGGAACGTCGGTGAGACGACAGCTGTCCCTGGCTTCGCCCGGGACGATTACGAGGTGGCGCTGCGGACCAGCTTCGAAGCACGGGGGTGGTGCTTCTGCCGTGCCCGGTACCAGCTTGGGCCCGAGCTGGTCGGCTAAACGATTGCCCTAGGTGAGTGCCGGGATGATCGCGCCGGAGAACACCTGCCAGGCCAGCGCGGTCTTGGCGACCAGGCTCAGCGTGATGTAGGCGCGCTCGCCGCGGAGGTAGTCGCGCCAGCCGCCGACCTGACGGTACTGCAGCACCTGGTTGACGGCGAACGTGTTGAAGAACAGGAAGAGGGAAATGATGATGCCGTAGACGAAAGCCGGCGGTGCGGCCTCGGTGTTCGAGCCGGGGGCGATGAAGTAGGTCAGGATGACGACCCACGGCACCACGCCCACCATCGACCCGAAGATGAAGGGCAGGAACTTGCCGTTGCCGGGTGTCTCGTACTTCTCCTGCAGTGCCCCGAACATGATCATGGCGGCGTTGGCGGCGAAGATCGCGAACAGGGCCGCGATGTCGGTGATGCCGGTGATCTGGGCGATCAGCCAGATCATGATCGAGGAGCTCAGGGAATATTCGACCCAGCGGAAGTAGTTTCGGTTGGCTTTGAGCCCCGCCGCGTAGCGGGGGAAGAATTTCGGCGACGAGATCAGGAAATGGAAGAAGGCCGAGAGCGCCAGGAACGAGACGACGCCGATGCCCACGTTGACGTCGAACAGGGTCACCCGCTCGGGTGGCAGCGGCACGCCGGGAGGAGCAGACAGATAGTCGGCGGTGACGGCAAAGGTGACCTGGGTGCTGAGCAGGGTGAGCACGTATGCGAAGCCCAGGGCCTGCACGAGGTGCAGTGAGCCGGCCACGATGTTGTAGACGCGGAGGCGGGAAATTTTCTGATCGGGGGTGTAGTTCTTGCGTGCCATCGGGGCTCCTCCACAGGTCAGGTGAGGCCGAGACTAGCAGGGTCGCCGACTGCCATTACCCAAGCGTCAGACCACGCCGAGCGGCAGGTGTTCCCCGGCCGGCAGCCGCACCCGAATCGGGTCCCCGGGAGCGACGCTTCCCCCGGTGACGACGATTCCCATGATCCCCGCTTTGCGGATCACCTGACCGGCATCATCCGTGTCGATCAGCGTCTTCATCAGCCCCTTCTGGTACCCGTTGATCAGTGAGCAGGGGTTGCGCAGCCCGGTGATCTCCACGACCGCGTCGGTGCCGAGCCGCAGCCGGGCACCCCGCGGAAGGCCGGACAGATCCAGCCCGCGGGTCGTGATATTCTCGCCCAGCTCGCCGGGGGAGACCTCGAAGCCGGCCCCCCGCAGCTCGTCGAAGAGCTCGGCGGGCATGAAGTGCACCTGGGTGAGGTTCGCCCTGGTCGGATCCTTCACGATCAGGTAGCGGTGCTGCGTCGTGGCTCCGGCGTGAGCGTCGCCCTCCACCCCGAATCCCGCGATCAAACGGATGTCCGGGACCGTCGGCTTGCTGAACGCGTGCCGTTCGTCTCGGCTGACCGACTCCACCGTGGCCGTCACCGTTGCCGTCACTGTGGCCGTCGCATCCTGCATCATGCCCCGAGTCTCGCATGAGGGCCGCCGAGAATTCACCCAGCCGATATAGCATTTCTGCGTCGCAAACGTAGGCTAGGTGGGTGTTCAGCGAGTCGAGTCGAGTCGAAAAAGGTCAGTCGTGAAAGTCATCAGCTATAACCTCCGCAAGAATCGTGCCAGTGGTGAGCTCATCGCCCTGGCCGAGAACTACGATCCCGACGTCCTCTGTCTGCAGGAATGCGACACCCTCGAGCTCCCCGAGGAGATCGGTCTCCTGCACCTCGCCGACTCCACTGTGCGCAACCGACTCGGCCTGGCGATTTACTATCGCATGGACCGGTTCACCAACGAGCGCACCCAGACCTTCGCGCTCAAGAAGTCACTGCACGACCGCGTGCTGACCCCCGCTCATGAGCGCCTGATCGGCACCCGATTGACCGACCTCGCCGCCCACCGCGAAATCGTCGTCGCTTCGTTCCACGCCGCGCCGCTCACCGCGCTCAACTCTCTGCGGCGCAACCAGATCCGCACCGCGCACGAAGAACTGCACGTGCTCGGGCCGGGCCTGCCGACCCTGATGGTGGGCGACTACAACTACCCGATCTTCAAGGGGCGCCTCGGCGACCACATCACCCAGTCCGGCTACGACCTCACCCTGAGCGACACCCGAACGTACACGCGCTACAAGTTCTTCCGCGGGCATTTCGACCTGGCAACCTCCATCGGGCTGACCATCGACAGTGTCGAGACGCTGCCCCTCGGCACCTCTGACCACCTGCCCATCCTGGTCACTTCCACCTACAGCGACGAGTCGGTGAACGCCACGAATGTGCCGGCCAGCCTCGCCGAGACGGAGCGCGCTCCGGGCGGCGAATTCGCGATCTAAGGGGGGGGGCCTCGACTACTGAGCGTCGAGGGCGGGGCCCCGTCTACTGGGTGTCGCCGCGCGTCCAGAGCAGGTGGGCACGCACCGACAGGGATCCGCCGATCAGGAGGGCCACGCCCGCCATCCAGAGCAGGACGGTGAGGAACGCGTTGGCTGTCACGGCGTTGAGAATGATCAGGGCCACCCCGAAGGCACTGAAACTGAACCCGGCGACGGCGCAGGTGGTGAAGGACCAGTTCTTCATGCGGGTGGTTCCAATCGGGTGGGGATTCGACAGCGTTTACGGTAGCAGGCCCGCGGGGCGCATACCGTGCCTTGCCTGCCCAGAACTAGTGAGTCCGAATCGGTTGGTTGCATCGCTCCCGGATTGGCAGAGCTGACTGCACCGCGCGGACGCTGTTCAGCACGGGCGAGCGCCGGGTTCGGCGTCGAACCAATTCGACGGAGATTTTGGGTGAAATCACCTTCCAGACTGGGTTTAGGGCAGATTTCGGCAGAATCTCCGTCGAATTCGTTCGGGACGGATGGCTGGCCGACCTCGTGTCGCCGGAGGTCGCCGACAGAGTGGAAGCCGACCAACGTGGAGCAGCTCTGGATCCACGGCGGCATCCTCACTCGGTGTCGGAACTAGCCGTGGCTACCCACTGGCTCTCGGTGTGCCAGTTTCTCAGGTGATGCCGGCCCGCCGGCGCGACTCCGTGTGCTCGCCCATGCGCGCGTTCGACTCCCTGGTGAACTGCTTCCAGGCGTCGAGCTTGCCGGGCAGGATCGGCACGAACAGACTGATGCTGTTCAAAACTCATCCTCTCTTCAGATTGTTTTTCCAGCGCATGTTTCAGTCCCGAGTCCCGAGTCCCGAGTCCCGAGTCCCGAAGGGCTCAATCACCGACCAGCAGAATCTTGCCCACGTGAACGGATGCCTCCAGCCGCCGGTGCGCCTCGGCGGCCTTCTCGAACGGGAAAATGCTGTCGATCACCGGGCGGAAGCGGCCGGATTCGAGCCAGGGCCAGACATCCGTCCTGAGGGCCCGCATGATGGCCGCCTTCTCCTCGAACGGGCGGGAGCGGAGGGTGGTACCCCAGTACCGGCCGCGCTTCTGCATCAGATGGAACGGATTGAAGTCGGCGTTCTCGCCGCTCTGGTTGGCGATCACCATGATGCGGCCGTCGACCGCCAGTGCCGCCACGTTGCGGGCCGCGTAGGAGCCACCGATGATGTCGAGGATCACGTCGGCGCCGCGCCCCTCTGTGGCGGCCTGGATTTCGGTGGGGAAATCCTGCTCGCGATAGTTGATCAGGATCTCCGCGCCCAGGCTGCGGCACACCGCCAGCTTCTCGGCTGAGCCGGCCGTCGCGGCCACCCGCGCGCCGGCGAGCACGCCCAGCTGGATCGCGGTGGTGCCGATGCCGCTGGCGCCGCCGTGCACGAGCAGCGTCTCCCCGGCGGCCAGCCCCGCACTCAGGAACACGTTCGACCACACGGTGGCCAGCGCCTCCGGCAGGCCCGCCGCCTCGACGAGGTCCACGGATTCGGGCACGGGCAGGGCCAGGTCTTCGTGCACCACGGCCTCGGTGGCGTAGCCGCCGCCGGCCAGCAGGGCACACACCCGGTCGCCGACCGCGAACCGCTTTGCCTCGGCGCCGACTTCATTGACGACTCCGGACACCTCCAGCCCGGGCCACTGCGGCGCCCCGGCCGGCGACGGGTAGCTGCCCAGCCGCTGCGCGACATCCGCCCGGTTCACGCCGGCCGCGGCGACCCGAATCCGGATGTCGCAGGCCCCGACGGGCAGGTCGCTCACCGTTGTGAGGGTGAGGGCATCGGGGCCGCCGGGGGTGTCTACGATGATCGCGCGCATCGGGTCAGCCTACGCGCGTGCACTTTGCGACGGATCCACGACTGCGCGGTGGTTCGGTCTGTGGAACCCGGCCACGGAATCTACGATGGTAGACAGGGGCGTGGCTGTTGCATGCCTTGGGTCGTACGCACGTGATCCGCAATGACGCGGAGATTTTCTGATGGAGGCTTATTTCAATGACGTCTGAGTCCACCCGCACCGGGAAATCACCGGCAGGCAGCACACTCGACGCTTTCCTGGGCGACTACTACGAGCACCTGGCCGGGGAAGACCGGCAGAACTCCGATGGGGGAACCCTCCGCGAGCGGGCCGTCCATCATTGGCAGGTCGCCCAGAGCCGCACCCCCAGCACCCCGAACATCGAGATCCGGAACGAAGCCGGCCGCAGCATCGTCTACATCGTCACCGACGACATGCCTTTCCTGGTTGACTCGGTGACCGCCGAGCTGGTGCGCCAGCACTCGGCCATCCACCTCGAAGTGCACCCGCTACTAGTCGTGACCCGCGACCGGAACACCAACGAGCTCCTCGGCGTCACCCGCGTGCACGGAGGCGACGGCGCCCGGCCCGGTGACGTCGACGAGACCGTCACCCAGGTCGAGTCGTGGATCGCGATCGAGATCGAAACCGCCAACGACGAGGCGCGGGCTGCTCTGGTCGCCGGGCTGGCCACGGTCCTCGGCGACGTTCGCGCCGCCAACGAGGACTGGCAGGCCATGCGAACGAAGGCCGTGGAGATCGCCGACGCGCTCGGCGACGTCGCCCACGCCGAGGGCATCCAGGAGATCAAGCAGGCGCAGGACTTGCTGCGCTGGCTCGACCGCGACAACTTCACCTTCCTCGGCTACCGGGAGTACGACCTGGAGACCGTCGACGGAGAGGACGTGCTGAGCATCCGTGACCGCAGCGGCCTGGGGCTGCTGCGCTCCACCGAAGACGGGCACCAGATTCAGCACCTGACGGATGCCGGCCGGCTCAAGGCGCGCGAGCGTAGCGCCCTGGTGATCACCAAGGCGAACTCGCGTTCCAGCGTGCATCGCCCGGCGTACTTCGATTACATCGGGATCAAGAGTTTCGATGCGGACGGCAACGTGCGGGGGGAGCAGCGCTTCATCGGCCTGTTCGCCGCCACGGCGTATACGAGCTCGGTGCGGGATGTGCCGATCCTGCGCGAAAAGGTCGACGCCGTGATGGACCAGGCCGGGTTCCCGCCAGGGTCGCACAGCGGCAAGGAGCTGCTCGGCATCCTGGAAACCTACCCCCGCGACGAGCTGTTCCAGATCGACGTGCCCACCCTGTTCACCACCACGCTGGCCATCCAGCGTCTGCAGGAGCGGCGGCGCACCCGGCTTTTCCTCCGCCCGGATGTCTACGGCCGGTTCATGACCGCGCTGGTCTACTTCCCCCGCGACCGGTACACCACGGCCGTGCGGCTGCGGATCGAGAAGGAGCTGCGGGACACCTTCCACGCCGAGTCCGTCGACTTCGAGGCCCGGATGACCGAGTCCGCGCTGGCCCGGCTGTTCTTCCGTATCCGGTTGCAGAAGAACGACACGGTCGGCGTCGTCGACGCCGTCGCGCTGGAGCACCGGCTGGTGATGGCGGTGCGGTCCTGGCCCGAGGGGATCGGCGAGAAACTGCGCGAGAGCCACCCGCTGGACGAGGCGGAGCGCCTCTCCGAACTCTGGTCGGAGGCGTTCCCCGCCAGCTACCGGGTGGATTACGAGCTCGAGGAGGCCGTGCAGGACATCGAGCGATTCGAGGCCGGCGCCGCGGCCGCCGCCGCGGCGGCGGCCGCCGGGACCGGGCCGATCCGGCCGGCGCTGAACGTGTATCTTCCGACCGGCACGGGCGCTGGTGACACGGTCATCGACGCCGACGACGGAAGCACCGCGGGACGCGGCGTCACGGCGGAGGATGCCCGGATCAAGCTCTACATGATGGAGCCCAAGAGCCTGAGCCAGATCCTGCCGTTCCTGCAGAACCTCGGCATCGAGGTGCTCGACGAGGTGCCCTTCGAGATCGAGACCGCCGACGGCCGCGCGTTCTACCTCTACGACCTGGGCTTGAGCTACCCCGAGGGCGTGGACCCGGTTGCGACCGGCGCACTCCTGGCCGACTCCTTCGGCGCCGCCGTCAGCGGGGCCATCGAATCGGACGGCCTCGACCGACTGGTGCTGCGGGAGGGCATGCCCTGGCACCGGGTCGTCATCCTGCGCAGCTACGCCAAGTACCTGCGCCAGGCCGGAAACACCAACTCCTACGGCTTCATCGCCGATACCCTGCTGGCAAATCCGGCCGTCACCCGAGGGCTGGTGGCGCTCTTCGAGGCCCGGTTCGATCCGGAATTGGCCGAGCCGGAGCGCATCCGTCGCAGCCTGCAGGTCAAGGATGAGCTGACGGCGGCCATGGAAGCGGTCACCACGCTCGACGCCGACCGGGTGCTGCGCACCCTGATCAACCTGATCGAGTCGTCGCTGCGCACGAACTTCTTCCAGGACAAGCCCTACCTGAGCATCAAGCTCGACCCGACCACGATCGAGCTGTTGCCGTTCCCGCGGCCGAAGTACGAGATCTGGGTGTACTCCCCGCGGGTGGAGGGCGTACACCTCCGCTTCGGCAAGGTGGCCCGCGGCGGGCTGCGCTGGTCGGACCGGCGGGAGGACTTCCGCACGGAGGTGCTCGGCCTGGTCAAGGCGCAGACGGTCAAGAACGCGGTGATCGTGCCGACCGGGGCCAAGGGCGGGTTCTTCGCCAAGCAGCTGCCCGATCCGGCGCTGGACCGCGCGGCCTGGATTGCCGAGGGCATCGGGAGCTACAAGACCTTCATCCGGGGGCTGCTCGACCTCACCGACAACCTGGTGACCACGGCGGAGGGGGAGCGGCTCGTGCCGCCTGCCCGGGTGGTGCGCCACGACGACGACGATTCCTACCTGGTCGTCGCGGCCGACAAGGGCACGGCCACCTTCTCCGACATCGCCAACGGCGTCGCCGCCGAATACGGTTTCTGGATGGGCGACGCGTTCGCCTCCGGCGGCTCGATCGGCTACGACCACAAGGCAATGGGCATCACCGCCCGCGGCGCATGGGAGTCGGTCAAGCGCCACTTCAGCGAACTGGGCGTCGACACGCAGGCCGAGGACTTCACGGTCGTCGGCGTGGGCGACATGTCCGGCGACGTCTTCGGCAACGGCATGCTGCTCTCGGAGCACATCCGTCTGCTGGCGGCCTTCGACCACCGGCACATTTTCCTGGACCCGAATCCGGATGCCGCGCGCTCCTTCCAGGAACGAGCGCGCCTCTTCGCCCTGCCGCGGTCGTCGTGGGCGGACTACGACACCAGCCTGATCAGTGCCGGCGGCGGGGTCTTCCCGCGCCAGGCCAAGGTGGTGCCGATCTCCGCCGAGGTGCGCACCGCACTCGGGCTGCCGGACGGGACGGTGCGGCTGAGCCCGCCGGAACTGCTCCGCGCCATCCTGGCCGCCCCGGCCGACCTGCTCTATAACGGCGGCATCGGCACCTATGTGAAGGCCAGCAGCGAGACGGCCGCGCAGGTCGGCGACAAAGCGAACGACGCCATCCGGGTCGACGGCCGGGATCTGCGGGTCAAGGTCGTCGGCGAGGGCGGCAACCTCGGGATGACCCAGCTCGGGCGCATCGAGGCGGCCCTCACCGGCGTGATCCTGAACACCGACGCGATCGACAATTCCGCCGGGGTGGACTGCTCCGACCACGAGGTCAACATCAAGATCTTCGTCGACCGGATGGTGGCCGCCGGCAAGTTGGCCGAGTCGGAGCGGTCGGAGTTCCTTGCTTCCATGTCCGACGAGGTGGCGCGGCTGGTGCTGGAAGACAATGTCGACCAGAACATCCTGCTGCTCAACGACCGGGCGAAGGTGACCACCTGGAGCCCCAGCTACGAACGGCTGATGGACTGGCAGGAGGCCTCGGGCGACCTCAAGCGCAAGTTGGAGGCGCTGCCCACCACGGCGACGCTGCGGGAGCGCCTTGAAACGGGCCAGGGCCTGACCTCACCCGAGCTGTCCGTGCTGGCGGCCTACGCCAAGATCGATCTGGCGACCACGCTGCGGGACAGTGACCTGCCCGACGACCCCTGGTTCGGCCGAACCCTGCGCCGGTACTTTCCGGTGCAGCTGTCCGAGCGCTTCGACGCCGAGCTCGACACGCATCCGCTGCGCCGCGAGATCATCGCCACCGTCGTCGCGAACAACATGATCAACCTCGGCGGCGTGACCTTCGCGTTCCGGGCTATGGAGGAAACCTCGGCGAACCAGGCCACGGTCGCGAAAGCCTTCGTCGCGCTGCGGGAGATCTTCGAAATCGACGTGCTCGTGGCCGAGGTCAACGCCCTGCCGTCGTCGTTCCCGACCAAGCACTGGACGTCGATCCACCTGGACATCCGTCGCCTGCTCGACCGGGCCGTGCGCTGGCAGGTCAACCAGGGGGCGTCGCGACCGGTGGGCGAGGTGGTGGCCCAGTACAAACCGCAGATGGACCTGATGCGCGCCCACCTGGAGGATTACCTCAAGGGCGGCGACCTCAAACGCGTGCAGTCCCTGCTGGAGACCGCCCAGGAGTGGGGCGTACCGGAGAACCTCGGTCGCCGGTGGGCCGAACTCTTCGAGGCCTTCGCCCTGCTGGACGTGGCGCAGATCTCCGCCCAGGTCGATGAGCCTCTGGCCGACGTCGCCGGCGTCTACTACACGGTCTACGACCGGTTCCGGGTGGACAACCTGCTGGAGCGCATCACCGTGCTGCCGCGCAAGGACCGCTGGCAGGCCCTGGCCCGCGCCGCCCTCCGCGACGACCTGTACTCGACGGTCGCCGATATGACGCGGGCGGTGCTGAAGGAAACACAGGCCGGCCACGCCGACGCCCGACTGCTCGCCTGGGAGGCGCTCAACGCGGAACAGTTGGGACGGGCTCGCAGCGTGTTCGAGGAGGTCAACGCCCTCGGTCAGGACGACATGGCGTCCCTGTCCGTGGTTGTGCGGCTGCTGCGCTCGATCGTGCGCCGCTGACCTGCCGGCTGCGGACATCCGTCGCTGCGCGCTGCTGCCCACTATTACTGCCTGCTGCCACCGGCCGTTTGGGGCTAACTCAGGAGAATGGCGAGCCTGATGAGTGTGGGCCGGCATCGGCCGCGGAATCACGAGGCGGGTGCCGGCCGGGCACGGGGATCTCCTGAATTAGCCACAGGGGATGGCCCGAACCGACGGATGCCTGGGCCCGGTCAGGGTCGCCCGCGGGCAGCCGGTGTCCCGAACCAGCCTCCGCCGCAGCGTGGCTGACTCAGGAGATCTGACAACGCAATGCCTCTTGGCCGCACACGTGCCGCGGAATCACGCGGTGGGCGTCCCCGGCGTGCGGGGATCTCCTGAGTTAGCCACAGTCCGTGCTGCCAAAAACGGATTCTGACCACATCGGCGGCGCCGCTCGACGGATTTCCGGGGCAGTCTTCCGGGGTCACGCTCTAGTGGCCGCGGGCGATCCATTCATCCAGGTGCCCGGCCTCGGCGCCGATTGTCGTCGACTCGCCATGGCCGGTGAGCACGACGGTGCTCGCCGGGAGCATCAGCAGCTTGCCTTTGATCGAGGCGAGGATCGTGGGGAAGTCGCTGAACGACCGGCCGGTCGCGCCGGGTCCGCCATGGAACAAGGTGTCGCCGCTAAAGACCGTGCCGAGCGCGGGCGCATAGAAGCAGACGGCGCCGGGAGAATGCCCCGGCGTGTGCAGCACCTCGAGTTCAATACCGGCCACCCGGATGCGCTGGCCGTTCTCGAGCGGACGGCTCGGCGGGGCATCCGGGTAGACCCGGTCCCACAGCATCATGTCGTCGGGGTGGAGGTAGGTCGGCGCGGTGTGCGCGGCCTGCACCCCGGCGACGGCACCGATGTGGTCGTCGTGCGCGTGCGTGCAGAGGATGCCCACCAGCTTGCGGTCGCCGACCGCGGCGAGGATGGCGTCGACGTCGTGGGCCGCGTCGACCACAACGCACTCGTCGTCGTCGCCGACGATCCAGACGTTGTTGTCCACGTCCCAGGTGCCGCCGTCGAGGCTGAAGCTGCCCGAGGTGACGAGGTGTTCGATCCGCGCCGTCATCAGAGCACGACCACGGAGCGCAGCACGTCGCCGCGGGCCATCTTCGCGAATGCCTCCTCGATATGCCCGATTCCGATTCGTTCACTGACGAACTCGTCCAGCGGCAGGCGGCCCTGCAGGTAGAGGTCGGTCAGCATCGGGAAGTCGCGCTCCGGCAGGCAGTCGCCGTACCAGGACGATTTCAGAGAACCGCCCCGGCCGAACACGTCGAGCAGCGGGATCTCCAGCATCATCTCGGGGGTCGGCACGCCCACCAGCACGACGGTGCCAGCCAGGTCGCGGGCGTAGAACGCCTGCCGCCAGGTCTCGGGACGCCCGACGGCGTCGATCACGACATCCGCGCCGAACCCGCCGGTCAGTGCCTGCACGGCCGCGACCACGCCGTCCTCGTCGAGGCCGGCTGAGTCGATGGTGTGGGTGGCGCCCAGTGTCTGGGCGGTCGCGAGCTTCTTCGCGTCGCGGTCGATCGCGATGATGACGGATGCCCCGGCGAGCCGGGCCCCGACGACCGCCGCGTTACCCACGCCGCCACATCCGATCACGGCGACCGAGTCGCCCCTGGTCACGTTGCCCGTGTTCATGGCGGCCCCGATGCCGGCCATGATGCCGCAGCCGAGCAGTCCGACGACCGCGGGGTCGGCGGCAGGGTCGACCTTGGTGCACTGTTTCTCGTGCACAAGAGTCTTTTCGGCGAAGGCGCCGATGCCGAGGGCGGGGCTGAGCTCGGTGCCGTCCGTGAGGGTCATTTTCTGGGTGGCGTTGAAGGTGTTGAAACAGTACCAGGGCTCGGCGCGCTTGCAAGCGCGGCAGTCGCCGCAGACGGCGCGCCAGTTCAGCACGACGAAGTCGCCCACGGCGACGTGGGTGACGCTCTCGCCGACGACGCTGACCCGGCCGGCGGCCTCGTGGCCGAGCAGGAATGGGAACTCGTCGTTGATGCCGCCCTCACGGTAGTGCACGTCGGTGTGGCAGACGCCGCAGGTCTCGATGTCGACGACGACCTCACCGGGCGCAGGGTCGGGGATGACGATGTCGACAAGCTCCACCGGCGCGCCCTTCGATCGAGCGATGACGCCTTTAACGGTGATCGACATGGGACTCCTCTGGGTTGGTGCCCGGACAGGCGGTGGTGGAACCCAACCACACTACCCAACCTCCCTGCCCTGCCCTATCCAACCAATTCGACGGAGATTTTGCCAGAGAGAACCCGTTTCGGCCCGAAACAGGCTCGTAGAGGCAAAATCTCCGTCGAATTCGTTAGGAGGTTCAGGGTGCGGATGCCGCGCGCGGAGCCACGCGACCGGCCGAGAACGCGACCGGCCGGAAGCACGCGACCGGTTACGCGAACTCCTGGCAGTGATCGCACCACCAGCCGCCACCGACCGGCGCCATCGGGTCGTAGCAGGAAGCGCAGGCCGGCGTGGGAAGCAAGTTGTCGTCGTTCATTCGGAGCTCAGTTTCGATTCTGAAAACGAGTTCCCCAGCCCAGAGAACGGCATTCGCGAGTTTTGAGTGTAGGCAGACCTCGACTCGGATGTCTAGGAAAATTGACTATTCTGCGTACTTTCTAGCGCGGCAACGGATGCGCTCAGCGCGGCAGCACGCGCTCCGACACCTCCCACAGAAAAATCTCCGCAATGGACGGTCCGATGCCGGTGAACGCCTCCTCTGATCGGTGGGCGCTCGGGCTGTCGTCGTCCGCGACTCTGCTGCAGGCCACGGCCGCCTCCCTGCCGCCGGAGCTGCTCAAGGTCAGCGGCGTGCTCGACTTCGGTGCCACGATCTTCACCTGGCAGCCGCTCGTGCTGCGCGCGGTGATGATGGCGCGCGCCGTGAGCGTCACGCACCTGTCGGCGCCCCGCGGCGGCGCCATCCGCCTCGCGTCGACATCCGCCTCGCGGCGGGACTCGAGGTGAGCCTCGACGACCAGCCCGAAAATCCTGCTCTATCGTGCACATCCCACGGCAATCTTCGATTTCGACGTGCGGCCCTCCGCCGCCGGGTCGCAGCGGATCGGGCGCCCTGCTTTCGTTCTGGTCAGGGTGTGTATCTGGTCAGCGCGAGGGTTCCAGCCGCACCAGCACCGCCTTGGAGACGGGGGTGTTGCTGCCCTCCGCGGTGGAATCCAGGGGCACCAGCACGTTGGCCTCGGGGAAGTAGGCGGCGGCGCAGCCGCGGGCGCTCGGGTAGGCGACGAGCCGGAACCGCCGCAGCACCCGGTCGACGTTGTCGCTGAACTCGCTGTGCACATCGACGAGCATGCCGCTGATCAAACCCAGCTCCGCGACATCCTCCGGGTTGACGAAGATGACCTGGCGGCCGTTCTTGATGCCCCGGTAGCGGTCGTTGGGGCTGTAGATCGTGGTGTTGAACTGGTCGTGCGAGCGCAGCGTCTGCAGGAGCAGGCGCCCCGGCGGCCGTTCGAGGGGCTCGAGTTCGTTGACCGTGAGCAGGGCCTTGCCGCTGGGGGTCGGGAAGGTGCGCAGGTCGCGCGGCGCATGGGGCAGGGAGAAACCTTCCTGCTGGCGGATGCGTTGGTTGAAGTCGGCGAAGCCCGGAATGACGTGCGAGATGTGGTCACGGATGATGTCGTAGTCGCTCTCGAAACCGGCCCAGTCGATCGAGGCGGTGCCGTCGAGGGCGGCCCGGGCGAGGCGCGACACGATGGCCACCTCGGAGAGCAGCTGATCCGACACCGGTGGGAGTAGGCCGGTGGACGAGTGCACCGCGGAGACCGTGTCCTCAACCGACACGAACTGCGGGCCGGTGGCCTGCAGGTCGATCTCGGTGCGGCCCAGGGTCGGCAGGATGAGCGCCTGGTCGCCGACCACAGCGTGGGACCGGTTCAGTTTGGTGGAGATCTGCACGCTCAGCACCGTCTTCTGGATTGCGGCCTCGGCGACGACGGTGTCGGAGATCGCGCCGACCAGGTTGCCGCCCAGGGCGATCCAGACCGTGACCAGGCCGTCGCGCATGGCGCGAATGGAGTCGACGCTGTCCAGGCCGTCCACGCGGGGCGGGTCGAACCCGAATTCTCGTTCCAGGGCGTCCAGGAACGCCGGTGGCATCTTCTCCCAGATGCCCATGGTGCGGTCGCCCTGCACATTGCTATGCCCGCGGATCGGGGACGCCCCCGCGCCGGGCTTGCCGATGTTGCCGCGCAGTAGGAGCAGATTGATGATCTCTCGGATTGTCGGAACGGCCTTCTTGTGCTGGGTGATGCCCATCGCCCAGGTGATGATGACCCGGTCCGCCCGCAGATACCGGTCGGCCAGCTCGTCGATCTCGGCCGCGCGCAACCCCGTGGCCGCCAGGACCGCACCGTCATCCTGGTGGGCGAGGTGCTCGCGCAACTCCTCCAGCCCGACACAATTCTCGCGCAGGAACGCATGGTCGAGCACGGTTCCGGGCCGGGCGGCCTCGGCGTCGAGCACCCGTCGGGAGAGGGCCTGCATGAGGGCCATGTCGCCGCCGAGCCGGATCTGCAGGTACTGGTCGGCCATCACGGTTCCGGCCCCGACGACGCCCCGCACCTTCTGCGGGTTCTTGTAGCGCATCAGCCCGGCCTCCAAGAGCGGGTTGACGGCGACGATGGCGGCGCCCGCCTCCTTCGCCTCTTCCAGCGCCGTGAGCATCCGCGGATGGTTGCTGCCCGGGTTCTGCCCCATGATGATGATCAGGTCCGCACGGGCGAAGTCGGCGTAGGTGACGGTGCTTTTGCCGATCCCGACGGTCTCCGCCATCGCGTGGCTGGTCGACTCGTGGCACATGTTCGAGCAGTCCGGCAGGTTGTTCGTGCCGAGCGCGCGCACGAACAGCTGGTAGAGGAAGGCCGCCTCGTTGGAGGTGCGACCGCTCGTATAGAACGTCGCCTGGTCGGGCGAGTCCAGTCCGCGGAGGGTGTCCCCGATCAGCTTGAACGCGTCGTCCCAGGTGATCGGCTGGTAGTGCTCGGACCCGGCCGGCTTGTGCACCGGCTGCACGAGGCGGCCTTGCATGCCGAGCCAGTACTCCGACTTCGTGAGCAGCTCGCTGATCGGGTTCTCGGCCCAGAATTCGGCCGGGATCCTGATCGGCGTTGCCTCCCAGGTCACCGCCTTGGCGCCGTTCTCGCAGAACTCGAACGTCTTGCGCCGATCGGGATCCGGCCAGGCGCAGCTCATGCAGTCGAAACCGTCCCGCTGGTTCATCGCAGTCAGTGCCTTCAGGCTGCGCGGCACACCCATCTGCCGGAAGGCCGGCCCCAGTGCATGGGTGACGCCTGGCACCCCCGCCGCCCATTCCCTGGGCTTGCCGACCTCGATCTTGTCCTCGTCGATATCGTCAACGCTGCTCATACGTCGGTAGTAGCACCCTTCGCCGGGGCCGACAAGGCATGTGCGACTCACCCTCAGGCCGAAATGCGCCGAACGGATCCCGCCATCGGTCACCACGAGGTCAGAAATGACCGTACCGTTGATATGTGGTCTTCAAGCATCGGACTTGAAGAGTGTGGGGGCCACGCACACGAAAGGTTTTTCTAGCTTGAGCGACGAATGCATCCATGGACTCGAAGGCGGCCTCTGCGCCAGCTGCTTCCCGAAGGCCGCTCCCGAAATCGTGCCCGGCGTGGCCACCCGCGCCAGCCGGAGCAAGTCGACGGGCCGCGCACCGTCGCTTCGCAGTTCGCCGTCACCGCGCACCGTCACCCTGGGCGGACCCAATCCCACCCTGAGCGCGAAGACCGCTACCGCGAAGCCGGCCACCGCCAAGGTCGCCAGCACCGTGAAGCCCGTCAGGAGCACGAAATCCTCCCACGACGACGTCGGTGAGCAGCGGATCTACCACGTCACCCACATCCGCAACCTCGCCGGCATCCTGAACAGCGGGCGCCTGCTTGCCGACGCGAGCGACGCCTGGACCGCCCGGCCGGTCGTCGACCTGTCGTCGGCACCGCAGCGCGCGGCCCGGCGTGCCGCGCTCGTCGCCGGAGACGACAGCGCGAGCGTCGCCTGCTACGTGCCGTTCTTCCTCTCGCCCAATGCGCGCCTGTGGGACAGCCTCCTCACCGAATCCAACGACCCGCGCCTGTCGCCGGAGGCGCACCGCTCTCCGACGTACGACTTCGTCATTCTGGTCAGCACGGTCAAGAAGCTCCTCGACGCCCAGGCCGGCGCTGAGGAAACCGTCGCAGCGAGCGTCGCGGTGGCCAACGGGGATGCCGCGGGGGCCCTGACCAGGTTCGGCTCTGCTCCCGAGACTGCCGACCGCATGCTGCGTTCGCTGCGCGCCGATCAGGAATCACAGAAGATCCGGGAGGCGGAACTGCTCGTCACCGAGTCGTTCCCGTTCGAGTTGGTCACGCTCGTCGGCGTCGCCAACGACAAGGTGCGCGACGCGGTGCGCAGCATTTTCGCCGCCGAGGCGCACAAGCCCAAGGTCGTCGTGTACCCGCCGTGGTTCCACGCCGTTGAGGAAACCGCAGCGCCCTAGCCGGTCAGACGTCCGGAGCGCCCTCTCGCCACGTGCCCGGCCTGCCCTGTCCGGCGTCGAACCAATTCGACGGAGATTCTCGTGAAAAGCAGCTTTTTCAGAGTTTTCGGGGCCGGTTCCGGCAAAATCTCCGCCGAATTCGTTCGCGACGGAGGTGCTCCCGGGCCTCGGACTCGTCAGACACGGCGGGTGGCGTGTGCCTGCCTGGCTCTGCCCTAGTCTCGGGGAATGGGTAGACGACAGGGCCGCTCGCGCGTGCCGATCGGTGTTCTCGTTCTCGGAGTACTCGGCTTCGCCTGGGTCCAGCAGTCGGGATTTCTGGTGACCGAGTTCGAGAGCATGCTGAGCTCGGCCAGCCAAGGCTCCGGCCAGAGTTCCGGCCAGAGTTCCGGCGAGAGCACCGGCCCGGTGGCGACCGCCGCGGACGGCACCGTCGAGACAGCCGTCGGCGGCATCCCCGCACGACCGAGCGGAGCCGTCCCGATGACCGTGGAGCATGTGCATGATGGCGACACGCTCTTTCTGCGAACGGACCAGCCGAACGCCCTGGTGGCGACGACGGATGCCGTCAAGGTGCGACTGCTCGGAATCGATACGCCGGAGGTGGGGGACAGCGCCGAATGCTTCGGCGATCAGGCCACGGAGCAGTTGCGGGAGCTCCTCCCCGATGGCAGCCGCACCTGGGTCACCGTCGACCAGGACTCGACTGACCGATACGGCCGTAGCCTGTTCTATCTCTGGACCGGGGACGGGCGATTCGTCAACTACGAGCTCGTCGCCGGCGGCGCCGCCGAGTCGCTGATGATCCCGCCGAACGACGCGCACTACCCGCTGCTGCGTACGGCCGAGGACGCCGCAACGACGGCAGGTGCGGGCCAGTGGGGCGCCTGCTGATGCGGCGAAGCCGTCCCACCGATATCCCCGCGCGTCGTCCCCCGCCAGGCGTCCGCCGCCAGTCGACCCCCGCGCGTCGTCCTCAGCGCTTCGCCCGGCGCGGCAGGACCAGCCAGACCGCCGCGATGACCAGCAGCACCGCGGCCCCGGCCACCTGACCGGCCGTTCGGCCCAGCACCACGTCGAAGACCAGCAGGGTGGTGCCGGCGAGGATCACGGCGACACCAACCAGTGTGGCCCGCACGAGCACGTCGGCGACCCGCACGATCTGCTTCATCGCATGCTTCCCGAAGAGCAGCCGGTGAAGGCTGACCGGCCCTAGCGCCAGAACGGTGGTGGTGGTGGCCGTGGCGACAAGAATCAGATACACGGTCAGTTGGTACAGGTCGAGTTCGGTGAACCGCGGTTGGAAGGCGAGGGCGAGCAGAAAACCACCCACGATCTGGGTGCCCGTCTGGGTGACTCTGAGCTCCTGCAACAGCGAGAGCCAATTGCGGTCGAGGCGCTGGACATCCGTTTCGTTGCGGCGGGGCGCGGATACCGGCTCCGTCGCCGTGGGTTCCGGTGGTCCTGACAGGCTCATGCCCCGATCGTAATGCGCTTTGCGGAAACGAGATCGCACGCGTCGAGCACGGAACGGGAGAGGTCAGGCGCGCACCCTCAGGATCCACTTGCGCAGTTCCTCGACCCACAGCACAACGGATGCCATGCCCACGCAGACGGCCCAGTGCAGAGGGTCCATCGAGGTGGTGCCGAACGCGGTCTGCAGGAGCGGGAGTTCGACCACGGCCACCTGCAACAGGATCGCGAGCAGGATCGCCCCCCACAGCCACGGGTTCACGAACAGCCGGTGGAACGCGGTGGTCAGCTCGGAGCGCGCGTTGAGTGTGTTGAAAAGCTGGGCGAAGACCAGGGTGGTGAACCCCGCGGTGCGGGCCACGGTGAGGCCGTCCGTGCCGGGTTCCAGCACCGGCAGCAGCCCGCCGGGCAGGAACAGGTCGATCGTGGCGAGGGTGACCACCGCCATCACCAGGCCGGTCGACATGATGCCCACCCACATGCGCAGGTCGATCATACGGTCGTTGATCCCGCGCGGGGGGCGGGCCATCACGTCGTCGATCTCCGGGTCGACGCCCATCGCCAGGGCCGGGCCGGAGTCGGTGATCAGGTTGATCCAGAGGATCTGGGTGACCAGCAGGGGCAGCACCACGGTCTCGCTGCTGGCGCCGGTCAGGCCCAGCGCCCCGGCGAGGAGCACGCCGAGGAACACGGTGAGCACCTCGCCCATGTTCGAGGACAGCAGGTACCGCAGGAACTTCTTGATGTTGTCGAGGATGACCCGGCCGGCCCGCACCGCGGCGACGATGGTGGCGAAGTTGTCGTCGACCAGGATCATCTTCGCGGCCTCCTTGGTCACCTCGGTGCCCGTGATGCCCATGGCCACGCCGATGTCGGCGGACTTCAGGGCCGGGGCGTCGTTGACGCCGTCGCCGGTCATCGCCACGATGTCGCCGTTGGCCTGCAGGGCGTCGACGATTCGCAGCTTGTGCCGCGGGGAGACGCGGGCGAACACGGATGTGTCGCGCACCGCCTCCCGCAGCCCCGGCTCGTCGAGGTGGTCGAGGTCTGCTCCCGCCAGCGCCGTCGCCCCCGGTTCGACGATCCCCAGGTCACTCGCGATCCGCGCGGCCGTGGCGGGGTGATCGCCCGTGATCATGATCACACGCACGCCCGCCCGGTGGGCTTCCTGGACGGCTGACGTCACCTCGGCGCGGGGTGGGTCGATGATGCCGACCACCCCGGCGTAGATCAGGCCCTGCTCGTCGGCCTCGTCGAGCGGCGCCGTGTTCTCGTCGGCGACTCGGTAGGCGACACCCAGGGTGCGGAAGGCCTGGGCCGAGAGCGCCTGGATGTCGGCAAGCATCCGTGGCCGCTGCTCGGCGGTCAGAGGTACGACCGTCTCGCCGACTTGCACGTAGGCGCAGCGCTCGAGGAGCACGTCGGGCGCGCCCTTGCTGAAGATGCGCAGGCTGTCGTCGCCGGTCTCCTGGTGCAGGGTGGACATCATCTTGCGTTCCGAGGTGAAGGGCATCTCACCCCGACGTTCGAACCGGGCCATGTGCCCGGTGGTGCCCTCGAGTTTGGCCGCGGCCACCAGGAACGCGGCCTCCGTGGGGTCACCCTGGATCTCCCACTCGCCGTCCTGCTCGGTCAGCTGGGCGTTGCCGGCGAGGGAACCGACGCCCAGCACCAGCTGGGCCTCAAAGCGGAGTGCCGGGTCTGTGAGCGGTTCGGTGCCCTGGCGCAGTTCGCCCTCGGGGCGGTAGCCCACCCCGGTCACATCTACCCGGCCGGAGGCGGTCAGCAACTGCTGGATCGTCATCTCGTTGCGGGTCAGTGTGCCGGTCTTATCGCAGCAGATCACGGATGCGGAGCCCAGGGTCTCCACGGATTTCAGGTTCTTGACAACGGCATTCTGCCGCGCCATCCGTTGTACCCCGATGGAGAGGATCACCGACAGGATTGCCGGCAGCCCCTCGGGAACGGCTGCGACCGCGAGGGATACCCCGAGCAGGAACACGGTCACGAAGTCGGCGGGTGTGGACACGCCCTGCGCGAGCACGATGGTGAGCATCACGACCGTGGCGATCGCGATCACGACGACGCTGAGCAGCTTGCCGATGTGGCCGATCTCGGTTTGCAGCGGGGTGGGGTGCGCCTCGGTGCGGTCAAGCATCGTGGCGATGGCGCCGACCTCGGTGTTCATGCCGGTTCCGGTGACGATGCAGCGGCCGACGCCCTGGCTGACGGCGGTGCCCTTGAAGACCATGTTCAGGCGATCGCCGAGGGCGGCCGCGGCGGGAAGGGTGCGCGGGTTCTTGGTGACGGCCTCGCTTTCGCCGGTGAGGGAGGCCTCCGCGATCCGCAGCGAACTCGCCTCGGTGAGGCGGGCATCCGCCCCCACGCTGTCGCCCTCACCCAGAACCAGCAGGTCGCCGCGCACCAGCTCGGTGCTGGGCACGGTGGCGAGCAGGCCGTCGCGCATGACGGTCGAGGATGCCGCTGTCATGGTGGACAGGGCGGCCACGGCGTTGTCGGCGCGCGCCTCCTGCACCAGGCCGAGCACGGCGTTGAGCACTACGATCACGGCGATCACGATGGCGTCCACGGGCAGGCCGGGTGCCCCCTCGATCAGCCAGGCGCCGAGCGACACCGCGGTGGCGACCAGCAGCAGGTAGATCAGAGGGTCGTTGAACTGGGCCAGGATCCGGCGCCAGAACGGCACCGGGCGCACGCTGCGCAGCTCGTTCGGGCCTTCGGCCGTGAGGCGACGCGCGGCTTCGGCGCCGGTGAGGCCCCGGGCGGCGTCGGTCTCGAGCCGGCGGGCGATCTCGGCAGCATCGGTAACGGCGGGATCGACTGCGAGACGGTCGACCGGGTCCGATATTTCCGATTGAGCTGATTTCTCCGATTGAGCAGACGCGTCCATCGGGTGGGTTCCTCGTTTCCGGGAGTGCCGGGTCGGTCTGGCCCGCGGCTCCACCCAGTGTAGAACCGAGCCGCGGCCGGCGCTGCGTCGGCGCTGCGTCGGTGCTGCGTCGGTGCCTTTCGACATCCCGTCCGTCCCGGCGTACCTTCCACAATGGGGGTTCGCGACGGCGGATGCCGATGGGTCGACTGCGACAGATCCCGCCTGAAGCGAAGCCCACCACATCAACGACTGGCTGAACGACAACGGCTACACCGACCTCGCCGACGGAGTGCTGCTCTGCCACCCACACCACCTGCTCCTGCACAACCAGCAATGGAGCATCATCCGAACCGAAACGGACTACTGGCTTCGACCACCAGTCGAAGTCAATCCGGACCAGACTCTGATCGCACTCCCCAGCAAGCGGGCGAACCCGTAATCAGGAGAAGAGGGACCACCAGCATCCGTCGCAGTGGTGAACGTCGCCGCGTCATGATGATCCCCAATCCGCGTCCCGGTGCTCTCCCCACGGGAACAGGGCGCACTTTGCAGGGGAGGTCTACACCTCGGCCGGCTCCGCGACAAGGTCACCGGGCGGCACGGCGGGTGCGACCTCACACGCGTGCGCCGACGCGGTATCTGCGACTCGTCGGTCGGCGAGCCAGGTGTCCAGCTCGGCGGCGGAAAGCGGCTGCGACAGGTGGAAGCCCTGCGCGAAGTCGCAGCCGAAGCCGACCAGCTGGTCGTAGGCGGCGCCACTGTCCACACCCTCGGCCACCATGCGCAGCCCCAGACTGTGGGCCAGCGCAATCGTCGAGGACACCAGGGTCGCGGCTCGGGCATCGCCGGCCATCGGGAAGACGAAGGATCGGTCGAGCTTGAGCTCGTCGATGGGCAGATCGCGCAGGTAGGCGAGCGAACTATAGCCGGTGCCGAAGTCGTCGACGGAGATGCGGATGTCTTGCTCGCGTAGCCGGGTGAGGATGCCTCGGGCCCGGCCCCGGTCATTGAGCAGGAATTCCTCGGTGATCTCCAGGGCCAGGATCGACGAGGGCAGATCGCGGGCGGCGATCATGGCACCGATCCGGTCCGGCAGTTCCGTGTCGACCAGTGAGCTGGCCGACAGGTTCACGGCGATGGTCAGCGGATGCCCCTGCGCCTGCCAGAGCACGGCCTGGTCCAGCGCCTGCCGCAGCACGACCTGCGTCAGGGTGTGCATCAGCCCGGCCTCCTCGATGATCGGCACGAACTGATCGGGCAGCAGCAGGCCGCGCTCGGGATGGTTCCAGCGCACAAGGGCCTCGACGTCCCGCACCGCCCCGCTGCCGAGGTCGACCTTGGGCTGATAGTGCAGCACCAGCTGCTCATCGGTGAGAGCGAGGCGCAGTTCGGCCAGGGTGCGCAGCCGGGTCTCGCCGTGGCTGTCGTCGTCGCTGTCGTATACGTGGTGGCCACCGCGGCTCGTTTTCGCCTTGTACATGGCCATGTCGGCCTTGCGGAGCAGCGCCGTCAGGTCTTTGCCCTGGTCGGGATAGAGGGAGATTCCGACACTGGCGCTGGTCTGCAGCGTGATGCCCTCCAGAATAAACGGCTCGGCCAGCGCGGCGCGCAGTTTGACGGCCACCGTCAGGGCATCCTCCCGCGCGGAGTCCGTGAGCAGGATCGCGAACTCGTCGCCGCCGAGGCGGGCCAGGAGGTCTCCGGCACGCAGCTGCCGGTTCAAACGGATGCCGACCTGGATCAGCAGCCGGTCACCCACGTCATGGCCGAGGCTGTCGTTGACCTCTTTGAACCGGTCAAGGTCCAGCAGCAGCAGGGCACTCGTCCGGCCCTCGACCGCTGCCAGGCGGGTGGGCACGTCCGCATTGAATGCGCGGCGGTTGCGCAGACCGGTGAGGTCGTCCGTTCGCGCCAGCAGGTTCAGAACCCGTTGCCGGCCGACCAGCGGCACCACCGCCAGCGCCATGGTTGCCCCGGCCAAGGCCACGGCGAGGTTTGACACCGTGACCTGGCTGGCGAGGATCAGAACCCCGAGTCCGGCGATCGTCGACACCATCGGCACGGCCAGAGCGGACACGGTTGTGGCCGTGGCCCTGCGATCTCGCACCGGGCGCGGGAGGGAGGTGCCGTCCACCCAGAGCGCAATCAGTACGACCCCGATGTTCCAGGTCGCGTCGAGCAGGGTGCCCACCGTGTACAGGTCACCCTGCAGCGCGAAGACGGTGTCGGCGCCGGCGAAGACCACCAGGCCGGCGACGAGGAGCATCCAGCGCTTCCCGGCATCCGGGCCGTGCGACGCCACGATCCCGGCGATCGCCGCCACCACCAGCAGGTCGAGCACCGGATAGGCGGCCGCGATGACGGCACCGAGGCTGAGCGGGTCCGCGGCGGCGGAATCGAAGACGGGGCTGAGGATGACGGCCAGCACTGCGGCGGCACCCAGGGAACCCACGGCGGTGTCCAGGAAGACGGACCAGGCCGATCCGCGCAGTTGCCGGTTCACGAGCACCGCCAGCGCCCAGAGCAGGAGCAGGTAGAACAGCAGATAGCCGATGTCGGCCGGCGAGGGAAACGGTGACGCACCGTCGGCATCCGCGCTGACGAGGTAGTAGGTGTCCGCCAGGGCGTTCATGGTCAGAGCGGCGGTGGCGAGGCCCACCTCGATCTGCCCGCGCCCGACCCGGTAGACGGCGGCGCAGCCCACGAGCACGGGTGCCCACACCGAGAGCATGGCGAGCCAGCCGTCGACCAGAGGGCTGAAGTCATCGCCCTTCAGGGCCAGGCCGAGGGTGTAGGCGATGACCAGTACCAGCATGAGCGTCAGCGCGCCGAAGCGGAACCGCTCACGGGTGCCGCCGGTCATGGCAGGGCCGCCGCGCTCTGCCTCGCGGTCAGCCACTCGTCGAGTGCCGCGGCGGAGAGGGGGCGTGACATGAAGTATCCCTGGGCGAAGTCGCATCCGTAGCGCACCAGCTCGTCGTAGGCGACGCTGTTCTCCACGCCCTCGGCGACCATTTTCAGGCCGAGGCCGTGCGCGAGGTCGATCGTGGAGGCCACCAGTGCGGCGGCCCGGGCGTCGTCGGCCATCGGGAAGATGAAGGACTGGTCCAGCTTGAGCTCGTCGATGGGCAGGTCACGAAGATAGGCGAGCGAACTGTAACCGGTGCCGAAGTCGTCGACGGAGATCCGGATACCACTGGCGCGCAACCGGGTCAGGATGTCCCGGGCTCGGTCGCGGTCGGCCATCAGGAAGTCCTCGGTGATCTCGAGCATCAGCGCGGTGGGCAGAAGACCGCGGGCCGACAGCATGGTGCCCACCCGTTCGGGCAGATCGGCGTCGATCAGTGAGCTGGCGGACAGGTTCACCGCAACCGTCAGGGTACGGGCCTGGGCCGCCCAGAGCACGGACTGGTCCAACGCCTTCCGCAGAACCTCCTGGGTCAGCGCGTGCATGAGACCGGCCTCTTCGACCAGAGTCAGGAACTGGTCGGGAAACAGCAGACCGCGCTCGGGGTGGTTCCAGCGCACGAGGGCCTCGACGCCTGAGACGAACCCGGTCTTCAGGCAGATCTTCGGCTGGTAGTGCAGAACCAGCTGGTCCTCGGTCAGGGCGAGGCGCAACTCCTGCAGGGTGCGCAGACGGGCGTCACCGTGGCGGTTGTCCGCGCTGCGGTAGACGTGGTGGCCGCTGTGGGTCGCCTTCGCCTTGTACATCGCCATGTCGGCCTTGCGCAGCAGCGCGGTCAGGTCATCGCCCTGGTCGGGGTAGAGCGCGATTCCGATGCTCGCGCTGGTCTGCAGGGAGATGCCTTCCAGGGTGAACGGCTGGGCCAGGGTGGCCCGGAGTTTGTTGGCCACCGCCTCGGCCTCCACCTGGTCGGTGCGCTCGAGTAGGACGGCGAACTCGTCGCCGCCCAACCGCGCGAGCAGGTCACCGGACTGCAGTCCTTCCAGCAGACGACGGCCGACCTGCACGAGCAACCGGTCGCCGGCGTCATGCCCGAGGCTGTCGTTGACCTCTTTGAAGCGGTCCAGGTCCAGCAGTAGCAGCGCCCGGTTCCGGCTCCTGTCGTCGGCCAGTCTCGACGAGACCTCGGCGTACAGCGCACGCCGGTTCGGCAGACCGGTCAGCTCGTCGGTCTTGGACTGGCGACGCAGGGCCACCTGCCGGGAGACCAGGGGAACGGCTGCGAGGGCCAGGGTCGCCGCCGCCAGCCCGATCGCGATGTGGGGAACCGGCGTCTGGCTGGCGAGGAGCAGCACACCCAGGCCGGCCGCGGTCGACACCGCCGGCAGCGCCAGGGCCGCCACGCCGTTGGAGGAGTTGTTCCGAACCAGATCGGGTCGCGACGAGGCATCCGCCCACACCGCGATCAGGGCCAGACCCACGGCCCAGCCGGCGTCCAGAGGAGTGCCGAGAACGTACCTGGTTTCGAGTAACGCGAAGACGAGACCGGTGGACGTGAACATCAGCAGGCCGAAGACGAGGAGGATCCAGCGGCGGCCGGCAACCGGGCCCTGCGAGGTGGTGAGTGCGACGACGACGGCAACCAGCAGCAGGTCGAACAGTGGGTAGGCGACGGCGGCGGCGATGGCCTTGTTCGCCCCGGCCGCGTCGACTGAGTTCGCCATCGGGCCGAGCAGCACGGCCAGCACCGAGGCCGCGCCGAGTGCACCGATGGCGCTGTCCAGCACCACCGACCAGACCATGCCGCGCAGCTGGCGGCGCACCATGATGACCAGCACGAATAGCATGAGGGCGAAGAACAGGAGGTAGCCGACCTCGCTCACGCGGGGGAACATCTCGGCACCCCAGATCAGTATCCACAGGGAATAGGAATCGACGATCGCGATGATGGTGACCGCCGCGGCCGTGAGCAGGAGTTCGGGATGCCGGAATCGCTCCAGACCGCTGGCCGCGATCCGCACTCGGCTCCGCGAGCGCTTGCGCGTCACGGCGGCCCAGCACACGACGACCATGGACAACTTCAGGAGGGACGCCAGCCAGCCGTCGACGAAGAGGTGGAATCCGTCGTCGGGCATCAGCAGGCCGATGACGTAGCTGCCCAGGAAAACGGCCATCAGCCAGGCGGACCAGGAGGCGCCCCTGGCAAAGAAACCTCGAACTAGGCGGCCGCAGGGCGCCCCTGAATTCAACTGCACGGAACCCCCACGTTATCTAATCTCAGATTAGCAGCGGCGGAAGACGGAGAACCAACCGACCCGCTCGATTGGGGGTGGGGAATCGTGGACGGGGCGCGGCGGCGCACCGCCCTACGATTGAGTGAACGACCGACGAGCTGGAGGCAATCATGACGACACTGGTGGGGTTTTCGAGCAAGTACGGAGCCACCGAGGGAATCGCCGAGCGCATCGCCCGCAAACTGCGGGAGGCCGGGCAGGATGCCGTGGCCCGGCCGGTCGCATCCGTTGACCAGGTGGACGAGTACGACGCCTTTGTGATCGGCAGTTCCGCCTACATGGGGTCGTGGCGCAAGGGCGCGACGGAGTTCGTGCGGCGCCACCAGGAACTGATCACGGCGCATCCGGTGTGGCTGTTCAGCAGCGGGCCGCTCGGCACCGCGGGGAAGGACGCCCAGGGGCGAGATCTGCTCAAGGAGAGTGAGCCGAAGCAGTTCGAGGAGTTCGGCCAGTCGCTCCAGCCGCGCGGAATGCGGGTGTTCTTCGGTGCGCTCGACCCGACCGTGCTCGGCCGCCGGGACAAACTTGTGCGGCGCATCCCGAGTGGGCGCGAGCTGCTGCCCGAGGGCGACTTCCGCAACTGGGTCGCGATCGACGAATGGGCGGCGGAGATCGCCCGGGAGCTGTCCGTCTAACTCTCCAGCAGGCTGCGGATGTCGTCGGCCGTGAGGTTCCCACTGAACCCCGGCGCATCCGCTGGGGCGTCGCCCAGCACCTGGTCGAAGAGCTCGGCCTTCTGTTTCTGCAGGGCCATGACCTTCTCCTCGATGGTGCCGGTGGCGACCATTCGGTAGACCATCACGTTCTTCGTCTGGCCGATGCGGTGGGTGCGGTCGATGGCCTGCGTCTCGGTGGCCGGGTTCCACCACGGGTCGAGCAGGAAGACGTAGTCCGCCTCGGTCAGGGTGAGGCCGAACCCGCCGGCCTTCAGACTGATCAGGAACACCGGCTCACTGCCGGTCTTGAACCGGTCGATCACCTCGGAGCGGCGCAGGGTGGACCCGTCGAGGTAGCAGTAGGGGATGCCCCGGGCCTCGAGCCGCGCGGCCGCCTTCTTCAGGAACGACGTGAACTGGCTGAAGACGAGCGCGCGGTGACCTTCGGCGACGACGTCGTCCAGCTGTTCGAAGAGGGCGTCGAGTTTGCTGGACGACACTCCGGCGTACTTCTCGTCGACCAGGGACGGGTCCAGGCTGAGCAGCCGCAGCAGGGTCAGCGAGCGGAACACGATGAACCGGTTTTTGTCGAGGTCGTCGATCAGGCCGAACAGCTTCTGCCGTTCCCGCTGCAGGAACGTGTCGTAGAGCGCGCGGTGCCGGGGGTTCAGCTCGATCTCAAGCACCTGCTCCTGTTTGGGCGGCAGCTCGGGCGCGACGACCGCCTTGGTGCGACGCAGCAACAGCGGTCGGATGCGCCGGCGCAGCCGCGTGAGCACCTCGGGGGTGTCGCCGCGGTCGATCGGGCGCACATACTCCTCCGTGAACCGCCGAAGGGAGGGGAACAGGCCCGGTGCCACGATCGCGAACAGGGCATGCAGCTCGAGCAGGCTGTTCTCCATCGGCGTGCCCGTGAGCGCGAGCTTGAACGGCGTCGTCAGGTCGCGGGCGCACAGGTGCACCCGGGTGGCACGATTCTTCAGGAATTGTGCCTCGTCCAGGATCAGCCCGGCCCAGCCGTGCGCCTGGTAGGCCTCGAAGTCGAGACGGAACAGCGTGTAGGAGGTGACGACGACGTCGGCGCCGGCCGCGGCATCCGTCAGCGGGATGCCGCCGGCCGCCTCGGTGGCTGTGATCACCCGAACGTCGAGGCCGGGCGTGAAGCGGGCGGCCTCGGAGCGCCAGGTGGCGACGACGGATGTCGGGGCGACGACCAGGAAAGGCCGCCGCTGGGCCGGGTCGGCCGGGTGGGCGTGCCCGACTGGGTGGGCCTGCTCGGCCGGCTGCGCGGTCGCGTGCGCCAGGAGTGCGAGCGTCTGCAGCGTCTTGCCGAGGCCCATGTCGTCGGCGAGGATTCCGCCCAGCTGGTGCTGCCAGAGGAAGGTCAGCCAGGTGAAGCCCTGCGCCTGGTATGGGCGCAGGGTGGCGTGCACGGCGGCCGGCAGCGGGGCGTGCTCGGCGTCGTCGGCGCCCTTGGACAAGCCGATCAGCCCGGACACGGCCGCCCGCCACGCCACGGCCTGCTCGGTGTCGTCGGCGAGGTCCTCGAAGTCGCTCCAGAGGGCAGCCTGGTAGCGGCTGATGCGCAGGCCGGTGTCCCATTCCTGCAGGGCGCGGGCCTCGGTGATCAGTTCGTGCAGGCGCTCGAAAGCCGGCTGCCGCAGCGACAGGTAGCTATTGTCGACCAGCAGGAGCTTCGCCTGCCCCTTCGCCAAAGCTTTAAACAGCGGGCCGAACGGCACGCTCTGACCATTGATCGTGACGATCACGCCCAGGTCGAACCAGTCCCGCTGGTCCGTCTCGACCGTGCTGATTGTGAGCTCAGGAGTCTCGGTCAGTTCGCGGTAGTCGGGCCGGCTGCCGCGGATGTCCACGCGCACGCCGGGCAGCGCTTCCAGCCGCGGGAGCGCACGTTCGGCCACCTCGGCCGCATCGATGCCGCGCAGGGTGAGGGATGTCGCGGCCGGGCCTGCGTCGGGGCGGCCGGCCTCCTCGAGGAGACGCCTGGCCCGCTCGTGGATGACCCGTTCGGTGGGCTCGTCGCGGCTTCCGTTCGAGGGAGACGTGGGCGTGGGCGTGGGCGTGGGCGTGGGCGTGGACGTGGACGTGGACGTGGACGTGGACGTGGACGACAGCACGGGCAGCTTCTTCAGCAGGGAACCCTCGCGGTACTCCCAATGCCAGGCCAGCTCCAGCGCCTGCCTCGGCCGGAACCAGGCGGTGAGCACGAGCAGAGGTGGGTTGGCCTGGGGGAAGCACACGGAGCCATCCGTGCTGATCACCGGCAGGGTGCGCCGCAGCGCCGGATAGAAGTCGCTCAGGAACTCGGCCGTCTCGTCGGCAGGCACGAGAACCGTGCCGGGCGCACCGAGCAGCCGGCGCTGCTCGAAGGTGAGCGGACCGTCGACGGTCGGGGCCAGGGTGAACACCGGGTGCGGCCCGAGGGCATAGCCGTAGATCCCGTGGCCGCCGATCGCCCCGGAATGCTCGGGGGGGTGCGGGGTGCCGTCAAATAGGAGCCGGGTGGTCAGGAGCAGACCCTGGGTGCCGGCGGCGCCTGTGTTGCTTAACGCGCCGGCGGCGTTCCGGCTTGCGTCGAGGCTCACGTGGGCCTCGCGGCCCACGCTGACCGTGGCATCCTTCGTGCTGCCCACGAGACGCAGCCCCAGGGTCTCGGCTTCGTCGAAGAGGGTCCAGAGCAGCGGGCTGACGAAGTCGTCGAGGTAGATCCAGTCCGTCTCCTGGCTGGTGTAGACGCCGCGCACGGCCCGGTGCAGGGCCAGGATCTGGCTCAGCCAGCGGTGGTGCTCGCGGTTGAGGTTGAGGCGGTTGCGGTGGAAGCCCAGTTGGTTCCACGCCACGTCCGTGCGCACCCAGTTGCCACGGGCGCTTCGGATGACCGGGCGCACCCCGAGCCGGATCTCGCCCTGCCCGGGGCGCACGTTCGTGAACGGCCGGGCCGTCGCACCACGCCAGCGGTCGTTCGTGCGGGGCGTCTGCTCTCGCAGCTCGAAACGGAGGCCCATCGGAACGGGCAGATCGGTGGTCCCACCCGGTTCGCCGGGCACGGGTCCCGCGATCCGCTTCCAGTCCGCCCGCGCCGGGGGAGACCCGGCATCAGACATGGCTCCATGCTCTCATGTGGGCAGCGCGGTCGGAGCGCAGTGTCCGCGGTTGAACCAATTCGACGGAGATTTTGCCGGAAAACTGCTTATGCGGGCTGTTTGGGGGTGTTTTGGGCAGAATCTCCGTCGAATTCGTTCGGGTCGGAGATGTCGCCAGGCCTCGGGCTCGGGGCTCGGGCCCTGGCTGAGACTCACTCAGCTACACCGCGATGACCGCCGCTTCCCTCGACGGATGCGCCCTGGCGGCATCGATGATCCAGGCGAAGTCGAACGCCGTTTCACGCCAGCGGCTGTACCGGCCGGACACCCCACCATGGCCGGCCGACATCTCGGTCTTCAGCAGAACATCCGCTCCCACCTCGCGCAGCCGGGCCACCCACTTGGCCGGCTCGACGTAGAGCACTCGGGTGTCGTTGAGACTGGTCACGGCGAGTATCCGCGGGTAGTGCGTGTCGCGCACGTTCTCCACGGGGGAGTAGCCGCGCATATAGGCGTACACCTCAGGGTCGTGCAGCGGGTCGCCCCACTCGTCCCACTCGATCACGGTCAGCGGAAGCGACGGGTCCAGGATCGACGTCAGCGCGTCCACGAACGGCACCCCGGCGAGGATGCCCGCGAACAGTTCCGGGGCCAGGTTCGCCACGGCGCCCATCAGCAGGCCGCCGGCGCTGCGGCCCTCGGCGACGAGCCGGTCGGGACTGGTGTAGCCCTGGTCGATCAGGTGCCGGGCGCTGTCGATGAAGTCCGTGAAGCTGTTGCGCTTGTGCAGCTTCTTGCCGTTCTCGTACCAGAGTCGACCCAGCTCGCCGCCGCCGCGCACGTGGGCGATCGCGAAGATCATGCCGCGGTCGAGCAGGCTGAGCCGGGCGATGCTGAACGACGGGTCGATGCTGATCTCGTAGGAGCCGTAGCCGTAGAGCAGGGTCGGGGCGGGAGTTCCCGGAGCGACGAGGTCACGCCGGTAGACGAGGGAGATCGGGATGCGCGTGCCGTCGGCGGCGGTAGCCCACTCGCGGCGCTGCTCGAACAGGGTCGGGTCGTAGCGGCCGAGCACGGGCTGCTGCTTCCGCAGCCGGCGCTCGCCGGTGGCGACCACGTGGTCGTAGACCGTCGACGGCGTGACGAAGCTGGTGTAATCGAGACGGATGGTCGGCGTGTCCCACTCGGGATTGGCCGAAGTGCCCACGGAGTACAGCGGTTCCTCGAAGCCGAGCTCGATGAAATCGAGTTCCTCGTCGGCTGCCTCGGCGCTCACGGCAACGCGGGTGAGTCCGTCCCGCCGGTATTCGGCCACCACGAAGTCGCGGAATGCGTCGACGCTCTCGAGGCGCACGGCCGTATCGTGGGGCAGCAGAATCCGTTTCTCACCCCGCGGGTCGGCGACGGAGACGCTGACCAGCTCGAAGTTGACCGCGTGGTGGTTGTGCACGATCAGCAGGCGGTCCTGGCCGTTCAGCACGGCGTGCTCCACGTCGTACTCGACGCCGTCCAGCCGCGGCCACACCAGGGCGAACTCGCCGGTCGGGTCGGCAGCGTCGAGCAGCCGGGTCTCGGTGGTCACGCTCGAGCCGGCCTCGATCAGCAGGAACCTGCGGCTGCGGGTGAGGCCGATGCCCACCCAGAAGCGCTCGTCGGGTTCGTGGAAGACCGACATGTCGGCGGCGACCGCGGTTCCCACCTCGTGTCGCCACACGGTGTCGGGCCGCCAGGCGTCGTCCACGGTCGTATAGAAGATGTAGCGGCCGCTCGGGTCGAACAGTGCACCCTCGCCGGTGTTCGGGATCTCGTCCGCGAGATTCTCGCCGGTCGCGATGTCGCGCACGCGCAGGGTGTACCGCTCGTCGCCCTCGGTGTCGACGGCGTAGAGCAGCCGGTTCTCGTCGCCGCTCACGTCGGTGCTGCCGAGCGAGTAGAACTCGTGGCCGGCTGCCTCGGCGTTGTCGTCGAGCACGATCTGCTCGCCCGGGAGACCGGCGGTCCCGCTCGCCTGCCCGCTGGTCTGTTCGGGGATCTGCTCGGGAAGCACCGGCGGGGTCCAGTCGTCCGGCGCGGAGATCGGCGCACGGCAGTGGATGCCGTATTCCTTCCCCTCCACCGTGCGGGTGTAGTACCACCAGTGGCCCTGTCGCACCGGAACGCTGAGGTCGGTCTCCTGGGTGCGGCCCCTGATCTCCTCGAAGACCTGCTCCTGCAGCAGGGCCAGGTGGGCGGTGCGGGCATCCGTGAAGGTGTTCTCGGCTTCGAGGTGCGCGATCACCTCGGGGCTGTCCTTGTCGCGCAGCCACTCGTAATTGTCGGTGAACACGTCGTCATGGAAACTGCGCTGCTGTGGCTTCTGCACCGCGCGGGGAGGAGTGGTCATGAGTCATAGCGTAGTTCCGTGAGGGCGCAGACTTGAGGGGTACCAGCCCAGAGACGAATGGAACCACAATGACGCAGCCCGGAATCGCCCCGCTCGAAACCTCCCGGGAGGAGGCCCTGCAGGGGCAGGTCTTCCAGGCGGTGCTCTTCGACATGGACGGCACCCTGGTCGACTCCACTCAGGCGGTCACCCGGTCCTGGCTGCGCTGGGGTGCCGAGGTCGGCCTCGGCCCGTCGTTCACCGGCCCCGAGCATGGGGTGCCGGCGCGTCAGATGATCGCGACCCTGGTGGCGGAGGAGCTGGTCGAGACATCCGTCACCCGGCTGACCGAGTTCGAACTGGCCGACACGGATGGCGTCAGGATTTTGGCCGGCGCGGCGGAACTCATGGCGAGCATCCCCGAGGCCCGCCGGGCGATCGTCACGTCCTGTGCCCGGCAGCTGTGCCTGGTGCGCCTGGACGCCGCCGGCTTCCCCGCGCCGCTCACGGTGGTGACCATCGACGACACCAGCCGCGGCAAGCCGTTCCCCGAGCCGTTCCTGCTGGCTGCCGAACGCCTCGGCGTCGACCCGGCCCGCTGCGTCGTGGTCGAAGATGCCCCAGCCGGCCTTGCCGCCGCCCGAGCCGCCGGCTGCGCCACGATCGGCGTCGTCGGCACCCATCGGGCCGCCGACCTGGAGGCCGACCTGGTGGTCTCCGGTCTCGACCGCCTGCGCGTGTCCGTGCAGGATGACGGAGTGGTCTTCCACCTGGTGACCGAGCAGTAGCAGCCCGGAGCAATAGCGTCCGGACTCAGCGCTCGTAGATTTCCAGCGGCAGCCCGTCGGGGTCGCGGAAGAAGAACATCGCTTTGCCGGTGTTCGGGTCCACCCTCAGTTCCTCAACCTCGACGTGCTTGCCGATCAGCTCGTCGCGCGCGGCCGGTACGTCGTCGACCTCGAACGCGAGGTGGCGCAGTCCGAGCGCTTCCGGGCCGCTCTTCCGGGGCGGGGTGTCGGAAAAAGAGAACAGTTCGATCAGGTAGTGGCCGTTCAGGGCAAGCTTGCCCATCCACGACCGGCGCGCGGCCCGGAAGTATTCCGCTTCGAGCGTGCAGCCGAGAACGTCGAGGTAGAAGGCCTTGGACACGTCGTAGTCGCTGGCGATAATGGCGATGTGGTGCACTCCGTTGATGCGCATGCGGCAGTTTCGCATACTCCAGGGGGCGGAAGAGGTCAGGATGAAACCGTCGACTATTAAGGTGGCAGATTGTTGGGAGACCGAGATGAATAAGAGCAGCGATCCACTGCGTCAAACGGTGGTGCTGGCGAGCGTGATCCTAGCCGCCGTCGGATCGTTCATCGGGTCCGGCGCCGCCGGCGGAACCCCGATCCAGAACGCGTCAGGCGGAGCGCTCGCCGCCGACGCCACCCCGATCGCCCCCGACGGGCCGGCCTTCGGCATCTGGACCGCGATCTACCTCGGCCTCATCGCCTACGCCCTGTGGCAGCTCCTGCCGGCGCAGAGAACGGATGACCGCCAACGCGCCCTGGGCTACCCGATCGCAGCGTCGCTCGTGCTGAACGCCGCCTGGATCCTGAGCATCCAGTTCGACCTGCTCTGGCTCAGTGTGCCCGTGATCGTGCTTCTGCTGGTCGTGCTGATCCGGGCGTTCCAGCTCACGCTCCGCACCCAGCCCAAAAACCTGATTGAGACGATCGTCGCCGACGGCACCGTGGGCCTGTACCTCGGCTGGGTGGCCATCGCGACCGCCGCCAACGTCACCGCGGTGCTCGTCGCCTCCGGCTTCGAAGGCTTCGGCCTCAGCGCGGACCTGTGGGCGGTGCTGGTCATCGCCGTCGCCGGGCTGGTCGGCGTAGTCCTCGCGATCTACGGCCACGGCCGCCTCGCCCCGGCCGCGTCGCTGTGCTGGGGCCTCGGCTGGGTGGCCGTGGCCCGGCTGGCCGGCACCCTGCTCTCCACTCCCACGGCGATCGCGGCGATCGTCGCCGTGGCCGCCATCCTGATCGTCACCATCACCGTGCGCGTGCGCACCTCCAGGTCCGTCACGTCCGCCACATCCGCCACGTCCCGATCGGTCACCGCGTGAGCGATCCGGCCACCCTGCCTGTCACCCCGGCGGGCGTCACCTCGGCGCGCCGGCGCTGGGCCGGTCTCGTCTTCATCAGCGTCGCCGTCGCCCTGATCATCGTCGATTCCACGATCATCAACGTGGCCATCCCCTCGATCGTCGACGACCTGGCGATCACCTCGACCCAGGTGCAGTGGGTGCAGGAGAGCTACACCCTGGTTTTCGCGGCCCTGCTGCTGGTGTTCGGAACGCTTGCCGACCGGTTCGGTCGACGGCGCATCCTGATTCTCGGCGTAATCGTCTTCGCCACATCATCCGTCTTCGCGGCGCTCGCGCAGACGGGCGAACTCCTGATCCTGGGTCGGCTGATCCAGGGCGTCGGCGGTGCGATGGTGCTGCCCACCACGCTCTCGATCATCAACGCCACGTTCCGCGGCCGTGACCGAGGCATCGCGTTCGCGATCTGGGGCTCGACCATCGGCGGCATGGTGGCCGTCGGCCCCCTGCTCGGCGGCTGGCTCACCACCTCCTTCTCCTGGCGCTGGGCATTCGGCATCAACGTGCCACTGGGCATCGTCATCGTCGTCGGCGTACTGGTCTTCGTGCTCGAATCGAAGGATGCCGGCGAGCCGCGCCGCATCGACGTCGTCGGCGCCGTGCTCTCGGTGATCACCAGCGCGTCGCTCGTCTTCGGGCTGATCGAGGGACGCACCTACGGCTGGTGGCTCACCGACAAAGCGCCGGTTGCGGGAGACTGGACCTGGCCGTACTCGCTGTCGATTATTCCATTTGTGTTCCTGATCACCGTCGTGTCCGGCGTGGCCTTCATCTACTGGGGGCTCTACCGCCAGCGGGCCGGCAAGACCACCCTGCTCGCCTTCTCCCTGTTCTCGATCCCGTCGTTCCGAAACGGCAACATCGCGGCCATGATCGTCTCCCTCGGTGAGTTCGGCATCATCCTGTCACTGCCGCTCTGGCTGCAGAATGTGCTCGGCTACGACGCCCTGCAGACCGGATTCGTGCTGCTCGCCCTCGCGCTGGGCTCGTTCGTGGCCAGCGGGGTGTCCGGGGCGTTCGGCAACAAGATCTCACCCGAGACGATCGTGCGGTTCGGGATCGTCGCCGAGATCATCGGCGTCGCCGGCCTCGGCCTGGTCATCACGGCCGAGTCCACCTGGCTCGTCGTGGTGCCGTTCCTGTTCGTCTACGGCATCGGCGTGGGGCTGGCCACCGCCCAGCTCACCGGCGTCGTGCTCAAGGATGTGCCGGTGGCGCAGAGCGGCCAAGGCTCCGGCACGTCCAGCACCGCCCGGCAGATCGGCTCGGCGCTCGGCATCGCGGTGCTGGGCACCGTGCTGTTCACTACGGTCGGTACGTCGCTCGATGCGAAGCTGGCCGAGGTGCCCGGGCTGACTGCCGAGACCCGGAGTCTGATCGTCGACGCGGTCGTCGACAGTGCGGGCTCGGTGATCCCGTCGTTCGAAGAGCAGAGCCCCGAGCTGGCGGATACCGCCCGCGAGGCGTTCAGCGACGGCACCCGCTACTCGGCGTACGCCGCAGCCGGGTTCCTCGTGCTCGGCTTCCTGGCGACGCTAGGGCTGTCCGGCACCGCGCCACACGCGGAGTCGCGCCGCGAGGATGCCGTCCCCGGCCAGAGTATCCCGGCGGCCGAGACCGCGGGGGAGCCCGTCTAGCTGCGTGTACCTGACGGCCAGGGGGTTTCGCGGGTGTGGGGATCCCGGGCTCCGCCGCGGGTCAGGCCCGGCCGAGCCTGCGCGTGTGGCCAACGCAGGAGACCTGCCGCGGGTCAGGCCCGGCCGAGCCTGCGCGTGTGGCCAACTCAGGACATCCGTCGCCCGCATTGCCCGGCTCCCACGGACCAGTGCGGAACCGGTGCGGATGTCCGTCCCGGCCGGACGGATCTCCTGAGTTGGCCACAACACCGGCCGGATTTGCAGCCGCACGGGTGCGCTCTGCATCCACCCGCGACCCCGTGCGCGACCCCGTGCGTCACCCCACCCGCCACCCCGTGCTCCACCGCGAATCCCGAACGAATTCGACGGAGATTTTGCCCACAATCATTCCAAACAGCCCGTAAACCCGCTTTTTCCTCAGAATCTCCGTCGAATTGGTGCAGGGCAGGGCAGGGCAGGGCAGCGCAGGGCAGCGTGGGGCAGCGCCGCGCGGCGCAGGGCGGCGCAGGGCTCGGCGGAATCCGTCGCGGCTCATACATGGGAAGCCGGCACACGTTCTACCGTGTGCCGGCTTCCACAGCGTGCGCCGCGAGTGGCGCAGCCAGGATCTGCCGACCCGGACCTGACCCTAGATCTCGGAGTCGTCCACCGGCCCCGGCCGCGCGGTCGTCGGCTCGGTGCCGCCGTTCGTGGTGCCGGCACCGGCGGCGTTGGCCTCGCGCTCCAACCGGGCTGCGCGGCGGCTCGGTTGCGGCTTTTGCACGGACAGTTCCCCGCCCACGCGACCGCCGTGGGGGCGGCCGTGGTCGGCATACTCCTCACGGAAGTAGGCCATGCGCCACGGACCCATTTCGATCCGGGCGCCGGTGCGCAGGACCTGCCCGTCGTTCTCGTCCTGCCGGTAATTCCGCTTGGCTCCGCCGGAAACGTCGCCGAGCGGATACAGAATGTACTCGTCGTTGTCGTCGTGGCGGATTTCGGCATGGAACGGTTGCAGACCGGCCAGCTGCAGGTCGGCATCCGGGGCCGAACCGATGGTGGTGACCGTCGGCAGCAGATCGAACTCGCGCGGCATCTGACCGTTCCAGTTCTTCGAGCCGATCACAAAAACCAGCCGGGGCCGGCCTGCCCCCGGTGTGTAGTGCGTCGTGGTCACCCGGCGACGGATGCGCCGGTCGAAGGTCGGCACCAACGGCAACAGGGTGGCCGGCGGCAACGGCAGGGACAGGCCCGCCTCCGGTGCAGCACTGCGCCGCCGCAGGAGCGGAACCAGCGCGGCCCGGCTGCCGAGCGTAATGTGCGACGAACCGGTCAGCAGCCGCTGGATGACGGGTGCCTTGACGGCTCCCAGCCGGATGATCAGGCCGTCGGGGCCGGACACGGAGACGGTCAGGCCGCGCTCGGCCAGGTCGCCGGCCAGGCCGCGGAGTTCCTTCAGCTTCATCGTGCTGGTACGCACGAACATCTCGGGCTTGCTGGAGAAGATCTCGACGTCGAGGCCGCTGGCCGTGATGGTTCCGCCCATCTGCTCGGCGCCGGTCGCCTCCGTGGTGTCGCCCGGTGTGCCCGGCTCCGCGAGGGAGAACTCCAGGTCGATGTCCAGGCGGGTGGTGGGGCTCATGACTACTTGGTGAGCGGTTCGGTGCCTGAACCCTCGCTCGTGGTGACACGCAGTGTGCCGTTCAGCTTCCAAGTGGCACGGGGGGCATCGGGGCCGATGTCGCGCGGCACCTCCACCGTCATGTCGATGAAGCTGTAGTTGATGGCGGCGCTCTTGCCGGTCAGGTAGGACCACATCTCCTTGCCGAGGTCGGTCCAGTCCTTGATGTTGTGGGCGTCGGGGCCGGTGGCGTTGGCAGTGGGTACGGGGTTCTGGCTGTCAGTCACGGTGTGTTCCTTCTCGCTTGGTTGCAGGGATACGGCACTCGGTCGTCGCACATCGGGCCCGCAATCGGCCAGAATCGGATCAACAGTGAACCGCCGCGCGGACAGCCATCAAAAACCTCGTCTGCCGCGTGTAGGCCAACCCTAGTTGAGCACGGCTGCAGGGGGAAGGGCGCGGCACCCCTGTTCTGGTCGGTGGTGTCGGCTAGCCTCGAAACCACCGTGACCAGCGCTTCCGGTGTGGTTGTGCGTGCGCAAAGAGGAGATCGACGTGTTCCTGCCAGGCCCTGCCACCGTTGTCTACTCGGCGAGCGACCTCAGCGCCGCGGCCGCGTGCGAGTGGGCACTGTTGCGCCGACTCGACGCGAAACTGGGACGCATCGACGCCGCCCCGGCAGCCGCTGACGCCATGCTCCAGCGCACCGCCGAGCTGGGCGACGCCCACGAACTGCGGATGCTCGAACAGCTGCGCGCGGCCCGCACCGTCGTCGAGATCGAACGTGGCGACCTCGCCGACATCGGTTCCGCCGTTGAAATGAGCGAGGCGGCCGTGCGCGCAGGGGCCGAGGTGGTGTTCCAGGCTGCGTTCTTCGACGGGCGATTCCTGGGCTATGCGGACTTCATCATCCGCACCGGGAGCGGCGACCCGAGCGACCCCGCCGACCATTCCGACCCCGCCGACCATTCCGACCCCGCCGACCCCGCCGACCCCGCCGACCATTCCGACCCCGCCGACCCTGCAGACCATGCCGCGACCTACGAGGTCTACGACACGAAGCTGGCACGCTCGGCGAAGATCACGGCGCTGCTGCAGTTGGCGGCGTATAGCGACCAGTTGCAGCGGATGGGCATCCCGACGGGGGAAAACGTGCACCTTCTGCTCGGCGACGGCCGCACGAGCTCGCACCGGTTGCAGGACATCCTGCCGGTCTACCGCGCCCGGCGCGCCCGCCTCGAGCGGCTGGTCGACGAACGCCTCGCCGACCCTGCACCTACCCCGTGGGGTGACCCTCGCTACGCCGCCTGCGGCCGCTGTGACCTGTGCGAGGAGCAGGTGCAGCAGCACCGGGACGTGCTCCTGGTCGCGAACCTGCGGCTCAGCCAGCGCGCCCGGCTGCGCTCCGCGGGCGTCCGCTCCATCGACGACCTCGCCGCGCGGCGCGAGCCCGTCCCCGGTTTGTCAGACGCCACGCTGGCGACCCTGCAGGGGCAGGCCCGGCTGCAGATCGCCCCCCGAGCCCCCGGCCGGCCACTGAACTGGGAGATCATCAACCCGGCCGCCCTCGCGGCGCTGCCCGCACCCGATGCGGGGGACATCTTCTTCGACTTCGAGGGTGACCCGCTCTACCAGGAGGCCGGCAACGGACAGTGGGGGCTGGACTATCTGTTCGGTCTGGCCCTGCCGGACGATACCTTCCGCACCTTCTGGGCGCACGACCGCGCCGAGGAACGTCAGGCCCTGATCGACTTCCTGGAGTATGTGCGGGAGCGCCGTTCGCGGCATCCGGGGCTCCACATCTACCACTACGCCCCCTACGAGCGCACCCACCTGCTCGGCCTTGCCGCCCGGCACGGGGTCGGCGAAGAAGCGGTCGACGACCTATTGCGCCGGAATGTGCTCGTTGACCTCTACCCGATCGTGCGGCAGGGCTTACGCATCGGCAGCCGCAGCTACTCGCTCAAGAAGCTCGAACCGCTCTACATGGGGCTCGAGGAACGCGAGGGCGTGGCCAACGCCGCCGATTCGATCACCGAATACGTGCGCTCGCGCACCCTGTTGGCCACCGGACAGACGGATGCCGCAGAGCAGATTCTCACGGACATCGCCCGCTACAACGCGTACGACTGCCGCTCCACCCTGCGCCTGCGCGACTGGCTGCTGGCCCGCGCCGCCGAGCAGCCGGGCGCCACCGCAGCGTCGCCGGCGACCCTGGCGGGCGTGCCCCTGCCGGTGCGGGAACCGGACCCGGTCTACCTGGAACTCTCCGCGCTGCTTGCCGACGTTCCGCCGGCCGAGCGCACCGCCGACCAGACCGCGCTCGCCCTCGCCTCGGCGGCGATCGACTACCACCGGCGGGAGCAGAAATCGTTCTGGTGGGACCACTACAGTCGCCTGGGCGCGCCCGTGGACGACTGGGCGGACACCAGGGACGTGCTCATCGTCGAAACAGCAGCCCTGCACCTGGGCTGGCACCGGGAAGGCCGCCAGTCGCTCGACCGCCGGGTACTGCGCCTGACCGGGGCACTCGCGCCGGGCAGTTCGCTCACGGTCGGGCAGCAGCCGTTCCTGCTCTACGACCTGCCCTACCCGCCGATCAGCCGCAGCGACGCCCCCGGAGCGCGCACCGCGCACAACAGGGCGACCATCATCGACGTGATCGACGAGTCGGTCTATTTGGTCGAGGAGGTGCTCGAACGCGATGCACCCGCCCACCGGGAAATGCCGATCGCCCTCACCCCCGGCACCCCGCCGCCAGCCGGTAGCCAGGTGACCGCGATCTCGGAGTGGGGCCGCGCCGTGCTCTCCCGGTGGCCGGAACCGCTGCCGGACGCGGCCTTCGACCTGCTGCGCCGACGCCCGCCCCGGTTGCTCGGGGCAAGTGGGCCGGCGCAGCCCCTGGTGCAGCCACCGGCGCGCCCCGGCGATGGTGCCGGTGCCGGGGACGGCGAGGGCGATGGTGCCGGCGACGGCGACGGTGAGGGAGATGTGCGCACCGCCATCCGGGACACCCTGCTCGTGCTCGACCGGTCCTACCTCGCGGTGCAGGGCCCGCCCGGAACCGGCAAGACCTTCGTCGGCTCGAGGGTGATCGCCGACCTCGTCGTGCGGCACGGCTGGCGCGTCGGCGTCGTCGCGCAGTCCCACGCCGCGGTCGAGAACATGCTCCGGGCCGTACTCGCCGCCGGAATCGAGGCGGGGCTGGAGCCCGGCCAGGTCGGGAAGAAAGCGAAAAAGGGCGACGAGAAAAAGCCGGTGCCGTGGACCCTCCTGGATACCAAGACCTTCGCCCGGTTCACCGGGCAGTCCGGCGGCTGGGTGCTCGGCGGCACCGCCTGGGACTTCAGCAACGCCGACCGGGTGCCGCGGGGCTCCCTCGACCTGCTCGTGATCGACGAGGCCGGCCAGTTTTCCCTCGCCAGCACCATCGCAGCAGCCGTCGCGGCCGAACGCCTGCTGCTGCTCGGCGACCCGCAACAGCTGCCGCAGGTCAGCCAGGGCACGCACCCCGAACCGGTCGACGGCTCGGCTCTGGGCTGGCTCAGCGACGGACACCAGGTGCTCCCGCCGGAATTCGGCTACTTTCTGAAGACCAGCTGGCGCATGCATCCGAGGATCTGCGCTCCGGTGTCGGCGCTGTCCTACGAGGGGCGGCTGCGCTCGCACCCCTCCGATCGCCGACTCGAGGCTGTGGAGCCGGGCCTGCACCCGGTGCCCGTGCCGCACCGGTTCAATTCCACCTCGTCGGTGGAGGAGGCCGAAGCCGTGGTCTCACTGGTGACCGGTCTGCTCGGCCGACCCTGGACATCCGGTGGCCGGAGCGCACCGCTGGCGCAGGGCGACGTGATCGTCGTGGCGCCCTACAACGCGCAGGTCGAGCTGCTGCGCCGCCACCTCGTGCAGGCCGGCCTGGGTGACGTGCCGGTGGGCACCGTCGACAAGTTCCAGGGCCGGGAGGCGGCGGTCGCCGTGGTCTCGCTTGCCGCCTCCGCGGCAGAGGACGTACCGCGCGGCCTCGAGTTCCTGCTCCTGGCAAACCGGCTCAACGTGGCCATCTCCCGTGCCCAGTGGGCGGCCTGGCTGGTCTACTCGCCGGCCCTGACCGAGACCTGCCCTCAAGTGTGGAGAGCCTGGCCCAGCTGAGCGCGTTCATCACCCTGGTCACGCCCGACCGGGCCTGACCTGCGGCGTCAAAGCCTGACCCACGAAAAGGCACCCTCACTCCGGCATGATTCGCGCGGACTGAGGGTGCCTTCGGTCGGGGGTGCTACTCGGCGTCGAGGTCCGTTTCGAGGAGCTTGACGAGGGATTCGAGAGCCTCATCGGCTCCGTCGCCCTCGGCGCGCAGCACGACGATGTCGCCGTTGGCGGCACCCAGGCTCATCAGCGACAGGATGCTCGAGGCATCCATCGCGTCCTCGGCCGGGTCGGCCTCGAGGGCGATGGTGACCTCGAGGGTCAGATCGCCGACGGCCGCCGCGAAGATGGATGCGGGGCGCGCGTGCAGGCCGACACGGCTCGCGATGGTGGCTTTACGTTCGGACATGGTTCCTCCTAATTGGTGCCCGGCGAAAGGGTGGCTCGCCGGCGATGATGCGATGCGACGTAAATCCGAAGCGGCTAGAGACCCAGCTCTTCAAGTATGGGCAATCCGGCGCGCACGCGGGTACGCGCTTCGTCCGAATTACGGGCCGAAACGGCGATCTGGGCAAGTTCCTGCGCCCGTTCGAGCGTCACGGACTTCAGCACGGCGCCCACGGCGGACATCGACCGGGCCGTCATGGACAGGGTGTTGACACCCAGCCCGACGAGTACGACGGCGAGAACCGGGTCGGCGGCGGCTTCGCCGCAGACGCCGACGGGCTTGTTGTGGCCCTCGTATATCGCCCCCGCGACGGTGAGCTGGATCAGCTGGAGCACGGCGGGCTGCCACGGCGAGTTCAGCGCGGCGAGGGTTCCGAGCTGACGGTCGGCGGCCATCGTGTACTGGGTGAGGTCGTTCGTGCCGAGGCTGACGAATTCGGCTTCGGTCAGGATGCTCGCGGAGCGGAGCGCCGCGGAGGGAACCTCCACCATGACGCCGGGGGTCTTCAGCCCGGCGACGCGGCACATGGCGGCGAAGTCGGCGGCCTCGTCGACCGTGGCGATCATCGGAGCCATCACCCAGACCACGGCGGAGGAGGCCTGCGCGGCGGTGGCGATGGCTGTGAGTTGGCGCTTGAGCACGCCGGGGCTGGTCAGGTCGGTGCGGTAGCCGCGCACGCCGAGCGACGGGTTGGGCTCCGTGCTGTCGGTGAGGAACGGCAGAGGCTTGTCGGCGCCGGCGTCGAGCGTGCGCACGACGACCTTCTTGCCTGGGAACGCGTCGAACACGCCGCGGTAGGCCACGACCTGCTCATCGATGGTGGGCTCGATGTCGCGCTCGAGGAAGCAGAACTCGGTGCGGAGCAGTCCGACGCCCTCCGCGCCGGCGGCCGCGGCCTTGACCGCGTCAGCGGCCCCGCCCACGTTGGCCAACAGCGGAACGAGGTGGCCGTCGGCGGTGGTGCCGGTGCCGTCGAACACGGACAGGCTGGCCGCGACGTGCTCCCACGCCGTGACGGCGGTGCGCTCGTCGTCGCCGGGGTCAACCTGGAGGGTTCCGGCGGCGCCGTCCACGTAGACCTCGGTGCCATCGGTGAGGGCGTCGACGCCGGCGGCGGCGACGACGGCCGGCAGGCCGAGGGCGCGGGCGATGATCGCGGTGTGCGACTGCGGTCCGCCGCCGCTGGTGACCAGGGCGAGGATCTTGTTCGGGTCGAGGGTGGCGGTGTCGGCCGGGGCGAGGTCCTCGGCTACGAGCACGAAGGGCTCGTCAGACTGGGGGATGCCGGGGGCGGTGACGCCGCGCAGCTCGGCGACGATCCGGGCCCGCACGTCGAGGACATCCGTGGCCCGCTCGGCCATGTAGCCACCGAGGTTGTGCAGCATCTCGGCGACTGATGCGCCGGACTCCCAGATCGCGCGTTCGGCGGATGTTCCGGTAACGATTAATTTCACTGCAGCTTTTATCAGCATCGGGTCGGTGGCCATCAGCGCGGTGGCTTCGAGAACCGACTTGCTGGCGCCCGTGGCGGCTTCGGCGCGACGCTGAAGCTCGGTTTGCACCACCTTGGAGGCTGTCCGCAGCTCTGCCGTTGCGACTTCGGGCGTAGTCGCCGCATCCAGGCGTTCACCTGCCGGGGGTTCGCTGATCGGTTTGGGCATCTGGCGAACGGATCCGATGATCCGGCCGGGGCTTACGCCTACACCAGTGAAATTCTGCACGGGACAACCTCTATTCTTGCGCAGCAGAAATACTGCGCTATTGATGCTACGCGTCGGCCGCCCCGAATTTCTCGGAGCGGCCGACGTGCGGTTAAGCGTTGACCAGGGCGGGCGCTGCTGCGTCCGCGGTGACCAACGGTGTCTTTCGAGCGTATCGCTTCAGCGCGATCACCAGGATGGCCGTTACGACGGTTCCGATCGCGATCGCCAGGGCGAAGAGCGCGAAGCTGTCGATGGCGAAGAAGACGAACATTCCGCCGTGCGGGGCCTTCGAGGTGACGCCCCAGGCCATCGAGAGAGCACCGGTCACGCCGGCGCCCACCATGGAGGCCGGGATCACGCGGAGCACGTCTGCGGCAGCGAACGGGATGGCGCCTTCGGAGATGAACGACGCACCCAGCAGCCAGGCGGCCTTGCCGTTTTCGCGCTCGGCGACAGTGAACAGTCGGCGGTCGAGCACCGTGGCCAGGGCCATGGCGAGCGGCGGAACCATGCCGGCGGCCATGACCGCGGCCATGATCTGCCACGGAGCCTGGTTGGCCATGGTTGCGGTGCCGAGACCGGCGACGGCGAAGGCGTAGGCAACCTTGTTGACCGGTCCGCCGAGGTCGAACCCCATCATGAGGCCCAGGATCAGGCCGAGCAGGATGGCGGAGGCGCCGGTCATGCCGGACAGCCACTCGTTCAGGGCGGTGGTCAGCAGCGCGATGGGGCCACCGAGCACCAGGAACATCAGGCCCGAGGCGACGATCGACGCGACCAGCGGGATGATGACGACGGGCATCAGGCTGCGCAGCCAGCGCGGCACGTCGAGCTTGGCGAAGCTGGCGGCTGCGACACCGGCCAGCAGACCACCGGCGATGCCGCCGAGGAAACCGGCACCCATGAACCCGGCGACGGCACCGGCGACGAAACCGGGGGCGATTCCGGGACGGTCGGCGATCGCGTAGGCGATGTAGCCGGCCAGGGCCGGAACCAGGAAGCCCATCGACAGCGCGCCGATCTTGAAGAAGACCGCTCCCAGATAGGTCAGCATGCCGCCTTCCGGCAGGTTGAACAGGTTGTTCTCCAGGGTGACCGTGTCGGCGACCTCGGTGATCTCGTAGCCTCCGAGGAGGAATCCGAGGGCGATCAGCAGACCTCCACCGGCGACGAACGGGATCATGTAGCTGACACCGGTGAGCAGGGCGCGCTTGACCTTCTGGCCGAAGTGCTCGCTGGTCTCCTCGGCCTCGGCCGCACCGACGGTGCCGCCGACGCGGCGGGCGTTAGGGTTCTGGGCCGCGGCCAGGGCATCGTGGATGAGCTTGGCCGGTTCGTCGATGCCGCGTTTGACGGGCACCTGGATGACGGGCTTACCGGCGAAGCGCTCGCGACCGCGAACGTCGACGTCGACGGCGAAGATGACCGCGTCGGCCGCGGCGATGACGGCCGGGTCGAGCATCGTGAGGCCGGCCGAGCCCTGGGTTTCGACCTGCAGGTCGACGCCGGCGGCCTTCGCCGCGGCAACGAGCGATTCGGCAGCCATGTAGGTGTGCGCGATGCCGGTCGGGCAGGCGGTCACAGCGACGATGCGCTTGACACCGGCGGATGCCGCGGGCGTGCTTCCGACGTTGGCGCCGGCGGCGGCGACGCCGCCGGCGGCCACGGGAGCCGGGGAGACGACGCTGGTGACCAGTTCGACGATTTCGGCCTGGGTCTTCGCGGCGCGCAGCGCGGCGGTGAAGGGGGCCTTCATCAGCGAGCGGGCGAGCTTGGCCAGGATCTTGAGGTGTTCCTGGTCCGCGCCCTCGGGAGCGGCGATCAGGAAGACGAGGTCCGCGGGGCCATCGGCGGCGCCGAAGTCGACCGGCGAAGTCAGTCGGGCCAACGCCAGCGTCGGCTCGGTAACGGCTGCCGAACGGCAATGCGGGATGGCCAGGCCGCCGGGGATGCCGGTTGCCGTCTTCGCTTCGCGAGCGAGGGCATCCGCGTAGAGGCTCTCGATCTCGGTGGCGCGGCCGGCGCCTACGACGAGCTCGGCAAGATGCCGGATTACGCTCGAGGGTGCGGCTCCGAGGTTCTTATCCAGAGCGACAAGCTCCGGGGTGATCAGTGCACTCACTGGACATCCTCCTTTGGATGGGTGTTGAGCGACGTCAGGGTGACGTCGCCCGGTCTGGTTTGGTGCAGTGCCGGAACGGTTGATCCGGGCAGGGACGCGGCTGCGGCCCCGTGGGCTGCGGCCTGGCGGAGAGAGTCGGGGGCGGAGCCGCCGGCGATGCTGCTGAGCAGGTAGCCGGCCAGGGATGAATCGCCGGCTCCGACGGTGCTGCGCGCGATGATCGGCGGCGTTTTCGCGAGCCAGGCGCCGTCTTCGGTCACCAGCACGGCACCCTGGGAACCGAGGGTGGCCAACACGGCGCCAACTCCGGTGGCGACGAGACGCTCGGCGGCGCGGGCCACGAGCACCGGATTGCCCTCGAGGCTCTCCGGGTCGGGGATGCCGGTGAGCTCGGCCAGTTCTTCCGCGTTGGGCTTGATCAGGTCCGGTCCGGCCGTGACGGCGGCGGCGAGGGGCGCGCCGGACGAGTCGACGGCCACCCGAGGGGCGCTCGCGCCGAACCGGCTGCGGAGCTCCCTGGTGATGTCGGCGTAGAAGTCGACGGGCACTCCAGGCGGCAGCGATCCGGCCAGCACGAGCCAGCTGGCACCCTCCGCCTTCTCCAGCACGAGTTCGATCAGGTCGCTCTGCTGCGCGGCGGTCAGCACCGGTCCGGGCACGTTCACCTTGGTGGTGGTGCCGTCGATCTCGGTCAGCGCGACGTTGCTCCGGAGTGTGGCGCCGATCGGCATGCCGAGGTGGGGCACCCCCGCGGCCCGGAGGGCCACCAGAACGGGGTCCAACTCGTCGCCGGGGAGAATGGCGAGGCTCAGGATGTCCGAGGCCTCGAGGGCGCGAACGATGTTCACGCCCTTGCCGCCCGGTTCTTCGCGGGATGAAGCGGCGCGCTGAACTTCGCCGCGGGCCAGCGGGGCGCGGAGTTCGATGGTGCGATCCAGGCTCGGATTCGGGGTAAGCGTGATGATCACGCGATCACAACCTCAACGTCGGCCGCGGCCAGGGCTGCGGCAAGTTCATCTGATGGGAGAGCGTCCGCGATCAGCACGTCGATGTCGCCCAGGGCCGCGAAGCGGATCAGGGTTTCCTTGTCGAGCTTGGACGAATCGGCCAGTGCGACAACACGACGGGCCGAACGGACGATGGCTGTCTTCACGGCGGATTCAACGGCATCCGGAGTGCTGAAACCGAATTCGGCGTGCACGCCGTTGGCGCCGACGAACGCGATGTCGGGCCGCAACGAATCGAGCTGGGCGATGGTGCTGGGACCGACGACGGCGCGGGTGAGGCCGCGCACGCGGCCGCCGAGGATATACAACGAGATGGCGTCGTTGCCGGCGAGTTTCGTGGCGATCGGCACCGCGTTGGTGATGACCAGGAGTTCGTCACCGGGGGCTGCCGGTGTCCAGTCGAGCAGGAGGTCGGCGAGCAGCTCGGTCGTGGTGCCGGCATCCAGCAGGACGGAGCCGGTCTGGCTCGAGGGAATCATGGTGAGGGCGGCGGCGGCGATGCGCTGCTTCTCGTCCTGCCGCTGCGTCTGGCGTTCTTCGAGGCTGAGCTCGGACATGCTCTGCCGGTCGAACGCGACCGCGCCGCCGTGCACCCGGCGCAGCTGGCGGGCGCCCTCGAGGCTGTCGAGGTCGCGGCGCACCGTTTCGGGGGTGACATCGAAGCGGGAGGCGAGATCGCTGACCGTGACCCGGTTCGAACTGGTGACCAGATCGACGATCAGGGCCTGACGTTCTTCGGCGAACATGGCGACCTCCTCGACGCTGAGTGGCCGAAACCACGAATTTGTAGAATACAAAAACTTTACCTGTGTTTGTTTTTGTTTGTCAAGAAAAACAAAGACAAACAAAGAACCCGCTGCGCGGTGCTGCCCGGTGCTGCCCGGTGCTGCCCGGTGCTGCCCGGCGCCGCCGGGTGCCGCCGGGTGTCGGCCGTCGGCGATAGCGTGAGCATCATGAAGATCCTGCACACTTCCGACTGGCACATCGGGCGAACCTTCCACACCCATTCGACCCTGGATGCCCTGCATCAGGTGCTGGATGCGCTGGTGGAGGTGGTGCGGCAGCGCCGGATCGACGTGGTGGCGGTGGCCGGCGACATCTTCGACTCGGCCATGCCGTCGGCCGAGAGCTACACGCTGCTCGCGGCGGTGCTGCGGGAAATCAAGCAGGCAGGGGCCACGGTGGTGATGACCAGCGGCAACCACGACTCCGCCACCCGCCTCGGCTTCCAGGCGGAGTGGGCCGCACTCGCGGGCGTCCATGTGCTGACCCGGCCGGAGCAGTTCCTCGAACCGGTCACCGTGCCGGACGAGCACGGGCCCGTGCACTTCTATGGCATCCCCTACCTGGAGCCGGCGCTGGTCCGGCACCTCAGCGTTTTTCACGGGCCGGCAGACGAACCGCTCAAGACCCACGAGCAGGTGCTCACCGTCGTGATGCAGCGCATCCGCGATGACCTGGCCGTGCGCGGCGGGCGATCGGTGGTGCTCAGCCACTGCTTCGCGGCGGGAGTGCCCGCGGCCGCGGCGACCGATACCGTGCGGGACATCACCGCGGGCGGCCTCGATCTGGTGCCCGTGTCGGTCTTCACAGGACCGGACTACGTCGCCCTCGGCCACATCCACGGGCGGGCCCACCTCACCGACCGCGTGCGCTACTCGGGAGCACCACTGCACTACTCCTTCTCGGAGGCCGGCAAACCGCGGGGCTGCTGGCTGGTCGAGCTCCAGGCCGGCCCTGCCGCCGACATCGAATGGATCGAGCTTCCGGTCCCGCGGCGACTCAGCGTGCTCACCGGCGAGATCGAACAGCTCCTGACCGATGACGCTTTGGCCGAGTTCGAGCCCGACTGGGTGTCGGCAATCCTGACCGACCAGGTGCGTCCCCTCGACGGCATCCGGCGCCTGCAGAAACGATTCCCGCACTGCGTCACGCTCGAGCACCGGCCCGCTGTCGTCGTCGACTCGGATGCCGTCAGCTACGGTGAGCGCATCGACCGCCAGAGTGACCGCGAGATTGTCGCCGGGTTCCTCGAGTTCGTGCGCAACGGGGTCGGCCAATCCGATTTCGAACGAGACCTGGTGGCGGAACTCCTCACCGAGGGTGACCTGAGGGAGCTGAGCCGATGAAGATCAAACGCCTGCGGATCGCCGGATTCGGCCCCTACAAGAACGAACAGGTGATCGACTTCGAGCGCTTCGATGCCGATGGAATCTTCCTGATCACCGGCAAGACCGGGGCCGGCAAGTCCAGCATCCTCGACGCCGTCTGCTTCGCCCTCTACGGCAGCGTGCCGCGCTATGAGGGAACGGAGTCCCAGCTGCGCAGTGACCACTGCGAACCGGATGACCCTACTTTCGTGGAGCTGGAATTCGCACTGAACGAGAACGACTACCGCATCTACCGCACACCCAGGTACGAGAAGAACAAGAAGCGTGGCCCGGGTACGACCATGTCACCGCCCGACGCGCGCCTCGACATCCGTGACCTGCACGACGACCGGGACACCCCTGAGGGCTGGCGCAGCGTGGCGACCCGTCCGGTCGACGTCGGGCACGAGCTCAGCCGCATCCTGCCGCTCAAGCAGGACCAGTTTCTGCAGGTGATCCTGCTGGCCCAGAACCGGTTCCAGCGGTTCCTGCTGGCCAAGACCGATGACCGGCGAGGGGTGCTGCGCACCCTCTTCGGCACCGCCCGGTTCGAGCAGCTCGAACTCGGGCTGATCAGCCGGCGCAAGTCGCTCGATGATGGGCTGGAATCCGTGCGCCAGCGCCTGGCCGGCCTGGCGGCCACCGCGTCCCGGCACTTGCAGCGCGAAGACCTGCCCGGCGACGACTCCGATGACGCGCCCGGCAGTCGCGACCGGGCCTGGTTCGACGCCGCCCTGGCGGAGCTGGACGAGCTGCTGGCCGAGGCGTCGGCGGGGGCCGAACGGGCCACGTCGGCGCTGGAGTTGGCCGCCGCCGACGTGCAGGCCCAGGAAGACCTGCGCAGCCGGCAGGACCGCCGCAACGAAGCCCACTCGGCCCTGGCCGTTCTCGAGGCCCGGCAGGTGGCGGTCGCCCTCGACCGGGCGGCCGTGCTGGCCGCGAACCGGGCGTCCCGCGTGTGGCCGGCGCTCCGCACGCGTCGAGAGGCGGAGGAAGCGCTCGAACGTGCCCTGGTCGGCGAATCGTACGCGCACGGCGCCTGGCGTGAGTACCAGGACGACCCAGGTCTGGTGGAAACGACTGAGAGCCTCAAGGCCGTCATCGAGAATCTCCTGGGCCGGCTCGGATCGTTGAAGGACGTTCTCGACGTCGAACGGCTGCTGCCCGGCATCGAGGCCAAGATTGTGACGCTGCAGGAGGAGCTCGCCCTGCACGTGGCATCCGTCGAGCAGACCCAGGCGCTCCTGGACGAGCTACCGGACCGGATGGATGACGTCAACGAGGCCCTGGCGGCGGCCGCGCTGGCGGCGGCAAGCGAGCCCGAGGCGCGCGCCCAGGCGGAGCGGCTGCGGGCGGCCGAGGGCGCGGCCGGCCAGGTGCGGCGTCTCGACGCGGAGCTGGAGGTGGCGCACCGGGC